>JAQGIV010000185.1 GCA_028290945.1 Phenylobacterium sp. | reverse complement strand
GGTAGCCGGAGAAGCTGATGTAGGAGTAGCTGTAGGTGTTGTCGATGCAGAAGTCGTAGGTCTCCACCGACCCGCCGCCGGGGATGTGCACCATCGGATGCGGCTGCTGGATGGGCCGCGGCCAGATGTTGACGTGCCGCAGTTTGTTGTAGCGGCCGTTGAAGGCGAAGGGCTCGCGCGTGGTCCAGGCCTTGACGATCAGGTCGTGGGCTTCCTGGTACTTCTCCCGCGTCAGGCTGGGGATCTGGCCGTAGCAGTAGTTGGTGTCCATGGAGGTCCCGACCGGGAACCCGGCGACCAGCCGCCCGCCGGAGATGCAGTCCAGCATGGCGAACTCCTCGGCCACCCGGACCGGCGGATTGTAGAGGGCGATGGAGTTGCCCAGCACCACGATGGCCGCGTCCTTGGTCCGGCGCGCCAGCCCCGCGGCGATGAGGTTGGGGCTGGGCATGATGCCGTAGCCGTTCTGGTGGTGCTCGTTCACCCCCACGCCGTCGAACCCCAGGGTGTCGGCGTATTCCAAGAGGTCCATGTAGGTGTTGTAGACCTCGTGGCTCTTGGCCGGGTCGAACAGCTTCTGATCGATGTCCACCCAGACGGACCGGTTGGTCTCCCGGAAATCGTCCGGCAGATAGGGCCACGGCATCAGGTTGAACCAGGTGAACTTCATCGTCGTCTCCTGCCCGCGCCGCCTCTCTCACCGAGCGGTCACTGATCGACGATAACCCATTGAGGCCCGGCGCCAAGCCGACTCCGGAGGTGGCCGCGTCGGCGGGCGGCAAGAAACCTCGCCTTTCCGCGGCGGCGCCGCGCTATCCTTGCGGAAAATATCGGCCAGAATCCTGGGAGGACTGCCGTGCGCGACCTGATCATCCGTAACGGGACCATCGTCGACGGCACGGGCGGCGAGCCTTTCGTCGGCGACATCGCCATCGACGGCGATCGCATCGTGCAGGTGGGCCAGGTGGACGGGCCGGCGCGGCGTGAGATCGACGCCAGCGGCCTGATCGTCACCCCGGGCTGGGTCGACATCCACACCCATTACGACGGCCAGGCGACCTGGGACGCGCTGCTGGCGCCCTCCAGCTGGCACGGGGTGACCACCGCCATCATGGGCAACTGCGGCGTGGGGTTCGCTCCCGTGCGGCCGGACGCCCACCAGTTCCTCATCGAGCTGATGGAGGGAGTGGAGGACATCCCCGGCGCGGCGCTGGCCGAAGGCATCGACTGGACCTGGGAGAGCTTCCCGCAATACCTCGACGCCCTGGAGGCCAAGCCGCGCGCCATCGACGTCGGCGCCCAGGTGCCGCACGGCGCGGTGCGGGCCTATGTGCTGGGCGACCGCTGCAACACCGACTACGTGCCCGACGCCGGCGAGATCGCCCAGATGGCCGCCCTGGTGCGCGAGGGCGTGGCGGCCGGGGCGCTCGGCTTCTCCACCTCCCGCACCCTGCTGCACAAGGACAAGCAGGGCGTCCACGTGCCGGGCACCTTCGCCGGCTCCGACGAGATGCTGGCGCTCGGCCTGGCCATGAAGGGGCTGCAGCACGGCGTCTTCGAGCTGGTCTCCGACCACCTGGGCGACGACGACGAGTGGCAATGGGTCAAGGCCTTCGCCCACCAGACCGGGCTTCCGGTGACCCTGGTGGCGACCTCGGCCGGCGCCTATGAGGGCGACAAGATGTACAACATCGCCGAGGAGGCCCGCGCCCAGGGCATGGACATCCGCCCGCAGATCGCCGGGCGGCCCACCGGCATCCTGCACGGCCTGACGTCCAGCTTCCACGTGTTCGCAGCGCACCCGACCTATCGCCGCGAGATCGCCCATCTCGACCTGGAGGAAAAGCTCGCGGCCATGGCCCGGCCCGAGATCCGCGCCGCCCTGCTGGGCGAGGAGAGCGCCATGCGCTCCGGCGCCATGGCCAAGGGGGCGCAGGAGTTGCTGTTCCACGTCTTCCCGCTGGGCGAGACGCCCGACTACGAGCCCGACCGAGAGGCGAGCGTCGCGGGCCTCGCCGAGGCCGCCGGCGTGGCGCCGCTGGCGATGATGTACGACCTGCTGCTGCGCGACGGCGGGCGCGAGCTGTTCTACCAGCCGCTGGGCGCCTACGGCTCCTACAACTTCGACTTCTTCCGCCGCAACATGGAGCACCCGAACGTGCTGTTCGGGCTCTCCGACGGCGGGGCGCATTGCGGGGTGATCGCCGACGCCGGCATGCCGAGCTTCATCCTCACCCACTGGGCCCGCGACCGGACCAAGGGCGAGAAGTTCCCGCTGGAATTCCTGGTCCGCAAGCTGACCAGCGACACCGCCCGCGCCTATGGCCTGCACGACCGCGGCCAGCTGAAGCCCGGCCTGCTGGCCGACCTCAACCTGATCGACTTCGAGGGGCTCCGGCTGCACCGGCCCGAGGCGATCAATGACCTGCCGGCCGGCGGCCGCCGGCTGGTGCAGCGCGTCGACGGCTATCGCTACACCATCAAGTCCGGCCAGGTGACCTTCCGCGACGGCCAGTCCACCGGCGCCCTGCCCGGGAGCCTGGTGCGCGGCGGCCGCGAGGCGGTGATCCTGCAGGCCGCCGAATAGGCCCCGCTGTGACGGCGCGGCCAGGCTTCATCGGCTGGGCGCTGGACCGCGCCGAACGCGAGGCGTTGCTCGAGCGCTTCCCGCCGCGCTATCCGCAGGCGGTCGCCGACCACGTGACGCTGAAGTTCGGCGACGCGGCCCAGCGCCTGCCCACCGAAACCTCCGGCGAGATCGTTGGCGAGGCCGACGACGGGGCGGGCGTGCAGGCCATGGTGGTGCGCATCGGCGGGACCACCGACCGGCCGGACGGCTCGACCTATCACATCACCTGGTCGCTGGCGGCTGGCCGCAGGGCCAAGGAGAGCAACGACGTCATCGCAGCCCGCGGCTGGACGCCATTCGAGACGCCGACGCCGGTCGCGCTGGAGCCAAGGTCCTACACCGCCTGACTTGGCAGCAGACTCGAACGCTGAGTGCTAATGATCTGTTTTTAAGGAACAATTCTCCGAATCACACATACCCTGACTGTGCGCGTCGCCCGCGCGGCTGCGCGCTTCGGATCAACAGTCTGAGGTCATGCGAATGTTGGCGTCGCCGGAATTCCGCAAACAGCTGGAAGGCTACAGCCTGACCACTGCGGAGATCCTCTACCGGATGCCCGATCATCCGAGCCTGCTGCAGAGCTACATCTGGCAGGACTACGACCTGTTCCCGGACTTTCCGGTGCTGAAGAAGTTCCTCGACTTCTGGACCCGCACCCTGGACGGCCCGCTGTTCAAGGTGACCATCGGCCACTGCAAGCTGATCAAGCCGGCGGAGCTGAAGGCGCTGGGGGCCGAGTTCAAGCTGCACTAACCGCTCGGCCTCGACATCGCCGATTTGACGTGAAGTGATGCGGCCCTGTGAGGTCCATCGCTTGCGCCGACACCTGATCGTCCTCGTCCTCGTGGCGCTGACCCTCGCCGGCTGCCAGGGCAAGCCGCAGCGCCCGGCCTGCCCGGCCGGCAAGGTCTGTTTCGAGTTCGGCCTCGACGTGGAGCCGGCCACCCTCGATCCGCACAAGGCCAACCTGGTCAGCGAGGGCTGGGTGATCGGCGACCTGATGGAGGGCCTGACCACCGAGGCGGCCGATTCCACCCCGATCCCCGGCGGCGCGACCAGCTGGGAGACCACCCCCGACGGCCTCACCTGGACCTTCCACCTGCGCCGCAACGCCCGCTGGTCGGACGGCGTTCCGGTCACCGCCGAGGACTACATCTTCGGCCTGCAGCGCGTGCTCGATCCGAAGACCGCCTCGATCTACGCCTACCTGGTCTATGTGATCAAAGGCGGCCAGGCGATCAGCGACGGCAAGGCGGCGCCGGCCACCCTGGGCGCCCGAGCGCTCGATCCCTACACCCTGCAGCTGACCCTGGAGCATCCTGCGCCCTACCTGCCGGAGCTGCTCAAGCACCAGAGCTTCTATCCGGCGCCGAAGCATGTGGTCGAACGATACGGCGACGGCTGGGTGACCCCCGGCCGCTACGTCTCCAACGGGGCCTACAAGCTGGTCGCCTGGCGGCTGGGCGACCACATCCAGCTCGCCAAGAACCCGATGTACTATGACGCCGCCCACGTCTGCCTGGACCGGGTGGACTATTTCGCCACCCCCGACGACATCGCCGCCGAGCGGCGCGTGCAGCGCGGCGAGCTCGACGCCACCCGCGCCTTCCAGTCCAACCGCATCGCCCACCTGAAGGCGGTGATGCCGGCCTATGTCCACACCCACACTGCGCTGGCCACCGCCTACCTGTCGTTGAACACCCACGACGTGAAGGCCTTCCAGGACCTGCGCGTCAGGCGCGCCCTCTCGGAATCCATCGACCGCGACTTCATGGCGCGGAAACTGCTGCGGGCGGGCCAGGTCCCGGCCTACGCCTTCGTGCCGCCGGGGACCGCCAACTATGCCTATGGCGCGCGGACGGTCTGGGCGGACAAGTCTTTCACGGCGCGGCAGGCCGAGGCGAAGGGGCTGTTGGTCGCGGCGGGCTTCACGCGGGCCCATCCGCTGAAGCTGGAGATCAAGACCACCACCAACAGCGAGAGCATCCTGCTCACCCAGGCCATCCAGGCGGACTGGCGCGCTGTGGGCGTCGACGTGTCGATCGTGCAGAACGACGGGCCGATCGCCTTCGCGGCCTATGCGAACCGCGACTTCCAGGTGGGCTTCATGTCCTGGTACGCCGACTTCAACGACCCGATGACCTTCCTGGGCCTCTTGAAGTCCGACACCGGGGCGCAGAACTACGGCGACTACAACAACCCCGCCTACGACGCCCTGCTGGCCCAAGCGGACCACGAGCCGGACGCGGTCCGCCGCGGCCAGATCCTGGCCCGCGCCGAACAGACCCTGCTGTCAGACGAGGGCGTCCTGCCGGTCTACTATGTGGTGGCCCGCGCGCTGGTGAACCCGCGGATCAGCGGATGGGTGGACAATGCCGAGCACTGGCACCGCACCCGCTGGCTCTGCATGAAAGGTTAGTCGCGGCGCCACTCGTAGTGGCAGTGGCTGCGGCCGTTGTTCTTGGCGATCTGGTGGCCGGCCACCGCGCCGACGCCGGCGCCGATGATGGTGCCGCCGGTCTTGCCGCCGCCGTGGCTGACGGCGTTGCCCAGCAGGCCGCCGGTCACCGCGCCCACCACCGTGCCGGTGTTCTTGGCGTTATTGCCGGCGCCGCAGACCTGCACGCGGTGCCGGTGCGGCTGCGCGCTCGCCACCATCGGGGCCGCGGCCACGCTGAGGGCGGCCAGGGCCAGGGACACAGACGCGATCAACTTCTTACGCAAGGGGGAGGTCTCCTTCGATTGCGGCGACACGCTCACCGATAGAACCCGTCAGCCACGGTTAAGGTTGCTTCCGCGCCGCCGTCCCCCGCCACATCGGCATCCGGAACCTATGGCCGCCACATGGCTTTTCTCGGGCGCCTCGCCGGCCAGTCCGTAGAAGCGCCGGCAGCCTGGAGAAAACGCCATGTCAGTTCTTGCCTGGATCGTTCTGGGCCTGATCGCCGGCTTCATCGCCAGCAAGCTTGTGAACAGGACCGGCGGCAATCTGCTGCTCGATCTCGTCCTGGGGGTGGTCGGCGCGTTCGTCGGCGGCTTCCTGTTCACCCGCTTCGGCGCCGCCGGCGTCACCGGCCTGAACATCTATTCGATCCTGGTCGCCATCGTCGGCGCCGTGGTCGTGCTGTTCATCTACCACGCCCTCGCGGGCCGCCGCGCCCTGTAGCGGCGATCCTCCCCGGCACGGCCGGGGAGCGAGGAGAGTTGGAAAGCCCCGCGCCCGCGCGGGGCTTTCTGTTGGGCCCTGAACCTAGTTCATCGCCGCCAGCGAGGCGGAGCCCGAGGCGCGGGCCAGGATCACGCTCTGGGCGTCGATCTTGCGGCCGGCCTGCTCGATCTCCAGGTGGACGTGGTCGGTGATGCCGCCGTAGCGGGCCTGCAGGCTGTGGGCCGCGCCGATCGGCCGGCCGAGCTCCACCGGCTGTCCCACCGCCACGCTGGGGTCCACGTAGAACACCCGGGCCTGCAGGTGCAGGGCGGGGTTGTCGATCTCCACATATTTGAAGCGCGCGTCGCCCGGATAGGCGTAGCCGATCCTGCCCACATAGCCGGAGATCGGGGCCATCACCTGCTGGCCGGCGCGGCTGTCGTAGTCGACCCCCTCGTGCGGCCGCGAGCCGCCGTCGCGGCGGGCGTGGAACCAGCCGTCGCCATAGGCGTCGTGGCCGCGCGGCGCCTCGCCGGTCGGGTTGGCGAAGTCCGGCGCGCCGTCGCCGTCGATGTCGCGGCCCTGCCAGGCGGGACCGGTGTCGACCAGCTGCGGAACCAGCGCGGGCGGGGGCTCGATGGCCGTGAGGCGCACCTCCGCGGCCGGGGGCGTCGGCGCGGCGAGGCCGGTGTGCACGGCCGCTTCGGCGATGCCCAGCGACACGGCGGCCAGGCCGAGGCTCAGCGCCATCGCGCCGGCCCCGCCTATACGCTGCAATTGATGCCTGGCGAGGTCGACAAGCTTGGCTTTTGAGAGGAGATCAGGACGCATGCCGAACAGATGGCGGAGAGTCCGCCATCTACTCATGTGTCATCTCGCCGCGAGCGATTTCATCTTCGTGATATACTGACGCTGGCCGGAAGGAATGCGGCGTAACTTAGGTCGGCGCCGCTACAAACCTGTGATCGCCGCCGCGCCGGCGCTGGCCCCGGCGATCCGCCCGAACACCGCCCCGGCCGTCAGGCCGGTCCCGCCGGGATAGTTCTCGTAGAACAGGCCGCCGACCATCTCGCCGGCCGCATAGAGCCCGCCGATCGGGGCGAGGTCCACGTCCAGCACCTGGCCGGCCGTGTCGATGCGCACCCCGCCGAAGGTGAAGGTGACGCCGCAGGTCACCGCATAGGCCTCGAACGGCGGTTCATCGAGGGTGTTGGCCCAGTTGGATTTCGGGATCGCCAGACCTTCCGTGCGGCGGCCATCCTTCACATTGGGATCGAAGGGAATGTCGGTGCGGACGGCGGCGTTATAGGCGGTGAGCGTCGCCAGGGCCGCGGCGGCGTCCACGTCCTCCAGCTTGCCGGCCAGTTCCTCCAGGGTCTGGGCGGTGACGCGGGTCACCTGCTTGATGCGGTACTCGTCGCGCAACAGGTGGCGGACCTTGGCGTCGAACACCTGCCAGGCGAACTGCAACGGCTGCTTGAGGATCTCGCGGCCATAGCGGGCGTAGGTGTAGTTGCGGAAGTCGGCGCCCTCGTCGAGGAACCGCTCGCCCCGGGCGTTGAGCATCACCCCGAACGGATAGGAATGCTTCTGGAAGCCGTCGCCGACCGCCAGGTCGCCGAACTCCGGGGCGTTGCGCTCCCAGCCCACCGCGTGGCAGCCCGACCACTGACCGGTGGGCATGGCCCCGATGTCGAGCGCCATCCGCAGGCCGTCGCCGGTGTTGAACCGCGTGCCGCGCACCTTCGCCAGGTCCCAGCCGGCGCCCAGGTAGCGGGTGCGCCACTCGGTGTTGGCCTGGAAGCCGCCGGCCGCCAGCACCACCGCGTCCGCCGCCATCTCCCGTGTGCGGCCGTCCTGCTTGACCCGCACGCCGCGCACGCCCGCGTCGTCGGCGACCAGCGAGACCGCGCGGGCGCCGTACAGCACCTCGATCCCGGCCGCCTGCGCGATCTTCGTCCAGGCCGCCACCAGGCCCGGCCCGCCGCCGACCGCTTCCACCGTCAACCCGCCCCAGAACTTGAACCGGCCGTCGACCTTGAAGGCCTGGCGGCCCCAGATCGGCGCGAAGCGGTGCCCGCGCTCGGCCATCCACAGCATCGTCGGCTGCGAGCGGGTGACCAGCAGCTCGCAGAGGTCCGGATCGGTGCGGTGCTCGGTGATCCGGCCCATGTCCTCGAAGAACTGGCTTTCCGTGTAGGCGCCGAAGTCGGTGGCGGCCACCTCCTGGTCGGTCAGGTCCGGCATCAGCCGGCGCAGGTCGTCCACCCCGTCGTAGGCGAAGCGCATGGCGCCGGCCGTGAAGCGGGTGTTGCCGCCCGACAGCGGCTCCGGCGCGCGCTCCAGCACGGTGACCCGCGCGCCCTGCTCGGCGGCCGAGACCGCCGCCGCGAAGGCCGCGTTGCCCGCGCCGACCACCACCACCTCCGCCATAGCCGCCGCGCCTCCCGCCGCCGATCGGAGCTTGCACGATTGTCGCCTATGCCGGCTAGCTTCGCCGCTCGCAGCGTCTGGGGAGAAGCGCGATGGGATATCGGGGTTGGGCGGCTGCGGCCGCGGCCATCGGGCTGATCGGCACGGCCGCGCACGGCCAGGCGCTGCAGGCGGGCGAGCCGACGCCCACCGGCTTCTCGATCACGCCCACCGCGGCGCAAGGGGCGCTGTTCCAGGCGCTGAACCCCGACCTGCCCGGCCTGCCGCAGTTCACCGCCGGCCAGGCCTCGGCCGTGGCCCTGTCGCCGGACGGCAAGACGCTGTTGATCCTGACCAGCGGCTTCAACCGCAACAGCGGCGCCGACGGCAAGGCGATCCCCGACCGCTCCGCCGAATATGTCTTCGTCTATGACGTGACCGGGGCAGCGCCCGCCAAGCGCCAGGTGATCCAGGTCCCGGACAGCTTCCTGGGCCTCGGCTGGGCGCCCTCCGGCCAGCGGTTCTACGTTTCCGGCGGCGTCGACGACAACGTCATCGAGTTCCAGGCCGCGGCCGGCGGCTTCCAGAAGGCCCGCACCTTCCCGCTCGGCCACAAGGCCGGGCTCGGCCTGATGGTGAAGCCCGCCTCGGCCGGCCTGGCGGTCAGCCCCGATGGCCGGCGGCTGCTGGTCGCCAATATCCAGAACGACTCCGTCAGCCTGATCGACCTGGCCTCCGGCGCGGTCTCCGAACTCGACCTGCGGCCCGGCAAGGGCCTGGCCGGCGGCACCTTCCCGCGCGCCGTCGCCTGGACCTCCAACCGCAAGGCCTATGTGGCCAGCGAGCGCGACCGCCAGGTGATCGCCCTCACCCTCGGGCCCAAGGGCCTGCGCGTCGGGCCGCGCATCCGCACCCGCGGCCAGCCCGTGGCCCTGCTGGCCACGGCCCGCGGCGGCCGGCTCTACGCCGCGCTCGACAACACCGACGCCGTGGCGGTGATCGATCCGGCGCAGGACCGCCTCCTGGAGACCATCCCCACTGCGGCGCCGCGCGCCGTGCTGCCCCGCCCCGGCCACCTGGGCGGCGCCGGGACCAACAGCCTCGCCCTGTCGCCGGACGGCCGCACCCTGCTGGCCGCCAACGGCGGCTTGAACGCCGTCGCCGTGGTCAAGCTCAGCGACCGCGCCGCCGGCCTCGGATCCGCCAGGGCCAGGCCCCGCGACGCCGACGACAGGCCCGCCAGGGCGGCGGCCTCGGAGGTGGTGGGCCTGATCCCCACCGGCTGGTATCCCACCGCCGTCGCCATGCGCCCCGACGGGCGGCAGATCTATGTGGTCAACGGCAAGTCCAACCCCGGCCCCAATCCCGGCAACTGCCGCAACACCCTGTCCACCGTGAAGGCGGCGCAGAACCCCTGCCGCGCGACCAACCAATATGTCTGGCAGCTGGAGAAGGCGGGCTTCCTGACCCTGCCCACGCCCGGTCCCGCCGAGCTCGGTCGCCTGACCCGGCAGGTGGCGCAGAACGACCGCTTCCCCGGCGCCCGCGAGGCCGGCCGCGGCGAGGCGACCATGGCCTTCCTGCGCCAGCACATCCGCCACGTGATCTACATCGTGAAGGAGAACCGCACCTACGATCAGCTGCTGGGCGACCTGGAGGTCGGCGACGGCGATCCGAAGCTCGCCCTGTTCGGCAGGGCGATGACCCCCAACCAGCATGCGCTGGCCCGCCAGTTCGTCACCCTCGACCGGTTCTTCGACAGTGGCGAGAGCAGCAACACCGGCTGGAACTGGACCACGGCGGCGCGCACCAACGACTGGACCGAGCGCGAGGCGCCGGTCAACTACGCCACCCGCGGCCTGCAGTACGACCAGGAGGGGACCAACCGCTATGTCAACGTGGCGCTGGCCACCCTGGCGGCGCGCAAGGCGGCCAATCCGGTCACGCCCGACGACCCGAACATCCTGGCCGGCGTCCGCGACGTGGCCGCGCCCGACGGGCCCGACGGCGAGGCCGGCGCCGGCTACATCTGGGACGGCGCGCTGCGCGCCGGCCTCAGCGTCCGCAACTGGGGCTTCTACGGCGACCTGTCGCGCTACGACCGCGAGGCGGGCGCGGCCCAGCTGCCGCTCGACCGCGAGCCGTGGAAGTCCAAGCGCACCGTGTTCTACGCCGCCAACCGCTCGCTGCTGACCATCAGCGACCCCTATTTCCGCGCCTTCGACCAGGCCTTCCCGGACTTCTGGCGCTACCGCGAATGGGAGCGGGAGTTCGACGCCTTCGCGGCCACAGGCCAGGCGCCCAACCTGATGCTGGTCCGCTTCCCGCACGACCACACTGGCTCCTTCGGCCAGGCCATCGACGGGGTGAACACCGTGGAGACCCAGCTGGCCGACAACGACTATGCCGTGGGCCTCCTGGTGGAGAAGGTGGCCAGGAGCCGCTTCGCCAAGGACACCCTGATCTTCGTTGTCGAGGACGACGCCCAGGACGGTCCCGACCACGTGGACGCCCACCGCTCGGTGGCCTTCATCGCCGGGCCCTATGTGAAGCAGGCCGCGGTGGTCAGCACCCGCTACACCACCGTCGACCTGATCCGCACCATGGAGGCCGTGTTGGGGACGGCCCCGCTCGGGCTCAACGACGCCATGGCCGAGCCGATGGCCGATGTGTTCGACATCAAGGCCGCGGCCGACTGGCGCTTCGAGGCCCGCGTGCCGGCCGTGCTGCGCAGCACCCAGCTGCCGCTGCCGCCGGCCCGCGAGGCCTGCCTGGCCAGGCCGGCGCATGACGCCGCCTGGTGGAGCGCGGCCATGCAGGGCCAGGACTTCCACGCCGAGGACCGGCTGGACACCGCCGCCTTCAACCAGGCGCTCTGGCGCGGCCTGCGCGGCAACGAGCCCTATCCGCACGCCCGCCACGGGGCGGACCTGCGGGCCAACCGCGAGCAATTGCTCGCACGACCGCGTGAGCCGGGCTGCAGCTGACGCCCTAGCTGCCCTTGAACTTCGGCGGCCGCTTCTCGCGGAAGGCGGCGATCCCCTCGCGCACGTCGGCGCTGGGGTTGGTGACCATCACCGCCACCTGGGCGTCCACCATCGAGGCCTCGAGGCTGGTCTCCAGGGCCTTGGCCATCATCATCTTGGTCAGCCGCACGGCCAGCGGCGCCTTGGCCGCCAGGGTCTCGCAGAGCAGCAGGGCGCGGGCCTCCAGCCCGGCGTCCTCCACCACCTCGGTGACCAGGCCCAGCCGCTCGGCGGTCGCCGCGTCGTAGATCTCGTGCAGCAGGCTCATCTTCAGCGCCCGGTCGAAGCCCATGGCCCGCGGGAACAGCCAGGCCCCGCCCTCGTCGGGCAGCAGGCCCACCTTGTTGGAGGTGTCGCCGAGCTTGGCCGACGCCGCGGCCACGCGCAGGTCGCAGGCCAGCGCCAGCGCCAGGCCGCCCGCCACCGCATAGCCGCGGATCATCGCCACCGACGGCTTGTCGAGGCGCCTGAGCGCCAGCACCACCGCCTGCATCCCGTCGCGCATCTCCCGCCCATGGCCCATGGGCGCGGCCGCCACCGCCCGCGAATGCTCCGGCTCGCTCCCGCCGATGTCGCCGCCGGTGCAGAAGGCGCGCTCGCCGGCCCCGGTGACCAGCAGGGCCCTCAGCCCATCGTCATCCCGGAACGCCGCGATCGCCGCCTGCAGCTCCTGGGTCATGGCGAACGAATAGGCGTTCATCGCCTGCGGCCGGTTCAGCGTGATCCGCGCCACGCCCTGGCGTGGGCTGTCGCAGAGGAGGGTCTCGTAGCTGGTCTCGAACATCGGCCGCCCTTCTTCGCGCAAGCGTTGACGGCCATCCTGCGGCCCGGGCCGATCCGACGCCAGCCCCACGGGCTGCTGCGGCCGGCGCGGGGGTGACGGCGCGCGGCGCCCACGGCATGCTGTGCGCGGGACGGGGGGAAAAGCCTATGACGGCCGTGGCCGACAAAGTGACGTGGCGCGCCGGCGCGGGCCTGGTGGTGTTCGTCTGCTTCCTGATCGCCTCCATCGAGGGCTACGACATCCAGTCCTTCGGGATCGCCGCGCCCAAGCTGGTGCGGGAGCTCGGGCTCGACCCTGCGCAGCAGGGCTGGGCGGCCAGCGCGGCGACCATCGGCCTGGTGCTGGGCGCCCTGATCGGCGGCTGGCTGTCCGACCGGCTGGGCCGCAAGCCCGTGCTGGTCGCCGCCCTGGCCGCCTTCGGCCTGTTCTCCCTCGCCACGGCGGCGAGCACTTCCTACGAGATGCTGCTCCTCGCCCGCTTCGCCACCGGCCTCGGCTTCGGCGGGGCCATGCCCAACCTGGCGACCCTGGCCGCCGAGATCAGCCCGCCCGGCCGGCGCGGCGCCACCATCACCGCCATCTTCTGCGGCATGCCGGCGGGCGGCATCGTCGCGGCCCTGATCGCCCGGCTGGCCGGGCCGCAGCTCGACTGGCGCATGATCTTCCTGGCCGGCGGCCTGGCCCCGCTGGTGCTGGTCCCGGTGGCGCTGATGCTGCTGCCCGAAACCCGCCCGGCGCCCGAGCCCACGGCCGACCGCAACCTGCTGCGCGCGCTGATGGGCGAGGGGCGCGCCGCCGCGACCCTGCTGCTCTGGGCGGTGTTCGCGCCCACGGTGACCATCCTCTACCTGTCGCTGAACTGGCTGCCGACCCTCGTGGTCGACAAGGGACTGGCCGCGTCCGAGGGCTTCGCCGCGGCCATGGCCTTCAACACCGGGGCGGTCATCGGCACCCTGGCGCTCGGCGCGGTGAGCGACCGGCTGGGCTGGCGCTGGCCGCTGACGCTCGCCTACCTGGTGCTGGCGGCGGCCATGGGCGGCCTGGCGCTGGCGGTGCACGCCGGACCGATCTTCGCGCTGTCGGCGCTCGCCGGATTCATGGTGGTGGGCGCGCAGTTCGCGCTCTACGCCCTGCCGCCGCAGCTCTATCCGCCGCAGTGGCGCGCCGCGGGCGCCGGGGCGGCGATCGGGATCGGCCGCCTCGGCTCCATCGCCGGCCCGCTGATCGCCGGCGGCCTGCGCAGCGCCGGGGCGACGCCCGGCCAGGTGTTCCTGGCCATGACGCCGGTGGCGCTCATCGCCGCCGTCTGCCTGATGATGCTGGGCCGCGTCGCGCGCGCCGAGGCCGAGTGATCCGCGTGAAGCGGCAGCCCTGCTTCGCCCCTTAGCGGGACGCCAATCCTGCGAAGCCCGCAGGGCGAAGCAGGAATGGCGGAGAGGGTGGGATTCGAACCCACGGTGCCCGTAAAGGCACGCCGCATTTCGAGTGCGGTGCTTTCGACCACTCAGCCACCTCTCCGGACCGGGTGCAGGGCGCTCGTCGAAGAGGGCCTGCCGAGTGAGCGGCGGAACCTAGTCAAACGGCCACGCCGCTGCAAGCGCCGGATCGGGCGGGCCAATCCGTTCAGCTCGTCCGACTGCCGATCTGCTGCAGCGCTTCGATCCAATTCTCGACGTGATAGGCATTTGCCAGCTTGCCGTTCCGCACCGTGAATATGTCGATCGCCATCGTGTCGAAGCCTTTCCCGGTTGGCTTGGCCCCCCAGAACTCGCCGACGGGCGTGCCCGTGGCCCGGCCGCGGACCACGATCTGATCGCCGAGGACCTTGATGTCCTCGACCGTCCAGCGCAGGTCGGGAACCGCCGCGCCGATGGTCTTGAAGACGGCGGCGAGCTGATCGCGCGACACCCACGCGTCGTTCGTGCGATGCGATCGATAGTCCGGCAACGCCGCCTCGGCCAGCAGCGCGGATACGTCCTTCTCGGACGGCCGATTGAGGGCGTCGTACAGCGGAGCGGTGATTTTTCGCGCCTGTTCCACAGTCAAGGCAGAGGCCGTCATCCCGGCCGTCGGAGAAAGCTCCGGCGGCGCAAAAGCGTCGCCGATCGCCGGCAGGCCGCTCACCGATTCCGCTTTCGTCGGCTCATCCGCCAGGACGTCCCAATGTTCCACCAGGAGCCCGTCTTCCAACCGCAGTCTGTCGGCGGCGAGCCACGGCCGCGGACCGGCGTGCCCGGTGAACCGCCCGTGCAGCATCACGTCGTCGCCCTCCGCCAGAACCAGGTGGTTCTCGTAGCGCAGGGTGTCGGGCATCGAACGCACCAGGCCGAACAGGCCGTCTCGCCCCGGGGGAATATGGGCGCTGTGCTGGATGTAGCCCTCAGACCAATATTCTGACGCCTTGGCGTAGTCCCGCCGGTTGAACAGCGCGTCGAAGGCCTTGAGGACCGTCGCCTTGGCGTTCTCGGATGACATCGTGGCCATGGTTTCCTCCAGATGCGTAACGATGGTCAATATGACCGGTCGTCTTGGACATTCAAGAGGTAGGAATCAGGTCAGGATGGTCGAAAAGACGATTTCGCTGAAAGATCGCAACGCGCGCGGATTTTCCTCCACGCGGGTTCGCAGGATCGCGCCTTCGTAAGAGTCGATCAGGAACGCCGCGAGCTCGTCGGGCTTGAGATCCTTGCGGATGGAGCCGTCCCGTTGGCCATCCGCGATCGCCGATGAAAGCTGCTCGCCCCACCGCTCGAGGACCTCGACAAGCCTCACGCGAATTTCCGGCGTCTCGCCGGAAACCTCGGCCATGAACTTCCCGATCAGGCAGCCGTCCGTGCAGATGGAGAAATAGGCGTTCAGCGCCGCGAAATGCTTTTCCAGCCGGACCCGCGGGGGAACATCGGTGTCGATCAGGATGCCGCGATCGGTCGTTCCTTCGCCGTAGGCGGTCAGGATTTCCGCCGCCAGCGCCTCTTTGCTCTTGAAATGATTGTAGAAGGATCCCTTCGGAACCCCCGCAGTGTCGGTAATGTCCTGAACGCTGCTTCCATAGAAGCCGCGTCCAGTGAACACCTTCATCGCGGCGTCGTGGATCATGCTGCGAACGCTGGGGCGGACCACGAAATTCCAGTTCCATCTATCCGATAGTGGCCTTCTCGACGGCCGCGGAAGCGAGGTGAACCTAGCCCAGACCGGGTTGGGCGCTCTAGGCAAATGCATAGCGAGGGTTCGCCTCCCTCCCTCTGCGCATCCCTACTTCGGCCAGAGCACCAGCTGGGTGCAGCGGAACAGGGCCATGGTCCTGCCGGTGGTTTCGTTGACGGCCTCGGCGTCCCAGACCTGGGTCGAGCGGCCGGCGTGGGCCAGGCGCGCGGTGCAGGCGACCACCTCGCCTTCCTTGGCGGTGCCCAGGTAGTTGGCCTTCAGCTCGATGGTGGTGAAGCCGCTGGCGCCCTCGGGCAAGCTCGCCACGCAGGCGTAGCCGCAGGCGCTGTCCACCAGGCAGATCACCGAGGCGGCGTGCAGGAAGCCGTTGGGCGCCATGTGCTTGCGGGTGGCGGTGAAGCGGCCGGCGGCCTCGCCTTGGGCCACCACCTGCCATTCGATGCCGAGCTCGCCCGGCAGCATGCCTTGCTGGCGGCGCGTGAACTCCGCGGCCTGGTTGCCTTGCATCATGGTCGAAGATCCCTCGCAGCGGGCCGTACAGGTCGGAGGTGGGGACCCGACGCGGCGGAAGGCAAGGGCTTGCGGAGCCACCGCCGGATGGGGAGAGTGGCGGCCGCATTTCAGCGGGGGTCCGCCCCAGCCCGTTTCAGACGAAGACATTGCATGGCCGACGCGACGATTTCCCCAGACGTCCCCGAAATGATTTCCCTGGGCGCCAAGCTCAGCCAGCACGCGGCGACGCAGCCCGACGCGCCGGCCGTCACCTGCGGCGACCAGACGCTGAGCTACGCCCAGCTCGACGCCCGCGCCAACCGCATCTGCCGGGCGCTGCAGTCGCTGGGGGTGAAACAGGGCGACCTGGTCACCCTCGGCCTGCCCAACAGCACCGGCTTCGTGGAGGCCTGCTATGGCGTCTGGAAGGCCGGCGCGACGCCGCAGCCGGTGTCGTTCCGCCTGCCGAAGGGCGAGCTGGAGGCGATCATCGAGCTGGCGAGGACCCCCATCGTCATCGCCGACTTCAAGCACCGGATCGCCGTCCCGCTGCTCACCGTCGAGGCCTTGCTGGCCCTGTCCGACGACGCGGGCCCGGTCCCGGACCTGGTGCCGCCGATCTCCAAGGCGCCCACCTCCGGCGGCTCCACGGGGCGGCCGAAGCTGATCCTGGCCGGCCAGCCGGGCGTGACGCCCAAGGAGAGCCCCGAGGTCGGCGGCTGGCGGCTGACCGCCTCCGACATCGCCGTCCTGCCGGCGCCGCTCTACCACAACGCCGGGTTCGGCATGATGATGGCCTCCACCACCATCGGCTGCCACCTGGTGCTGATGCCCAGGTTCGATCCCGAGACCACCCTGGCCGAGATCGAGAAGCGCCGCGCCACCTGGGTCTATCTGGTGCCGACCATGATGAACCGCATCTGGCACCTGCCCGACGAGGTCCGCGCCAAGTACGACCTGTCGTCGCTGCGCACGCTCTGGCACCTGGCCGCGCCCTGCCCGCCCTGGCTGAAGGAGGCCTTCATCCACTGGGTCGGCCCCGAGGTGGTGATGGAGCTCTACGCCGGCACCGAGGCCCAGGCGGTGACCATCATCTCCGGCGCCGAGTGGCTGACCCACAAGGGCTCGGTGGGCAAGGTGACCGCCGGCGAGATGATGGCCGTGGGCGAGGACGGCCAGCGGCTGCCCGCCGGCCAGACCGGCGAGATCTACATGCGCCGCGCGGCCGATACGCCGCCGACCTACAAATACCTGGGCGCCGAGGCCAAGACCCTGGCCGGCGGCTGGGAGAGCCTTGGCGACATCGGCTGGTTCGACGAGGAGGGCTACCTCTACCTGGCCGACCGGCGCACCGACATGATCCTGGTGGGCGGCTCCAACGTCTATCCGGCCGAGGTCGAGGCGGCGCTGGAGGAGTTCCCGGCCGTGCAGTCCTGCGCGGTGATCGGCATTCCCGACGACGACCTCGGCAACCGGATCCACGCCATCATCCAGGCCAAGGGCAAGGTCGATCCCGAGGCCTTGAAGGCGCACCTGGCCGAGCGGCTGGTCCCCTACAAGCAGCCGCGCTCCTTCGAGTTCGTCGACGAGCCGCTGCGCGACGACGCCGGCAAGGTCCGCCGCACGGCGCTGCGCGACGCGCGCATCGCGGCGCTGAAGGAAGGCGCCGGCGCATGAGCATCAAGGGCAGGGCCTACATCATGGGGGCGTACGAGCATCCGCTCCGCGACGCCCCCGATACGTCGACCCCGCAACTGCACATGGAATGCGCCATGGGGGCGCTGGCCGACGCCGGCCTCTCCAGGCGCGACGTGGACGGCTACTTCTGCGCCGGCGACGCGCCGGGGTTCGGCGGCCTGTCGATGATCGACTACATGGGCCTGAAGAACGTCCGCCACCTGGATTCCACCGAGACCGGCGGCTCCTCCTACATCGTCCACGTGGGCCATGCGGCGGAGGCGATCGCGGCGGGCAAGTGCAGCGTGGCGCTGATCACCCTGGCCGGCCGTCCCCGCAACGGCGGCAACCGGCCGGGCGCGCGGATGGCGGCCGGCGCCTCGCCCGGCCTTTCCGACGGCCCGCCGGAAGCCGGCTTCGAGAACATCTACGGCGGCTCGACGCACAACACCTACGGCATGTGCGCCATGCGCCACATGCATGAGTACGGCACCACCTCCGAGCAGCTGGCCTGGATCAAGGTCGCCGCCTCCCACCACGCCCAGTGGAACGAGCACGCCTTCCTGAAGAACGTGGTCACCGTCGAGGAGGTGGTGAATTCGCGGATGATCGCCGACCCGCTGCACCTGCTGGACTGCTGCGTGGTCACCGATGGCGGCGGCGCCCTGATCGTCACCAGCCCGGAGATCGCCAGGACCCTGAACCGGCCCAAGGTGAAGGTGATCGGCGCCGGCGAGGCGCCCAAGGGCCAGATGGGCGGCCGCGACCTGGACCTCACCCACTCCGGCGCGGTCTGGTCCGGCCCGCGCGCCTTCGACGAGGCCGGCGTGACGCCGGCCGACATCAAGTACGCCTCGATCTACGACAGCTTCACCATCACGGTGCTGATCCAGATCGAGGACCTGGGCTTCTGCGAGAAGGGCGAGGGCGGCCGGTTCGTCGCCGACGGCGGCCTGATCTCCGGGGTGGGCAAGCTGCCCTTCAACACCGACGGCGGCGGGCTGTGCAACAACCACCCGACCAACCGCGGCGGCATCACCAAGGTGATCGAGGCGGTGCGCCAGCTGCGCGGCGAGGCCCATCCCAAGGTGCAGGTGGCGAACTGCGATCTGGCCATCGCCCACGGAACCGGCGGCTCGCTCGGCACGCGCCACGCCTCGGCCACGGTGGTCCTGGAACGGGAGGCTTGAGAATGTCGGAGACCGAAACCCGGCCCGCCCCGATGACCCGGCCGATCCCGCCGCCGGCGGTCAGCGTCGAGACCAAGCCGTTCTGGGATGCGGCCGCCGAGGGCCGCTTCCTGATCAAGCGTTGTGTCGCCTGCGGCCAGGCGCACTGGTATCCGCGCACCTACTGCCCGTTCTGCGACAGCGGCGAGACCGTCTGGGAAGAGAGCCCCGGCGAGGGCGTGATCTACACCTATTCCGTCATGCACCGCTCGCCCTCCGGCCCCTACGCCATCGGCTACGTCACCCTCGACGAAGGCCCGGCCGTGCTGACCAATTTCGTCGGCGTGGCGGCCGACGGGCTGGCCATCGGCATGCGCGTGAAGGTGCAGTTCCAGCCGACCGAAGGCGGCCCGCCGGCGCCGGTGTTCGCACCGGTCTAGTCAGAAAGAGCGGCTAGTTTCCCTCGCCGCCCTGGCCGCCGGCGATGTCGTAGGGGCGGCCGTCCTTCTCGGCGGCGCGGGCGCCGGCGAGGATCGAGCTCATGGCGTAGTTGCCCTCGTGGCAGGCGTATTCGAAGACCTGCCCCTTGGCCGGGTTCAGCGCCATCTCGCCGGTGATCGGGGCGGTGTAGGTCGCCGGGTCCTCCAGCTTGAAGCGGTAGAGGATCTTGTTCGGTGCGATGCGGGTGAACCACTCGGTCACCTTGGCCTTGTCCGACATCGCGCCGCGCATGCCTTCCTCCGGCCGCATGCCGACGGTCTCCACGACCAGGGTGTCGCCCTCGAAGTGGCCGACGCTGTCGCCCATCCACTGGCGGATGCCCGCCGGCCCGTGGCTGGCGTTCAACCGGATGTGGCGCACGTCGTGGACCATCTCGACGACGATGATCACCTCATCCTTGGTCTGCACGAGCTGGTAGTTGTTGTTGTACATCACCGGCAGCATCGGCGGCCCGCCGGTGGAGCCGAAGCCCACCAGGCAGCGCTCGCCCGCCGCACGGGCTTCCGGCCCGTCGTAGAAGCCGCCGGCCCGCATCTTGGCCATCCGCTCGCGCATCTTCGCCTGCGCCTCCTGCGTCATCGGCGGGAAGCGGCCGTCGGCCGGCGCGACGATGATCGAGGCGCGCTTCTCGCCATTGATGTCGACGACGGCGGTGCCGGGATCCTTCCAGCCCTGGTTGTAGCCGCAGTTGAAGCCGGAGATGCCGTCGGGCCCGCAGTCGGCGTTCTTCAGGTCGGTGACCTTGAGGTTCGGATCGGTGGGCGCATCGGCGCGCTTCATCTGGGCCTGGGTGGCGGCCTCGGCGGCGGCGGCCTCCTCCTTGGTCAGCACGTTGCGCGCGCCGAACTTCTGGGGGCGGGTGAGTGGGGTGATGGTGGCGTTGGTCCAGACGCCGGAGAGGTCCGGCTGGCCGAAGGCGTTGTGCGGCGCGTGGAAGGCCTTGGGGCCCTGCGCCAGGGCGGGCGCGGCGGCCAGCACGGCGAACATGGAAACGGCGTAGGCGAGCGCGCGCGGGCTCATGGCAATCCTCCCAACCCCGGGTCTGCGCCCGGTGTTGGCGACAGTTTAGGCGACTCCCGCGGCTTGCCTAGGCTTCCTCGCCCTCGCTCACCTCGGCCAGCACCTCCGCGGTGTGCTCGCCGAGCCGAGGCGGATGGCGGCGGATGTTGGCAGGCGTCTTGGAGAACTTCACCGGCGGGCGCATCGACACGTACCGGCCGAGCTCGGGGTGCTGGTAGGTCTGGAAGAAGTCCACCGCCTTGAGGTGCGGGTCGTCGGGCAGCTCGTCCAGCCGGTTGGTCTTCACCACCGGGATCGACAGCGGCTTCAGCACGTCGAGCCACTCCTGGGTGGTCTTGGTGGCCGCCGCCTGCTCCACCAGGCCATAGAGCTCGCTGATGTGCTTCATGCGGGTGAAGTAGTCGGAAAAGCGGGGATCCCTGGCCAGCGTCTCGCCCATGCCGGCCGCCTCGAAGAACTGGTCCCACTGCTTGTCGGTGTAGGGCAGGAGGCCGATGTAGCCGTCCTTGGTCTTGAACGGCTTGCGGTTGGGATTGACCACCCGGATGTAGCCCCACTGGCCGGTCGGCGGGTCGTAGGTCTGTTCGTACATGTGCTCGACCAGCAGGAAGCTGGTCACGCACTCCAGCATCGGCACCTCGACGAACTGGCCCTCGCCGGTGCGCGCCCGGTGCAGCAGGGCCGCCGTCACCGCCTGGCTGAGGAACAGGCCCGAGACCTTGTCCGCCACCAGGGTCGGCAGGATGCGCGGGGTCGGATCGCCGTCGACGCGCGGCAGGATGTCGGCGAGGCCGGACGCCGACTGGATCAGATCGTCGTAAGCGGGTTCGCCCGCGTAGGGGCCGTCCGAGCCGTAGCCGGCCGCGTGCACATAGACGATGTCCGGCCGGATGGCGGCGACGTCCTCGTAGGCGAGGCCCAGCCGCTTCAGTCCGTCGTAGCGGACCGAGGCCGCGAACACGTCGCACGACTTGATCAGCCGGCGGATCGCCCGCTTGGCGCTGTCCTGCTTCATGTCGAGGACGATGGAGCGCTTGTTGCGGTTGATGGTCAGGAAGATCGGGCCGAGGTCGCGCGGGGCGCCCTCCGGGACGCGGCCCGCCCAGCGCATGATGTCGCCGCCGTCGCCGCGATTGCCGCCCGGGTCCTC
The DNA here is from genome assembly GCA_028290945.1 of Phenylobacterium sp. Classification (GTDB taxonomy): domain Bacteria; phylum Pseudomonadota; class Alphaproteobacteria; order Caulobacterales; family Caulobacteraceae; genus Phenylobacterium. Next base: position 4,342 of record JAQGIV010000185.1, on the reverse strand, counting down.
CAGCTTGATCACGTCGGCGCCCTGGTCGGCGAGGATCTGGGTGCCATAGGCGCCGTTGACCACGCTGGTCAGGTCGAGGATGCGGATTCCCGCCAGCGGCCCCGTGGCCTTGCCGGCCAATCGCTTCGCTTCCGCCACGTGATCTATCCCCTGCCGGCTCAGGCTGCTTATGATCGCCGATAAGATCAGAACCACGTGGGGGAACGCCAGTGGACTTCGAACTCGCCGAAGAGCACCGCATGCTCAAGGACCTGGTGGCGCGGTTCGTGAAGGACGAGCTGATGCCGCTGGAGGCCGCGGTGCTGGCCCGCGAGGCCGAGGGCAAGGGGCTGGGCCTGGCGCCCGAGGATCAGGCCCGCCTCGACAAGATCGCCGGCGAGCTCGGCCTGTTCGGCCTGGACGCCCCGGAGGATGTCGGCGGCTCCGACCTGCCGATGACCGCCATGGTCGGGGTCGAGGAGGAGATCGGGCGCTGCGTCACGCCCTACACCCTGCCGCCGGACAGCCCGAACCTGCGGATGCTGATGCAGACCGTCGACGAGCGACAGCGCGTCGCCTACCTGGCGCCCTACGTCGCCGGCAAGACCGTCTCGGCCATCGGCATCTCCGAGCCGGGCGCCGGATCCGACCCGGCCAGCATGACCACGCGCGCCGTAAGGGACGGAGATGATTGGATAATCAACGGTCGGAAGATCTGGATTTCGCGCGCCGACCACGCCGACTTCACCATCCTGATGGCGGTCACCGACCAGGAGAAGCGCGCCCGCGGCGGCATCTCGGCCTTCCTGGTGGACAAGGGCACGCCGGGCTTCAACGTGCTGCGCCGCATCCCGATGATCGGCGGCGCCTACACCTACGAGATCGCCCTCGAGGACTGTCGGGTCGAGGGCTGGAAGCTCTTGGGCCAGGAAGGCGCGGGCTTTGCGCCCATGCAGACCCGGCTTGGCACCCGGCGCATCCAGATGGCCGCCTGGTCGGTGGGCATGGCGCAGCGGGCGCTGGACATGGTCATCGAATACGCCCCGCAGCGGAAGACCTTCGGGACCCCGCTCAGCGAGCGCCAGGCCATCCAGTTCTGGGTGGCCGAGGCCGCCACCAAGATCCACGCCACCCGGCTGATGACCTACCACTGCGCCTGGAAGCTCGACCGCGGCCTCGATGTCCGCAACGAGATCAGCATGATCAAGTGGTACGCCACCGAGATGGCCTTCGAGACGCTCGACCGGGCCATGCAGGCGTTCGGGGCCATGGGCATGACCAAGGAGCTGCCGCTCGCCCTGATGCAGGCCAAGCTCCGCACCATGCGCATCTACGACGGGCCCACCGAGGTCCATAAGTGGGTGGTGGCCCGCAATCTTTTGGGGACGAGGAAATGAAATCGACTTTCGGCGACCACGTCAGCGTGGCGGCTGTGGGCCACGTGGCGGTGGTGACCATCGACCGGCCGCCGCACAACCACGTCACCGTGGAGTTCATGCGCGACCTGGCCGACGCCTTCGACGCCATCGACGGCGAGATCGAGCTGCGCTGCTCGGTTCTGCAGGCCGCCGGCAAGAACTTCTGCGCCGGCGCCGACCTGGTGCGGCGCGAGGACCAGGGCGGCCTGGGCGCGGTCAATCCGCTCTACGACGAGGCGGTGCGGCTGTTCTCCGCCAAGAAGCCGATCGTGGCCGCCGTGCAGGGCGCGGCGGTGGGCGCGGGCCTTGGGCTGGCGGTGATGGCCGACTTCCGCGTCGCCTCGCCGGACGCCAGGTTCGCGGCCAATTTCGTCAAGCTCGGCTTCCATCCGGGCTTCGGCCTGACCTACACCCTGCCGCGCCTGATCGGACCCACCAAGGCCGAGCTGATGTGCCTGACCGGCCGCCGGGTGAAGGCGGAAGAGGGTCTGCCATGGGGCCTGGTGGACGAGGTCGTCCCCCTGGAGGACCTGCGGGCCGCGGCGCTCAGGCTGGCCAGCGAGATCGCCGAGAACGCGCCGCTGGCCATCGTCTCCACCCGCAAGACCCTGCGCGGCGACGTCGCCGCCGCGGTCCGCGCCCAGACCGACAAGGAGGCCGTGGAGCAGGGCTGGCTCAGGGACACCGAGGACTACAAGGAAGGCGTCCGCTCCGTCGCCGAGCGCCGGCCGGGGAACTTCGCCGGGCGCTAGATCAATATCCCGTCCGTCATGGCCGGGCTTGTCCCGGCCACCCAGAAGCACCGATGCGGAAAGGTTCGCGCGAGCTGATCAGCCGCCCGCGTTTCTGGGTCCCCGGCACAAGGCCGGGGATGACGATCATAAGAGTTTGGATCCTAGGGCCGCAGCGCCGAGGCCTCTCGCGCCAGCCGGGTGATGCGGTCCCAGTCGCCGGCCTTCACCGCATCGGCGGGGGCGACCCAGCTGCCGCCGACGCAGGCGACGTTGGGCAGCGCCAGGTACTCCGCCGCATTGGCCGCGCTGACCCCGCCGGTCGGGCAGAAGCGGGCCTTGGCGAACGGGCTGTGGAAGGCCTTCAGGGCCCCGGTCCCGCCGGCCACATTGGCCGGGAACAGCTTGAACAGCTCGAAGCCGGCGGCGAGGCCCGCCATCAGCTCGGTGGCGGTGGCGACGCCGGGCAAGAGCGGCACGGGCCCCTGCGGCCGCTCGCCGGGGATCAGGCCGGGCGAGACGGCGAACTGGCAGCCCAGGTCGGCGGCGGCCTGGCGCATCGGGGCGTCCAGCACGGTGCCCGCGCCGACGATCGCGCCCTCGACCTCGGCGATCATCGCCTTGATGGCGCCGGCGGCCGCCTCGGTGCGGAAGGTCACCTCCAGCACGCTCAGGCCGCCGGCCACCAGGGCGCGGCCCAGCGGCACGGCGTGGGCGGCGTCCTCGATGACCAGCACCGGGATCACCGGGGCGCGGGCGAGGATCTCCTCCAGCGTCATAGCCGCTCCATCTGCTCGAGCTCGCGCGCGGCGCCCAGCAGCGCCGGATAGGGGTGCAGCACCAGCGCCGTGGGGATCTCCGCCACGAACTCCCTTAGCCGGCCCTTGGCCTCGAAGCGCTCGCGGAACGGGCCGGCGGCCAGCCGCTCGGCCATCCGCGGGGCGATGCCGCCGGAGACGAACACCCCGCCGCGCGCCCCGAAGCTGAGCGCCAGGTCGCCGGCCACCGAGCCCAGGATGGCGCAGAACCGGTCGAGCGCCAGGGCCGCCTGGCGATCGCCGGCCGCCGCAGCCTCCATCACCGCCATCTCGTCGCCGCAGGTCCCGGCGCTCTGGCCGATCTCGCAGAGAATGCCGTAGAGCTCGAACAGGCCCGAGCCCGAAAGCAGCCGCTCGATGGAGACCCGGCCGTGCTTGGCGTGCATGCGCCGCCAGACCTCCACCTCCACCTCGTCGGTGGGCGCGAAGCCGGCATGGCCGCCCTCGGTGGCGATGGCCAGGTCGCCCAGCGGCCCCCGCGCCAGCCCGGCCACGCCGAAGCCGGTGCCGGCCCCCAGCACCACCAGCGGGCAGTCCGGCCCGCCGCCGCGCAAGGGGGGGCCGATGACCCGCAGGTTCTCCCGCTCGAGCCGCGGGCAGGCCAGCGCCTGGGCGGCGAAGTCGTTGAGCAGCTTCACCGCCTCGAACTCGAAGGCCGCCAGGATGTCGCCCTCGGAAACCGTCCAGTCCAGGTTGGTGAAGGTGATCTCGCCGTCGAGCACCGGGCCCGCCACCGCGATCACCGCCCGCGGCGGCCGGCGACCGCCCACGGTGCGCTTCAGGTAGTCGGCGACGATCTCGGCCAGCGAGCCGTAGTCGCGGGCCGGATAGATGTGCAGGTGGCGCACACGGCCCTCGCCGTCCACCAGGGCGAAGCGGGCGTTGGTGCCGCCCACGTCGCCCACCAGTCCGACAAACTGCGGCTTCACCTAGGCGGCCTCGTAAAGGGTGCAGGCGCCGGCGTCGGCGGGCCCCGCGGCGCGGCGCATCATGCCGAACAGCTCACGGCCGTAGCCGGCGGCGGAGGTGCGGACAGCGGCAGGCGGCCGGGCCATCAGCTCCGCCGGATCGACCTTGATGGTCAGCTCCCCGGTGTAGGCGTCGACCCGGATGATATCGCCGTCGCGGACACAGGCGAGCGGGCCGCCGTCGGCCGCCTCCGGCGTCACGTGGATCGCGGCCGGAACCTTGCCGCTGGCCCCCGACATCCGCCCATCGGTGACCAGCGCCACCTTGAACCCCTTGTCGAGCAGCACGCCCAGCGGCGGGGTCAGGTTGTGCAGCTCCGGCATGCCGTTGGCCTTGGGCCCCTGGAAGCGGACCACGGCGACGAAGTCCTTGTTGAGCTCGCCGCGCTTGAAGGCGGCCTGCAGGGACTCCTGGTCTTCGAACACCA
>JAQGIV010000108.1 GCA_028290945.1 Phenylobacterium sp. | reverse complement strand
TGGCCGCCCCGCAGCTGTCGCAGATCGTGGCCGGGATTTCGGAAGCCCACCGCCGCCACGGCGGCGACGGCGCGCTCTACGTGGCGCTGAAGCGCAAGCCGCGGGGCTAGGGCTTCCGCGAGGCCTTCTCGTCCAGGCCCGAGGTCCCTTCGCGGGCCTCCAGCTTGGCGGCGACGTCGTCCAGCGATACGCCGGCGGCGGCCAGCACCACCAGCCAGTGATAGATCAGGTCGGCGCTTTCGGCGGCGATGGCCCCCTTGTCGGCGCCCAGCGCGGCGATCACCGTCTCGACGGCTTCCTCGCCGAGCTTCTTGGCGGCGCGGACCGGGTCGGAGAGCAGCTGGGCGGTGTAGGATTCCCCCGCGTCGGCGCTCTTGCGGGCGGCGATGGTCGCGGCGAGGCGTTCGAGGACCTCGGCGAAGCGGCTCATGCGGCTTGCCCCTGATCTTGAATGTCGGTGCGGCGGACCGGGATGCCGCCCTTGGCCATGGCGGCCTTGACCTCGGCGATGGAGACTTCGCCGAAGTGGAAGATGGAGGCGGCGAGCACCGCGTCGGCGCCGCCCATCTTTACCGCCTCGACCATGTGCTGGGCGTTTCCCGCCCCGCCCGAGGCGATCACCGGCACGGTCACGGCCGAGCTGACCTGTTTCAGCAGCTCGAGGTCATAGCCGATCTTGGCCCCGTCGCGGTCCATGGAGGTGAGCAGGATCTCGCCGGCGCCGCGCGCGACGGCTTCGACAGCATAGTCGACGACATTCAGGCCGGTGTCCTTGCGGCCGCCATAGGTGAACACGCGCCAGCTGTCATCAGCCACCCGCTTGGCGTCGATGGCCACCACCGTCGCCTGGCTGCCGAAGGCGTCGGCGCAGCCGGAGACCAGGTCCGGGCTCTCGACGGCGGCGGTGTTGATGGAGATCTTGTCGGCCCCGGCCAGCAACAGGCGCCTGGCGTCCTCCACCGTCCGGATGCCGCCGCCCACCGACAGCGGCATGAAGCAGACGTCGGCCGTGCGGGCCACCACGTCGAGGATCGTCCCGCGGTTCTCGTGGCTGGCGGTGATGTCGAGGAACATCAGCTCGTCGGCGCCGGCGGCGTCGTAGGCCCGCGCCTGTTCGACGGGGTCGCCGGCGTCGCGCAGCGAGACGAACTGCACGCCCTTCACCACGCGGCCGTCCTTCACATCCAGGCAGGGTATGACACGGACGCGAAGCATACCTTAGGCCGCCACCTTGAGGGCTTCCGACGGGGTGATCTCGCCGTTGTAGAGGGCGCGGCCAAGCACCGCGCCGGCGATCGGGGTGCCCTTGCGGGCCTTCAGCCGGATGATGTCGTCCACCGAGGCCAGGCCGCCGGCGGCGATCACCGGGATGGTCACCGCGTCGGCGATGGCCCCGAAGGTTTCGACGTTGAAGCCCATGGTGGTGCCGTCGCGGTCGATGTCGGTGATGATCAGCGCCGAGACGCCCGCGTCCTCGAAGCGCCTGGCCACGGTGATGGCGTCGAGGTCCGAGTCCTCCGTCCAGCCCTGCACGGCGACCTTGCCGGCCCGCACGTCGACGCTGACCGCGATCTGTTCGGGGAAAGCCTTGGCGGCGGCGCGCACCACCTCGGGCTCACGCACCGCCACGGTGCCGAGGATCACCCGGGAGACGCCGGCCTCGATCCAGCGCTCGATGTCGGCCCGGGAGCGGATGCCGCCGCCCAGCTGCACCGGCAGCGACACGGCTTCCAGGATGGCCTCGACGGCGGCGGCGTTGACCGCCTGGCCCTGCACCGCGCCGTTCAGGTCGACCACGTGCAGCCAGTGGAAGCCGCCCTCGACCCAGGCGCGGGCCTGGTCGGCGGGCGACGCATTGAACACGGTGGCCTGCCCGAGGTCGCCGCGCACCACGCGCACGCACTGGCCGTCCTTCAGGTCGATGGCCGGGTAGAGGATCAAGGGCGCCACTCCAGGAAGCGCTGCAGCAGCGCGAGGCCAGGCTTTTGCGACTTTTCGGGGTGGAACTGAACCCCGGCGACGTTGCCGCGCGCAACCGCCGCGGGGAACCGCCCGCCGTGCTCGACATAGGCCGTCACATCGGCGGAGTCCTCCGGGAAGATGGCGAAGGAGTGGGTGAAATAGACCGCCTCGCCGTCGGCCAGCGGCGCGACCAGCGGGTGGTCGGCGACGCCGGTCAGCGTGTTCCAGCCCATGTGCGGCACCTTGATGGCCGGATCGGCGGGCTGCAGCTTCTTCACGTCGCCGGGGATCCAGCCGAGGCCGGCGGTCTCGCCGAACTCCAGGCCGCGGGTGGCCAGCAGCTGCATGCCGACGCAGATTCCCAGGAACGGCGCGCCCTTGCCCTGCACGGCCTGCGTCATCGCCTCGATGACCCCGGACCGCGACTCCAGCGCCGCCATGCAGGCCGCGAAGGCGCCGACGCCCGGCAGCACCACGCGGTCGGCGCGGGCGATCGTTTCGGGATCGGCGGTGACCACGATCTCGGCGGCCCCGTCCGCGATGCGGCTGAGGGCTTTTTCGGCCGAGCGCAGGTTGCCCGACCCGTAGTCGATCAGGGCGACGGTCTGCATCGGATGATCCTAGAGGACGCCCTTGGTGGACGGCGCGTGGCCGTGGGTCTTGGGGTCCAGCTCGACCGCCTGGCGCAGCGCCCGGGCCAGCGCCTTGAAGCCGCTCTCGGCGATGTGGTGTGAATTGGCCCCGTAGAGGGTTTCGATGTGCACGCAGGCGCCGGCGTTCATGGCGAAGGCGTGGTGGAATTCCTTGAACAGCTCGGTGTCCATGTCGCCGACCTTGGGCGTCTTGAAGTCGACCTTCCAGACCAGGTAGGGCCGGTTCGACAGGTCGATGGCGCACCGCGTCAGGGTCTCGTCCATCGGGATATAGGCGTGGCCGAACCGGCGGATGGACTTGAAGCCGTCCAGCGCCTGCTTCACCGCCTGGCCGAGCACGATGCCGGTGTCCTCGACGGTGTGGTGCATGTCGATGTGCAGGTCGCCCTTGGTCTCGACCTTCAGGTCGATGCCGCCGTGCCGGGCGAAGCTCTCCAGCATGTGGTCGTAGAAGCCGATGCCGGTGGAGATCTCGGACACGCCGGTCCCGTCGAGATCCACGAGCACGCGGATCTTCGTCTCCTTGGTGTCGCGGGCGATCTCGGCAATCCGACTCATCTTGGGCGGCCCATCTAGTACCCCCGGGGCGCGATGCGCCCCCACTCTATAGTTTGAGCTATTCTCATCAGAGAATAGCTCGGGAGGCCGCGAGCGCTTTCAGGCTGACCTGCGGCCGCGGACCGTAGTGCGAGATCACCTCGGCCGCCGCCAGCGAGCCGAGCTTGCCGCATTGCTGCAGCGGCCGCCCCCGCGCCAGGCCGAACATGAATCCGGCTGCGTATTGGTCGCCCGCGCCGGTCGTGTCCACGACTTTCTCCACCGGCTCGGCGGCGACGCTCAGCCGCTCGCCCTGGGTCAGGATCACCGAGCCCTGCTCGCTGCAGGTCACGGCGGCCAGGGTGACGCGCTGGCGAAGCTGCTCGACGGCTACGTCGAAGCTGGTGGTCTCGAACAGCGCCGTGACCTCGCTCTCGTTGGCGAACAGCAGGTCGACCTGGCTCTCGATGAAGCCCAGGAGGCCGGCGCGGTGGCGCTCCACCACGAAGCTGTCGGAAAGCGTCAGCGCGATCATGCGGCCCGCGCCGTGCGCCAGGCCGGCGGCCTTGGCGAAGGCCCGCCGGGCCGGCTCGGCGTCGAACAGATAGCCCTCGAGGTAGACGATCTTGGCGGCCTCGACGACGGCCGGGTCCACGTCGTCGTCGGCGAACTGCACCGAGGCGCCCAGGAAGGTGCTCATGGTGCGCTGGGCGTCGGGGGTGACGTTGATCATCGAGACGGCCGTCGCCGGCCCGCCGATCAGCGGGGTGTTGGGGAAGTGGGCGCCGATGGCGCGCATGTCGTGGGTGAACACCTCGCCCAGCAGGTCGTTGGCCACCTTGCCCATGAAGGCGCCTTTGCCGCCGAAGCTGGCCAGGCCCGCAACGGTGTTGGCCGCCGAGCCGCCCGAGGCCTCCAGGCCCTGCGCCATCTTGCGATAGAGGGCGGCGCTGCGGGCCTGGTCCACCAGGATCATGGCGCCCTTGGTCAGCCCCTCCTCGGCCAGGAACGCGTCGGTCGCCGGCGCGATCACATCGACGATGGCGTTGCCGATCGCGGCCACGTCATAGAGGTCGGACATTGCAGGGCTTTCTTGGGAGGCGAAGGTCGGGGGCGGACTTAGCCGGATTGGCGGGCCTTGTCAGCGCCCGACGAACAGATGCCGCGAGGGGCAGAGGTCGGCGACCGGGCAGTCCTCGCACTTCGGCCGGCGCGCGACGCAGATGTAGCGGCCGTGCAGGATCAGCCAGTGGTGGGCGCGGGTCTTCAGCGGGTCCGGCACGATGGCCATCAGGTCGGCCTCCACCTGGTCCGGCGTCTTGCCGGTGGAGAGGCCCAGGCGGTGGGCGACGCGGAACACGTGGGTGTCGACGGCGATGGCCGGCTCGATACGCAGCTCGTTCAGCACCACCGAGGCGGTCTTGCGCCCGACGCCGGGCAGGGCCTGCAGCTTGTCGCGCTCCAAGGGGACCTCGCCGCCATACTGCTCGATGAGGATGCGGGAGAGGGCGATGACGTTCCGGGCCTTGGTGTTGTAGAGGCCGATGGAGGCGATGAACGGCTTCAGGCCCGCCTCGCCCAGCGCCAGCATCTGCTGCGGCGTGTCGGCGACCTGGAACAGCCTGGCCGTCGCCTTGTTCACCGAGACGTCGGTCGCCTGGGCCGATAGCGCCACGGCCACCAGCAGGGTGAAGGGGCTCGCGTAGTCGAGCTCGGTGCGGGGGTCGCTCTCGGCCGCTTCGAAGCGAGCGAAGATCTCGGCGATCCGCGCCTGTTCGGCGGGTTTCAGGGGCTTGCGCTTGGGACGGGTCGCGGGCTTGGCCATGGGCGGTGAAAATGGCCGCGCGAGGGCCCTTCGCCAAGGCGCTTTCCGGGCCTATCCTCTCCGCGATGGTCGACGCCTTCTATATGGACGCCGAGATCCGGCCGAACCGCTCGCTTTCGGAGCGCGGCTTCATCGTGCTGATCGCGGTGGTGACCCTGGCCAATTGCGCCAGCGCGGCGGTGTTCATCGCCATGGGCGCGACCTTCGTGCCGATTTTCCTGGGGCTGGACCTGGTGGCGGTGATCATCGCCTTCCTGGCCAGCTTCCGCGCCGCGCGGCGGGTGGAGCGGGTGCAGGTCACCTCGCGCGACGTCCGCGTGGTGCAGGAGACCCCCCGCCAGCAGCGGCTGATCTGGGAGAGCCCGACCGCCTTCACCCGGGTGCAGGTCGAGCGGGACGAGGGCCGCACCGTCGGGCTGAAACTGGCGCTCTCCGGCCGCGAGCTGGCGGTGGCCGCGGCGCTCAGCCCCGGCGAGCGGGACGAGTTCGCCAAGGCGCTGGAGCGCGCCATCTGGCAGGCCAAGCGCGAGCGGGCGTAGCCGCCGTTAGCTCTTCCCCGGCGACGGCAGCAATTCGTCGAACAGCAGCCGCCAGCCCGCGGCGTCGTTGCGCCAGATCCTGACGTAGTGGCCGCGGCGCGTCTGGCCTTCGGCAATCCACTGGGCCATGCCGTAGGTCCAGGCGAGGTCGCCCGCCGAGGACGCCTGGCCGCCGAGCGGCGAGAAGGCGATGACGGCCGGCCGGGTGGCGAGCTCGGCCTCGGTCTCGGCGCGGCCGGCCGGCGGCCTGGCGGAGGAGCCGACGATGCGGCCGTCTTCGGCGACGGCGGCCAGGAAGGCGGCCCGCCTGTCGGTCCTGGCGGCGACCGCCAAGGCGCTCTCGGCGCGGCTGACCTCGGCCATGGCCTTGGCGGGCGAGCCGGCGCGGCGGCCCGAGGCCCTGGCGTAGGCGACGGCGGAGCCCTGCGGCGCGACGCCGGCGGAATCGCTGGGCGGGCCGCCGTCGAACAGCCACTTCCAGCCGCCGTCCGGCTGTTTCGCCCAGACGGTGAAGTACCAGGCGCCCGGCTTGTCGTTGACGGTGAACGGCCCGGTGGTGAAGCCGAGGTCGCCGGAGCGCGCGATGCCGGCCCACAGCGGCCACCAGACGAGCCTGGTCTTGCTGGCCGGGGCCGCGCCATAGACAGCCTGGGCGAGCTGCGGCTCCGGGTTGAGCACGATGCCGGTTGGCGCCGAGTGCTTCAGGAAGCTGTCCCTGATGCCCAGCGCCAGGCCGTCGGCGGCGAAGGCCCGCTCGGCGGCCACCACCGGGGCGGGATCGTTGGCCGCCGCTACGGCCTGCGAGGCGAGGGCGGTTGCGCCGGCCAGGCTAAGGGCCAAGATGAAGGGGCGGAGCGTCGCTGCGGTCATGGCCCGATGTTCCCGGGGCCGGAGGGCGGGTCAAGTTACATGGTGTTCACCGACCAGGAGATCGAGCGCTACGCCCGCCACCTCGTGCTGCGCGAGGTGGGCGGCCCGGGCCAGCAGAAGCTGAAGGCCGGCAGCGCCCTGATCGTCGGCGCGGGCGGCCTCGGCGCGCCCGCGGCGCTCTACCTGGCCGCGGCCGGCGTCGGCACCATCATCCTGGCCGATCCCGATGAGGTCGACCTCTCCAACCTGCAGCGGCAGGTGCTCTACACCGAGGACGACATCGGCCGGCCCAAGCCCGAGGCGGCGGTGGACCGGCTGGCGGCGCTGAACCCGCACATCTTCGTGGCCGGCTTCCACGGCGCCTTCGACGAGACGACGGCCGACGAACTGATCAGCGACGTGGCCCTGGTGCTCGACGGCACCGACGACTTCGCCACCCGCTTCTGCGTCAACGCGGCCTGCGTGCGGCACGGCAAGCCGCTGGTCACCGGCGCCATCGGCCGCTGGACCGGGCAGGTGGGCGTGTTCGCGGGGCGGCCCTGCTACCGCTGCCTGGTGCCGGAGATCCCGCCGGACGCCGAGACCTGCTCGGCGGTGGGGGTGGTCGGCGCGCTGGCCGGCGTGGTCGGCTCGATGATGGCCCTGGAGGCGATCAAGCTCCTGACCGGGGCCGGCGAGCCGCTGACCGGCCGGCTGATGATCTACGACGCCCTGGCCGCCGAGACCCGCACCGTGCGGGTGGCGGCCGATCCCGAGTGCCCGGTGTGCGGCGGCCCGCCATGACCCCCGGCGCCCAACGCGCTATTTAAAGTTTCGGATATCGGCGCTATCGTCCCGGGGTTGCGCAAGCGCGGGGGGCGTGGGGATGCAGCAACTACCGACCGCTGACTGGCTGACCAAGGTCGCCACCCTCGGACCGCCGGGGCTGCTGGTGCTGGCCTTCGTCGGCATCCTCGGCCTGCGGGCCGCCGGCAAGTTCCAGATGAAGGAAACGGTGGCGCTCTCGGCCATCGCCGCGGCCTTCTTCGGGCTCTGGCTGGTGTCGCTGCCGCTGATGAACAAGCGCAAGCTCTACATCATGACGTCGGTCAGCCCGAGCGACCTGACGGACCAATATTCGCTGAAGCCGATCCACTACAAGCTGGGCGCGGTCGCCGACAGCGACCTCTCCAACTCCGACTTCGATTTCCCGGATGGCCGCGATCCGCTGCGGATGGAGTTCGACCTGCACAGCATGATCCTCAGCTACGAGACCAACCTCAAGACCGTGATCCGCGTGGCGCAGAACGACCCGCAGTGCTTCGACCAGGCGACGCGGGGGGTTTCCTACTCGCGGGTGGCGGCCAAGATCATGGAGCTGTGCCCGGGCTCCATGCTGCATGGAGCCGGCGAATGAGACCGCACATCGTCCTGTCGGGCCTGCTGGCGCTGGCCGCGGCCGCCGCCGTCAGCGGCGCCCAGGCCCAGGCCCAGGCCCAGGC
>JAQGIV010000095.1 GCA_028290945.1 Phenylobacterium sp. | reverse complement strand
CCGCAGCCCAGCGTCGCGCCGCCGCCAGCCGCCGAGCCGGCCGGACCGCCGCCCAGGCCCGCCGCGCCGCCGCCCAGCGATCCCAACGCGCCCATCGTCTCCCACGCGCCGGGCTGAGGCCGCCGTTCAACAGCGGTTCAGGCTGGGGCGTCTTAGCTCGGGCCATCGGGGGTGGCCTGAGATGGAAGGACACCTATGAGACAACTGTTGTACGCCGCCCTGGCCTTGGGCGTGGCCGCCGCGCCGATCGCCGCCTCGGCACAGCCCCAGGACCAGGGGCATGAGCACGGCGAGCCGCGCGATCATCGCGACGAGCGCCAAGGGGACGGACGCGGCGATGGCCGCGACCACCGCGGAGATCAACGCGACCACCGGGATGAGCAGCGCGGCGACCGTGGCGGCGGCCGCCGCGACTTCCGCTATGACCGCGCCCAGCCGGACAGCTGGCGCGACCGGGCCGAATGGCGCGGCTTCCACGGCGGCCGGCAGGGCTACTGGTACGCCCCGGGCTACGGCTACCAGCGGGTCAACCCGGGCTGGCGGCGCGCCTGGCATCGGGGCGCCTACGTGCCCGGCCCCTACCGCCACTACTATGTGCAGGACTACGGCTACTACGGCCTGCGTCCGCCGCCGCCCGGCTATCGCTGGGTCTATGCCGACGGCAACTTCGTGCTGATGGCCCTGGCCAGCGGCCTGATCGCCGACGTGATCCTCAACGGCTATTGATCGAGCTTCCTCTCCCCCACGCGCAGCGAGAGGGGAGAGGATCGAGGAGAGGGGCGGCTCGGCGCGTCGGTCGCGATGATGATTCAGCCAGGACCCTGGCTGCGGCCGGAGCGGTAGCGGCGCAGGCGGCGCCACCCCTCTCCCTGCCCTCTCCCCTCTCGCTACGCGGGGGGAGAGGGTTCTACTTCAGCGACAGCGACATCTCCGAGGTCGGGGCCCAGCCGAGCTTCTCGTACATCGGCCGGCCCATGGCGGTGGCGTGCAGCACCATCAGGTCGAGGCCCCGACGCCGGCCCTCGTCGGTGGCCCGGCGCATCAGGGCGCCGGCCAGGCCGTGGCCGCGGTGGCCGGGCTCCACGAAGACATTGAGCACATAGCCGCGCGCGGCTTGCGTCGGATGCATGGGGTGCGGCGGCCAGTCGATGACCATCATGCCGAGTCCGCCGACGGCCTCGCCCGCCTGCTCGACGATCCAGCCGAAATAGGCGCCGGAGGCCAGGCGCGGCGCCAGCCAGTCGCGGAACGGGCCGTCCATCGGCGCGACCAGGTCGGCGCTGCGGCCCGAGGCCATGAACATGTCGCGGCGGTGGCGGCAGACCAGGTCGAGATCCTCCGGGGTCACGGGGCGGTGGTCGTAGGTCATGCCGCTCCCCTAGGGATTTGCAGCCGGCTTGACCATACCGATGTTCGGTCATATTGTATGAGTTTATGCATACACAGCAGCAGATATTGGCGGCCCTGCATGTCGAGGCGACCGGCGTCCCGATCTATGTGCAGCTGCGCGAGCAGCTGCTGGGGGCGATGGGCGCGGGCTTCCTGACGCCCGGCGACCAGATGCCGACCATGCGGCAGGTGGCCGTGGCGCTGAAGGTCGACCTGAACACCGTGCGCCACGCCTACGACGACCTCGAGAAGATGGGGGCCGTCCGGCTGGAGCGCGGGCGCGGCACCTTCGTGGCCGAGCCGCCGGAGCCCGCCCATCCCGACGCGCAGGCCGTGGCCGCCGACAAGCTGGCCCGCCAGACGCTGGCCCAGGCCAAGGCCGCGGGCGTCACCACCCAATTGCTCTTGGAACGGATCGCGGCGCTGGCCGCGAAGAAGGAGGACTTGCGATGAACGGTTTCGTGGGCGGGGACTTCCGCCCCAAGGGGGTCAATGCGCCGGCGGCCCTGCTGGCGGCCATCGCCTTCGCGCTGGGCGCGCTGGCCTTCGCCAAGGGCGCGACGGACGGCGACGCCCTGTGGTTCTGGCTCGGCGGGGCGCTGATCCTGCTGGGCGTGCTGATCCCGGCCTCGCTGAAGATGGCCAACCAGTGGGAGCGGGCAGTGATCCTGCGGCTCGGCAAGCTGCAGAAGATCGCCGGACCCGGCATGTTCGTGATCATTCCGGTGCTCGACCAGGTGCAGAGCTGGCTCGACCAGCGCATCCAGACCACCGAGTTCAACGCCGAGCAGGCGCTCTCCAAGGACACCGTGCCGGTGGACGTGGACGCGGTGATCTTCTGGCAGATCCACGATCCCGAGCGCGCCGCCCTGGAGATCACCGACTACCGCTCGGCGATCTCGCGGGTGGCCCAGACCAGCCTGCGCGAGATGGTGGGCTCGAGCCTGCTCTCCACCCTGCTCGCCGACCGCAAGATGGGCGACGAGGTGCTGAAGGACGAGATCGGCCGCAAGACCGCCGAATGGGGCGTCACCGCCATCTCGGTGGAGATCCGCGACATCTCCGTGCCCGCCGCCCTGCAGGACGCCATGAGCCGCGAGGCCCAGGCGCAGCGCGAGGCCGCCGCCCGGGTCCACCTGGGCCAGGCCG
>JAQGIV010000089.1 GCA_028290945.1 Phenylobacterium sp. | reverse complement strand
AGCCGCCGCCGCCGCCACTCGGCGGCCCGGCGCCCGCCGATGCGCCCGCGGGCTGGCCCTCCTGCAGGCGCTTCAGGGCTTCCTCGGGCCCCGGCAGGTCGGCGGCGTAGGCCAGCCGGATCAGCGCCATGTCGGCGGCCGCGGCGGCGTCGGGGGCGCGGCGCACCTCCTCATAGGCCTTCAGCGTCAGCTGCCAGATGCGCGACAGGGTTCCGGCCGAGACCGAGGCGCCCACCGCCGCCAGCCTGGCCGCCTGCTCCTTCGGCATGATCAGCGCCTGCGGCCCGATCGCCTTGGCCACCGACGCCCCGTGACAATGGTCCAGCAGGTCGAGCATCACCTGGTCGGGGTTCGCGCCATAGCCGTAGAGGGTGCGGAAGGTCTCGATGGCGGCGCCCGCCTCGCCGCGCATCACTTGTTCAAAAAGAGAAATCGTTTGGGCTCGATCAGCAAGGCCCAGCATGTCGCGGATGCTCTCCGCGGTGACGGTCTGTCCTGCTTCTGCTTGAACAATCGCCTGGTCGAGCATGGACTGGGCGTCGCGCACCGAGCCCTCGGCCGCGCGGGCGATCAGCATCAGGCCCTCGGCCTCGACGCGGGCGCCCTCGTTCTCGCAGATCATCTCCAGGTTCTTGACGATCACCTCCGGCTCGACGCGGCGCAGGTCGAAGCGCTGGGTGCGCGACAGTATGGTCACCGGCACCTTGCGGATCTCGGTGGTGGCGAAGATGAACTTGGCGTGCGGCGGCGGCTCTTCCAGGGTCTTCAAGAGCGCATTGAACGCCCCCGTCGAGAGCATGTGCACTTCGTCGATGATGTAGACCTTGTAGCGCGCCTCCACGGGGGCGTAGCGCACGCCCTCCAGCAGCTCGCGCATGTCGGCGACGCCGGTGCGGCTGGCGGCGTCCAGCTCCAGCACATCCATGTGCCGCCCCTCGATGATCGAGCGGCAGTGGCGGCCCTCCGCCGACAGGTCGAGCGTCGGCTCGTGGATGGTGTCGGTCTCGTAGTTCAGCGCCCGGGCCAGCAGGCGCGCCGTCGTCGTCTTGCCGACGCCGCGCACCCCGGTGAGCATGAAGGCGTGCGCGATGCGGCCGCTGGCGAAGGCGTTGCGCAGGGTGCGGACCATGGCCTCCTGGCCGTAGAGGTCCTCGAAGGTCTTGGGCCGGTACTTGCGGGCGATGACCGTGTAGGCGGCGCTGTCGTCGGACGCCGGCGCCGCGGCGGGCGCGCCGCCGAACATGTCCGGCGCATCGGGATCGCGCTCGGCAGGCTGATCATCGAGCGTGAGGTCTTCGTCGGCCATCGGTCTCTTTTGGGAGAGAGGGTGGAGACCGAACGACAACCCGGAGCGTAACTCGTTGTGGCTGCTTCCTTCCGGACCTGACCAGGTTGGCGAGGCGCCCGTCCGCCGCCGATCTCCGCCTCCTATATCGCCGCTGGGCGCGACTTCCGCAACCCGCACCGCCTGTCGTGACGTCGCGGGCTTGGCGCCCTAGAAGATGCGGCCATGCCCCTCGACGCCTTCATGAACACCTTCGCCGGCAATCCGCTGGACCGGGCGAGCGACAAGCGGCCCGACGCCGACTGGATCGCCCGCCAGCTGGCCTCGCCCGACAGCCTGGTCTTCGCGGTCTGGAACGGCCAGCCCTTCGTCGAGCCGCGCGAGGGCGGCGTGCAGATCGCCTACATGCCGGCCAAGATCGCCGAGGAGCTGGCGCCGGGCCCGGAGCGGCTGCTGTTCATGGGCCTGTGGAAGGAGACCGCGGTGTTCGCCGTGGACCTGGAGGGCCAGGCCAACCCCGCCGACGGCGGCCCGCTCCAGGGCCTGGGCAAGTTCGAGGACCTGCGCCGCGTCGCCCTGCAGCTGCCGTCCACCGAGGCGGCCATCGTGGCCACCGCCAAGGCGATGTTCGAATGGCGTCGGCGCCACCGCCACTGCGCCGTCTGCGGCCAGCCCAGCGAGGCCGTCGAGGGCGGCTGGAAGCGCCGCTGCCCGTCCTGCGAGGCCGAGCATTTCCCGCGCACCGATCCGGTGGTGATCATGCTGCCCTGGCACGGCGACCGCTGCATGCTGGGCCGCCAGGAGGCGTGGCCCAAGGGCATGTTCTCCGCCCTCGCCGGCTTCCTGGAGCCCGGCGAGAGCATCGAGGAGGCCTGCGCCCGCGAGCTCGCCGAAGAGGCCGGCCTGCGGGCCCGCAAGGTCCGCTACCACTCCACCCAGCCCTGGCCCTATCCGTCGTCGCTGATGATCGGCCTGATCGCCGAGGTGGAGGACGACGAGGGCACGCCGGACCAGACCGAGCTCTCCGAAGTCCGCTGGTTCACCCGCGATGAAGCCCGCGACCTGATCGCCGGCCAGCTGGACGGCGTCGCCGCCCCCAACCCCATGGCTATCGCCCACCAGCTGATCAAGGCCTGGGTGGAATCCTCCCTCCCTTAATGGGGAGGGACAGACCGCGCAGCGGTCAGGGTGAGGAGGTCACGACCGGACGTGGCGATCGCCGGTCAGCGAAAGCGCTTGCATCTGGAACATAGCGAGAACATTGTTCTAGCATGCGATCAGAAATCCAGCGCGCCCGCGAACTTCGCCGCAACATGAGCGAGCCTGAAGTCCTGCTCTGGTCGCGGCTGAAACGCCTGCGCGAACGCGGCTTCCACATCCGCCGCCAGTTCCCGTTTCGCGGCTACTATCTCGACTTCGCCTGCCTTTCGCGCCGCTTGGTGATCGAGGTCGACGGCAGCCAGCATGGCGACGATTTTCAGATCGAGCATGATGCCGTTCGCGACCGTATTCTCAACCGGAACGGATTTCGGGTTCTTCGCTTCTGGAGCGGCGAGGTTCGTGGGAATCCCGGCGGCGTGATGGATCAGATCATCGCGGCGTTGGAGGGCGCGCCGCGGGTTCATGGGGAGGGCCAATCGCGAGGCGCGGAGCCTGGACCAGACTTCCCCACCCTGACCGCTTCGCGGTCTGTCCCTCCCCATTAAGGGAGGGAAGCTACCCCCGCGTCCGGAACGGATCGGCCGGGTACACGCCCAGGATTTCGAATCGCTCGGAGAAGAACCGCAGTTCCTCGAAGGCCAGCGCCAGGCCGCGATCTTCGGGGCGGCCATCGGCTTCGGCGTAGAAGAAGGTCGCCGACCAGGCGGCGCCCTCCATGTAGCTCTCCAGCTTGGAGATGTTCACGCCGTTGGTGGCGAACCCGCCCATGGCCTTGTAGAGCGCGGCCGGCAGGTTGCGGACCCGGAACACAAAGCTGGTGATGCAGGGCGCGGTGAACGGCGGGGCCGGCGGGCTGGGGTCGGCCGTCATCACCAGGAATCTGGTGGTGTTCGAGTGCTCGTCCTCGATGTCGCGCAGCAGGATGTGGAGGCCGTAGATCTCGGCCGCCAGGGCCGGCGAGATCGCCGCCTTGGCGGGGTCGGGATGCTCGGCCAGCAGCTTGGCGGCGCCGGCGGTGTCGCCCGCGGCTTCCGTCCGGGCCTTCAGCCGGCGGATGGTCTTGCGGCACTGGCCGAGCGCGATCGGCATGCTGGCGACGGTCTTGATGTCCTCCAGCGCCACGCCGGGGTTGGCCATCAGCTGGAAGTGGATCGGCTTGAACCGCTCGCCGATGATCTTCAGGCCCGAGGACGGCAGCAGGTGGTGCACGTCGGCCACCCGGCCGGCGATGGAGTTCTCCACCGGGATCATGCCCAGCTCGCAGGCGCCGGTCTTCACCGCCTCGAAAGCCTCCTCGAAGGTGGCGCAGGGGACCGGCTCATAGTCCGGATAGTAGGTCGAGCAGGCCTCGTGGCTGTTGGCCCCGAGCTCCCCCTGGAAGGCGATCCGCCGCTTGGTCATGAGAGCTTCCTAGCATGGGCGCGCGCCGCTTCGAGGTCGGCGGCCGTGTCCACCGATATCGGCGCCGCGTCGGCGACGGCGGCCCAGATGGAAAGGCCGAGCTCCAGCGCCCGCAGCTGCTCCAGCTTCTCGCGCCGTTCCAGCGGCGACGGCGGGGCGGCGTTGAAGCGGGCCAGCGCCTCGCGGCGATAGCCGTAGATGCCGATGTGTCGCCAGACGGGCGCCTCGCCGTAGAGGGTCGAGCGGGTGAAGTAGAGCGCCCGGCCCGTGCGGCCGTTCGGCTGCAGCGACAGCACCGCCTTCACCACGTCGGGATTGGCGCGGTCGGCGGGCGACTGTTCGGGCGCGACGACGGTGGCGATATCGCAGGCCGGCTGTTCGGCCAGCAGCCCCGCGCAGGCGGCCAGCACCGAGGGATCCACGAAGGGCATGTCGCCCTGCAGGTTGATGACCACGTCGTGCTGGCCGGTGGGGTCAAGCTCGGCCAGGGCGGCGAGGATGCGGTCGGAGCCGGAGGGCAGGTCCGGGTCGGTGAGCACGGCGCGGCCGCCGGCCTTTTCCACCGCCGCCACGATCTCCGGATCGCCCGCCGCCACGGCCACCGGACCGGCGCCCGAAGCCTCCGCCTGGCGCAGCACGCGGACGATCATCGGTACGCCGCCGATGTCCGCCAAGGGCTTGCCCGGCAGGCGTGTCGCGGCCATGCGCGCGGGGATGATGACGATCGGGTTCATTGCTGGGACAGGGGGCCAGTGGGCGGTTGCGCGAGCGCCGGTAGCGTGTAAGAGAGCCGGGCGCAATAAGGGGCGGGATTCCCGCGGGTTCGCTGGCCCTTCGTGGCCGGCCGTGAGAGGGCCGATTTAGGATCTATGAGCGACCTTACGTTCAACAAGATCGCCGGCGCTGTCCTGGCGACAGGTCTGGCGGTCGTCGGCCTCGGACAACTCTCCTCGGGCGTGTTCACCCATGAACCGCCGGCCAAGCCGGGCTATGCCGTTGAGGTCGTCCCCGACACCGCCGGCGGCGCCGCGGCCGTCGCCGACGTGCCGCCGGATTGGGGCACGGTGCTGCCGAAAGCCGACGTGGCCGCCGGCCAGGCGACCTTCGCCAAATGCCAGTCCTGCCACAGCCTGACGGCCAACGGCATCGGCCCGAACCTGACCGGCGTGGTCGGCCGCAAGCCCGGCAGCGAGCCCGGCTTCGCCTATTCCCCGGCCATGACCGCCTTCGGCGCCAAGCAGCCGATCTGGGACTACGAGCACCTCTACGAATTCATCAAGAACCCGCAGGCCTATGTCAGCGGCACCAAGATGACCTTCGTCGGCCTCAAGGCCCCGCAGGACCGCATCAACGTCATCGCCTTCCTGCACAGCCAGGGCTCCACCCTGCCGATCCCGGCCCCGAACCCGGCGGCGGCCGCCGCGGCGCCTGCGGCCGGCGCGG
>JAQGIV010000087.1 GCA_028290945.1 Phenylobacterium sp. | reverse complement strand
GCTCTCTCAGCCCCTCGTCCAGTTCGCGCGCAAGATCGGCAGCCGACATGAGAACAAAAGTAGAACATCTGAAGCGCGGCGTCAAGGGCTTTTTGAACCGCAGAAAACGCAGACAGGGCGCAGAGGGACCGTGCGGCGGGATTTCTGCGTGTTTCGGCGTTTTCTGCGGTTTGAATCGAAGGCGCTGAGCGCGGGCCGGGTCAGAGCGCCGCCAGTCCCGCCGCCTCGACCCGCACGCCCTGAGCCCGGCCGGCCAAGCCATCGAAGAGGTGCTCGTCCGTACCGGTGAGGAAGGCCTGCAGGCCGAGCGCCTCGATCTCGTCGAACAGGGCGGCGCGGCGGCGGGCGTCCAGGTGGGCGGCGACCTCGTCGAGCAGCAGGATGGGGCTGGGCGCCTCGGCGCGCGCCAGGCGGGCGGCCTGGGCCAGCACCAGGTTGAGGATCAGCGCCTTCTGCTCGCCGGTGGAGCATTCGGCGGCGGGGCGGTCCTTCTCGATGTGGATCACCGTAAGGTCGCCGCGGTGCGGGCCGGTGAGCGCGCGGCCGGCGGCGGCGTCGCGGTCGCGGGCGGCCTTCAGGGCCTCGGCGAGCTGTTCCTCGAGGTCGGCGATCTCGGCCCCAGCCGCGGCCAGCTGTTCCCACTGGCCGGTGAGCGCCAGGCGGGCTTGGGGGAAGGGCCGCATCCCCCGGCTGTCGATCTCGGCCTGCAGGGCCGTGAGGGTGCGGGCGCGGGCCTCAGCCATCAGGGCGCCGGCCTCGGCCATGCGCACCTCCAGGGCGTCCAGCCAGGCCGGGTCGGCGGGACCTTCGGTGAGCAGCCGCATGCGTTCGCGCAGGGCCTTCTCGTAGGCCTGGGCGTGGGCCGCGTGGCGCGGCTCGGCGGCGAACACCAGGCGGTCGAAGAAGCGGCGGCGGTCGCCGGCCGCCTCCAGGAACAGACGATCCTGGGCCGGGGTCAGCCAGACCTGGCGCAGGTGGGCGGCGAGCCGGCCGGGGGGCACGGTCTCGCCCTCGATGCGCACGGTACGCCGCGCGGCGCCGGCCTGCTCGACGCCGGTGCCGAGCCGGGTCTCCTCGCCGTCCGCCGAGATTGTCGCTGCCACCGCCCAGGGCCGGCCCCGGGCCTCGCCCGGCAGCCGGCGGCCGACCTCGGCCAGGCTGGTTCCGCGCAGGCCGCGGCCCGGCGTCAGCAGGCTGACGGCTTCCAAGAGATTGGTCTTGCCCGCCCCGTTCGGCCCGACCAGGAACACCGACCGCCCGTCCATGACCAGCTCGGCCCGGTCGTAGGAGCGGAAGTCGGTCAGGGTCAGGCGGGTGAGGGCCGTGCGCACGGGGGGTGTTTAGCGGGTTTTGGGGAGCCCTACCTCCCCCATCGCGGCAGCGATGGCGGGAGGGGGACCGCTCGCCGCAGAGCGAGCGGTGGAGGGGGAAAGCCACGAGCGGTGCGCGGCAACTTGCCCCCTCCACCCTCCGCTCTTCCGCCCGCCTGCGCGGGCGTCGGCGGACGGTCCCCCTCCCGCCGCTTCGCGGGGGAGGTAGATGTCGCGCGAGCCCCTATATCTCCGTCCTAGGGCAGAGCTTCGGAGGCGACGAGATGGACCAGACGGCCAAGGCGGAGGCGTTCCGCAAGCTGCACCACACCGGCGAGATCCTGGTGCTGGCCAACGCCTGGGACGCGGCGAGCGCGGCGATCATCGCCGATGCGGGCGCCAAGGCGGTGGCCACGTCGTCGGCGGCGGTGGCCTGGGCGCACGGCTATCCGGACGGCGATGCGCTGCCGCTCGACCGGCTGCTGGCGACCATCGAGGCCGCGGCGCGGGTGGCGGGCGACGTGCCGCTGACCGCCGACATCGAGGGCGGCTACACCGACGACCTGGGCGAGCTGGCCGATCTGATCGTCCGGGTGATCGAGGCCGGCGCGGTGGGGATCAACCTGGAGGACGGGACCCGCGACGCCGAGCTGCACGCCCGCAAGATCGCCGCGGCGCGCAAGGCGGCCGACGCGACCGGTGTGCCGTTGTTCATCAACGCCCGCACCGACATCTATCTGAAGGGCCTGGCCGAGGGGCATGCCGCCTACACCGAGGTGGTGCAGCGCGCCGAACGCTACGCGGGCGCCGGGGCCGACGGCTTCTTCGCGCCGCTGGCCAAGGACGACGACCTGATCGGCCGGCTGGCGGATGCGATCGCCCTGCCGCTGAACATCATGCTGCTGCCGGGGCTGGCGCCGGCGGCCAGGCTGCAGGCGCTGGGCGTGCGGCGGCTGAGCGCCGGGACCGCGTCGTTCATCGCCACCTATGCGCCGCTGGCCGCGATGACCCGCGACTACCTGGCGACCGGCGAGGCGACGGCCTTCGCGGCCGGCGCGGCGGGGGTGGGGAACCTCAACCAGCGGTTCGGGTAGGCCCTCCTCTCCCCCCGCGAAGCGAGAGGGGAGAGGGTAGGGTGAGGGGGCGGCTGGGCAGCCGCGATCTCGCAGCCAGATGGCTGGACTATCGGTGGCGCACCCCTGCACGAGCCGCCCCTCACCCTACCCTCTCCCCGCGTCGCGGGGAGAGGAGAGGTCGCTGATGACCTTCGGGCGTCGCCGCCCTATCTTGCACCCATGAGCGACATCCTCGACGCCGCCCCGCAGACCCTGGACGAGATTCCGCGCGAGCCGACGCAGGATGGGCCGAACGTGCGGCTCTACCTGGTGGACGGGTCGGGGTTCATCTTCCGCGCCTTCCACGCCCTGCCGCCGCTGACCCGCAAGACCGACGGCCTGCCGGTCGGCGCGGTGGCCGGCTTCTGCAACATGCTGTGGAAGCTGCTGGTCGACATGAAGGCCAGCGACGAGGCGCCGACCCACCTGGCGGTGATCTTCGACCACTCCGAGCAAACTTTTCGAAATAAGCTCTACGCCCAGTACAAGGCCCACCGGCCGCCGCCGCCGGAGGACCTGATCCCGCAGTTCCCGCTGGTGCGCGAGGCCACGCGGGCGTTCGGCGTGCCCTGCCTGGAGCTGCCCGGCTACGAGGCCGACGACCTGATCGCGGCCTATGCCTGCAAGGTGCGCGACATGGGCGGCGAGGTGATGATCGTCTCCTCCGACAAGGACCTGATGCAGCTGGTCGGCGAGCGGGTCTCCATGCTCGATCCCATGAAGAACATCCGCATCGGACCTGAGCAGGTGGTCGAGAAGTTCGGCGTTCTGCCGGACAAGGTTGTCGATGTGCAGGCCCTGTGCGGCGATTCGGTGGATAACGTGCCCGGCGCGCCGGGCATCGGCATCAAGACCGCCTCGGCGCTGATCAACGAATACGGCGACCTCGACACCCTGCTGGCGCGCGCCCACGAGGTGAAGCAGGACAAGCGCCGCCAGACCCTGATCGACTTCGCCGACCAGATCCGGCTGTCGCGCGAGCTGGTGAAGCTCGACTGCGACACGCCGCTGCCGGAGCCGGTGGACGAGCTGAAGGTGCGCGATCCGGTGGGGCCGGACCTGGCCGCCTTCCTGGAGCAGATGGAATTCCGCACCCTGGCGCGGCGGATCGAAACCCATGGCCAGGGGCCGGCGGCGCAGACCCCGGCGCCGGAGACGCGGGCCATCGAGGCGCCCAAGCACGGAGCCATCGACGTCAACGCCTATGTCTGCGTCCGCGACCTGGCGACGCTGGACGCCTGGATCGAACGGGCCCGGGCGGTGGGCGTCATCGCCTTCGACACCGAGACCGACGCCCTGTCGTCGTCGGCGGCGAACCTGTGCGGCGTGTCGCTGGCCGTGGCGCCGGGCGAGGCCTGCTACATCCCGGTGGGCCACGAGCATGAGCACGAGGCGACCGGCGGCCTGGACTTCGAGGCCAAGGAACCCGTCGACCAGATCCCCTGCGAGCAGGTGATCGCGCGCCTGAAGCCGCTGCTGGAGGACCCCGCGGTGCTGAAGGTGGCGCAGAACGGCAAGTACGACCTGGCCGTCCTCTCCCGCTACGGGATCGAGGTCACGCCCATCGACGACACCATGCTGATCAGCTTCGCCCTGGAGGGCGGGCTGCATAAGAGCCACGGCATGGACGAGCTGTCGCAACGGCTGCTGGGCCACGCGCCGATCAGCTTCAAGACCGTGGCCGGGATCGGCAAGGCGCAGAAGAGCTTCAAGCATGTCGAGCTGACGGCGGCGACCTGCTACGCGGCCGAGGACGCCGACGTCACCCTGCGCATCTACGAGCACCTGCGGCCCCGGCTGGCGGCCGAGCACCTGCTGACCGTCTACGAGACCCTGGAGCGGCCGATGCCGCCGGTGCTGGTGGAGATGGAGCTGGCCGGCGTGAAGGTGGACACCGAGCGGCTGCGCCAGCTCTCCAACGACTTCTCGGTCAGGATGGGCGAACTGGAGATCGAGGCCCATCGGGTGGCCGGGCGGCCGTTCAACCTGGGCTCGCCCAAGCAGATCGGCGACATCCTGTTCAAGGAGATGGGCCTGGCCTCCGGCCGCACCACGGCCACCGGCGCCATGTCCACCGACGCCTCCATGCTGGAGGACCTGGCGGCGCAGGGTCACGAGCTGCCGCGCAGTCTGCTGGACCGGCGCCAGCTGTCGAAGCTGAAGGGCACCCACACCGACAACCTGGTGGAGGCGATCAATCCCAAGACCGGCCGGGTGCACACGTCATACTCGCTGGCCGCGGCGACCACCGGGCGGCTGGCCTCCTCCGATCCCAACCTGCAGAACATCCCGATCCGCACCGAGGAGGGGCGCAAGATCCGCCGCTGCTTCATCGCCGAGCCGGGGCGGGTGCTGATCAGCGCCGACTATTCCCAGATCGAGCTGCGGCTGCTGGCCCACATCGGCGACATCCCGCAGCTGAAGACCGCCTTCGCCGAGGGCCTCGACATCCACGCCATGACCGCCTCGGAGATGTTCGGGGTGCCGGTGGAAGGCATGCCGGCCGACACGCGCCGCCGCGCCAAGGCGATCAACTTCGGCATCGTCTACGGCATCTCGGCCTTCGGCCTGGCCAACCAGCTGTCGATCCCGCGCGAGGAGGCCGGCGCCTATATCAAGACCTACTTCGAGCGCTTCCCCGGCATCCGCACCTACATGGACCGCATGCAGCGCCAGGTGCGGGCCGAGGCCTTCGTGACCACCATCTTCGGCCGCAAGGTGCACATCCCGGCGGCCCGCGGGCACAGCCAGGCGGAGCGCGGCTTCGCCGACCGCGCGGCGATCAACGCGCCGATCCAGGGGGCCGCGGCCGACATCATGCGGCGCGCCATGATCAGGATGCCGGCTGCGCTTCGCGACGCCGGGCTGACTGCAAGGATGCTGCTGCAGGTACACGACGAACTGGTGTTCGAGGCGCCGGAGGCCGAGGCCGAGGCGGTGATCGCGGTGGCCAAGCAGATCATGGAGCGGGCGGCGGAGCCGGCGGTGTCGATCTCCGTGCCACTGGTGGTGGAAGCCCGCGCGGCGGCGAACTGGGACGACGCGCATTAGGCGAGCCTGAACCGCAACCCCCAGTGTCATCCCGGTTTTGCGAAGCAAAGACCGGGACCCATACGCGCCGGATCACGGAGGCGGGCCGCAGCGTCGCCGCTGAGGATTCATCTGAACCAGCGACGTTCATGGGTCCCGGTCTTTCGCTGGCGCGAAAACCGGGATGACACGGAATATTTGTGGGTCAGGCCACCGCGTGGATGGCGCGCTTGGCCTTGGCCTGCATGACCTGCTGGGTTTCGCCCTCCAGACGCACGGCGGTGAGCACGCCGGTGGCGTAGGCGCCGGTGTCGACGCCCAGCCGCGTGGCGGTGAGCTGCGGGTCCTCGGTGGGGGTGTGGCCGTGGACGATGACTTTCTCGAAGCGGCCGCGCTCGGCCAGGAACTCCTGGCGGATCCACAGCAAATCGCGCTCGGCCTGGTCCTCCAGCGCCACGCCCGGACGGACGCCGGCGTGGACGAAGGCGTAGTCGCCCACCGTGACCATCAGTTCGAGGTTCTCGTAGAAGGCGCGGTGCACCGGCGGCAGGGCCTCGGCGAAGGCGTCGCGCACCGGCTTCCAGGCCTCGGCGTCGGTGCGCTGGGCCGGCGGCTGCACGCCGTAGGAGACCAGGGTCGCGGCGCCGCCGTGCTCCATCCAGGTCTGGCCGAAGCTGGGTTCGCCCAGGAACTGCAGCAGGGCTTCCTCGTGGTTGCCCTTCAGCGCGCGGACCTCGAACTTCTGCCAGGTCTGCATCTGCAGGATCAGGTCGACGACGCCCTTGGAGTCCGGCCCGCGGTCCACATAGTCGCCGAGGAAGATCAGCAAGGGCCGCGGCTCGGCCTTGGCCGCCACGGCGTCGTGGGCGATGTCGTGCAGCAGCGGGCCCAGGAGGTCGAGCCGGCCATGCACGTCGCCCACGGCATAGACCAGCCGGCCCTCGGTGGAGGGGGCGAGGTCGCGCGGGCGGTTGCGGGCGAACAGGCGGGCGAACACTGGTGGCGAAAGTCCCCGATGACCAGGCGCGAGGATAGGGCTGCGGCCGCGCGCGCACAACGAACCCGGGCCTTATGCCGCGGGGCCGCCTGCGATTTGCTTAAGGCGATAGGTTCCTGGTGGAGCCGAGGGGAATCGAACCCCTGACCTCCTCATTGCGAACGAGGCGCTCTACCATCTGAGCTACGGCCCCAGGAAGGCGCGGAATAAGGCGATTGGGGCCTCTGCTGTCAAGCGCTGGGTTGAGCTTTGCCAGCGCGCCAATCCCCGTTAGAACCGCCGCATGGCGAGCTTCCTCTACTTCATCCTCGACGCGATCCTCGGCCTGGTCATCTGGGCGATCATCATCAACGCCATCATCTCCTGGCTGGTGGCCTTCGACGTGATCAACCTCCGGAACCGGATCGTCTATTCGATCGCCCACTTCCTGGACGCGGTGACCCGGCCGATCCTGCGGCCCTTCCAACGGTTCATCCCGCCGCTGGGCGGCGTGGACGTCACCCCGATCCTGGCGATGCTGGTGATCCAGGGCGTCCGCATGTACCTGCTGCCGATGATCTTCGGCCCGCTGCGGCCGGTGCTGGGCTAGGTTTATTCGCGGCCAAGCCGGAACCTATCATTTGAGCGGTGGTTGTCTGGGCAGCCCCTCAACGACTTGCCTGTCGGACACGAGTGGCCCTTCGATCGGCCCGGCGACATACCCTGGCATCCCCCCGACGACGCCGGGTCGATCGATCCCCCTCCCGGAACAAGCTTTGCTGATCGCGGAACGCCCGCGCCCGTCGCCTGTTGAATCCGGCAGGGTTCGACGACGAGGAGGCGTGACCATGTCCGACTGGCGCACGGAGGTGGCGGGCGGCGACGACGAGCGCAGCTGGATGGACCGCTGCGCCGACGACGAGCTCACCGGCCACACCCACCACCGCGGGCGCGGGCCCAAGGACTGGAGCCGCGCCGACCAGCGCATCTACGAGGCGGTCTGCGAGCGGCTGCTGCACGACCGGCTGATCGACGCGCGCGGCATCGAGGTGGAGGTCGACGACGCCGTCGTCACCCTGAAGGGCGAGGCGCGCGGCGCAGCCGATCCGGCGCTGGCGCGGCGGCTGGCGCGCGAGACGCCCGGCGTGAAGGCCGTCGAGCTCGAGCTGACGGTGAACCCGACCTCGGCGCGGTTCGTCGCCCCGCGCCGGGCCGACGACGAGGCGCGGGTCGACTGGAGCCGACTGGGCTATCGGATCCTGCCCGGCTGAGCTGGCGCCCGGCGGCCGCTTCGGCCACCATCGGGCCATGTCGCGTTCCGACCTCGCCCGGCTGATCGCTGAGGCCCGCCGGGTGGTGGTGTTCACCGGCGCGGGCATCTCGACGGAGTCCGGCATCCCCGACTTCCGCTCGCCCGGCGGCGTCTGGAGCAAGATGAAGCCGATCTATTTCCAGGACTTCGTCAGCGACCCGGCCAAGCGCCGCGAGGCCTGGGAGCGGGCCTTCTCCGGCCGCGCCGGCTGGACCGGCCGCGCGCCCAACGCCGGCCATTTCGCGGTCGCCCGGCTGGTCGCCCGCGGCAAGGCCGCCGCGGTGATCACCCAGAACGTCGACAACCTGCACCAGGACTCAGGCGTGCCGGCCGAGCAGGTGATCGAGCTGCACGGCAACGCCAGCTACGCCACCTGCCTGGAATGCGGCGAGCGCCATGAGCTGGCGGAGCTGAAGGAGAGCTTCCTGAAGGCCGGCGAGATCCCCTATTGCCGGGTCTGCGGCGGGCTGGTGAAGACCGCCACCATATCCTTCGGCCAGTCGATGCCGCAGGAGCCCATGGCCCGCGCCGAGGCCGAGACCCTGGCCTGCGACCTGTTCCTGGTGCTGGGCTCGTCGCTGGTGGTCTATCCGGCGGCCGGCTTCCCGCTGCTGGCCAAACGCAACGGCGCGAGGCTGGCCATCGTCAACCGCGAGCCCACCGACCAGGATGCCTACGCCGACCTGGTGCTGCACGACGAGATCGGTCCGGCCATGAGCGACGCGCCGCCGGTGGATTAGGCCGCAATGGCGCCATCGGACGTTGACATGAGCGGCCGCCGGCCGTTCTGCAGGTCAGAATTCAAGGAACCAGCCCAGCCATGCGGACACTCCTGCCCTCGATCAGCCTCGCGGCCCTCGCCCTCGCCCTGGCCGGCTGCGTGACGCCCGGCGCCAAGCCGGCGACGAGCCGCGCGGTGCTGGACGCCCGGGCGCATCGCAACGTGGAGAAGGTCACGGCCTGCGGCGCGCTGGCCTCGCCGGTGGCCGTCGGCTTCGCCTTCGCCGAGCCGGCGCTGAGCGAGCTCGCCACCCCGGCCCTGGAAGCCGCAGGCCAGCAGCTCGCCTGCCATCCGGACGCCGCCGTGCTGGTGATCGGCCAGGCCGACCTGCACGGGACCGCCGCCGAGCAGCACGCGCTGGCCCAGGCCCGCGCCGAGGCGGTGGCCAAGGACCTGCGGGCCCGCGGCGTGGCCGCGGCGCGCATCCAGGTGCAGGCCGAAGGCAACCCGCCGGCAGACGACCCGCGGCGCCTGGTGGTGCTGGCGGAAGGCCGCCGCTGGTAGGCGCGCCGCCATTTTTGCTTGGTCGCGCAGCCGGACGCGAAAGTGGTTTCCACTTTCGCTGGCTGTCGCTCCTACCCCTGCACCAGCACGCTCTTGATGTTGACGAACTCGTGGATGCCGAACTCCGAGCATTCGCGGCCGTAGCCGGAGTGCTTGACGCCGCCGAACGGCAGGCGCGGGTCGGAGCGGACGCCGGCGTTGACGAAGCTCAGGCCGGCCTCCAGCTCCTCGGCGGCGATGCGTTCGCCGCGCGCCAGGTCCGAGGTCAGCACGCCGGAGCCCAGGCCGTAGGGTGAGGCGTTGGCGATGGCGATGGCCTCCGCCTCGCCGGCCGCCTCGATCACCGCAGCCACCGGACCGAACACCTCCTCGTCGTGGGCCGGCATGCCGGACCTCACGTCGGTGAGCACCGTCGCCGGATACCAGGCGCCGGGACGGTCGGGGACCACGCCGCCGGTCAGCAGGCGGGCGCCGGCTGCAATGCTCTTCGTCACCTGGGCGTGGATGTGGTCGCGGGCCTCGAGGCTCTGCATCGGTCCGAGCCGGGTCGTGGGATCGCGCGGATCGCCCATCTGGAAGGCCTGCATCTTGGCCACCAGGGCGCGTTCGAAGGCCTCGCGGACCTCGCGCACCACGATGAAGCGCTTGCCGGCGATGCAGCTCTGGCCGCCGTTGACCATCCGCGCCGTGGCGGCGACGCCCGCGGCCTTCTCCACGTCCACGTCGCCCAGCACCAGGTAGGCGTCGGAGCCGCCCAGCTCGAGCACGCACTTCTTGATCACCCCGCCGGCGGCGCTCGCCACCTGGCGGCCGGCCTCGACGCTGCCGGTGAGCGTCACGGCGGCGATATGCTCGTCCTCGATCAGGGCGCGGACCGCCGAGCCGGGGATCAGGGCCGTGCGGAACAGGCCCTCGGGGAAGCCCGCCTCGCGGAACACCTCCTCGATGGCCAGCGCGCAGCCGGGCACGTTGGAGGCGTGCTTCAGCACCGCGGCGTCGCCCGCCATCAGGGTCGGCGCGGCGAAGCGGAAGACCTGCCAGAACGGGAAGTTCCAGGGCATCACCGCCAGCACCACGCCGATCGGGTTGAAGGTCACGAACGCCCGAGCTGTATTTGGCGGGCCGCCCATGTCCACCGGCCGGCGGGCGAGGAAGCCTTCGGCGTGCTCGGCGAAGTAGTCGCAATTGACGGCGCACTTCTCGACCTCGGCCAGGCCCTCGGCGTGGGTCTTGCCCATCTCGGCGGTCATCAGCTCGGCGAACTCGGCCTGGCGCCGGCGCAGCACCGCCGCGGCGGCGCGCATCTTGCCGGCCCGCACGTCGAAGGCGGTGCGCCGCCAGCCGTCCCATGCGGCGTGCGCGTCGCGCGCGAAGCCCTTGGCCTCTTCCACCGTGTGGCCGGAATAGCTGCGGCCCGGCTGGCCGGTGGCGGGATCGTGGGTGGTCAGGGTCGGCCGCTCGGCCGTCGGCGGGGCGGTCTCGCGCGGGGCGGGTTCGGGGCGGGTGCGTTCATCCATGGCGGCGGCTCCGTTGCGACATGTCCGCCCACCCCGCCGCGTTGACAATTGGGAAGCCGGCCCGGCCCATTATAGGGGTAGCGGGGACTTTATTTTCTGGGGGCGGCATGCCGTTCGATCCTGAGGCCGTGACCCTGCCCGGCAGTGGCCTGACCTTCATCAACTATTACGACGACACGGTGAGCGCGGCCTACCGCAGCGCGATCGTCACCGCCGAGAACGAGCTGCAGAGCCACTTCACCAACCCGCTGACCATCAGCGTCAATTTCGTGCTGGGCCCGCTCAGCGCCACGGCGGCGGCGCAGAACCAGTTCTCCCTGAACACGGTGAGCTACGCGACCCTCGCCGCCGCCCTGCGCTCGCACGCGGTGACCTCCGACGACGTGCTGGCGGTGAACGGCCTGCCGGCCAGCGACCCGTCGAACGGCGTCGGCTTCTCGATCCCGGTGTCCATGGCCCGCATGCTGGGCCTGGCCCCGCAGACCAACAGCCTGGACGTCACCGTCACGCTCAACAGCAACCTCAACTGGTCGTTCGGCCAGGACGCGGTGGGCGCGATCGAGCACGAGATCACCGAGGGCGGCTTCGGCCGCATCGGCAGCCTGGGCATCCAGTCGACCAAGTGGCAGCCGATGGACCTGTTCCGGTTCACCGCCGCCGGGGTCCGCGACTACACCGGCGGGTCGGACGGCATCGCGACCTTCTTCGGCCTCGACCAGTTCCACATCCTGGACCGCCAATTCCACAATTCGATCGACGCCAACGGCGTCGACGACGGATCCGACCTGAGCGACTGGTCGAACATCCGCGGCGATTCCTTCGGCCCCGGCGGCCCGAACTCGCCGGGGACGCTGTCGGCCACCGACCTGCGGGTGCTCGACATCCTCGGCTGGAACTCGGCGACCTTCACCCCGGCGCCGGACGAGTTCGCCAACAGCCTCACCGACGCCAGCCACGGCATCGGCCAGGTGCTGGCCGGCGGCTCGTCCACCGGCGCCCTGCAGTCGGCCGGCGACCGCGACTGGTTCCGCGTGCAGCTGCAGGCCGGGCTCTCCTACACCATCAAGCTGACTGGCCAGCATGCCGGCGGCGGCACGCTGGCCGACCCCTTCCTGCGGCTGCACGACGCCAGCGGCGCAGTGGTCGCCTCCAACGACGACATCGTCGACGGGACCAATCCGGACTCGCAGGTCACCTTCGTGGCCACGGCCACCGGGACCTTCTACGTGGAGGCCGGCGCCTATGTGGACGGCTACGCCGGCTCCTACACCGTGGCGGTCAGCGGTGGCGTGGCGGTGGCGGGCCAGCCGACGGCGGGCGACGACGCCCTGCAGGCCAGGGCCGGCGCCACCTCCCTCGACGGCGGGGCGGGCAACGACACCATCACCGGCTGGGCGGGCGGCGACGTGCTGCGCGGCGGCGACGGCAACGATTCCATCGTCGGCGGCTCGGGGTTCGACGACATCAACGGCAACAAGGGCGACGACACCATCAGCGACACCCAGGGCGGCGACGACTGGCTGGTGGGCGGCCAGGGCAACGACCTGATCTCCGCCAGCGTCGGCGGCAACATCCTCTACGGCAACCTGGGCAACGACACCCTGCACGGCGGCTCCGGCGCCGAGATCCTGCGCGGCGGCCAGGGTGACGATTCGATCACCGGCGGCGGCGGCGCCGACTTCATCTCCGGCGACCGCGGCAACGACACCATGTCGGGCGGGACCGGCGCGGACATCTTCCACACCTTCTCCGGCGCCGGCCTGGACCGGGTGCTGGACTTCAACCTGGCCGAGGGCGACCGGGTGCAGATCGATGCGGGCACGACCTGGACGGTCAGCCAGGTGGGCGCCGACACGGTGATCGACATGGGCGGCGGCGACCAGATGGTGCTGGTGGGCGTGCAGGCCTCGACGCTCACCGGCAACTGGATCTTCGCGCTGTAGAGACTCCTCCTCTCCCCCCGCGCAGCGAGAGGGGAGAGGGTAGGGTGAGGGGGCGGCTGGACGGCTCAGCTTCCAGCGATTTCGCCGCCGGAGGGCTCTGGCGGCGCCATCGGCTGAGCACCGCTGCACGAGCCGCCCCTCACCCTACCCTCTCCCCGCGCCGCGGGGAGAGGAGGTTGCCGTCACGCCAGCGCCGCCGGGGCGTGCTAGGCAGGTCCGTCGCAAGGCGGGGGAACGGGGCATGGCGAAGGCGCTCGGCTGGATCGCGATCCTGTGGGTCCTGGCCTTCGGCGCGGCGGCCCGGGCGGCCGACCCTGCCCCGGACCTGACGCTCACCGGGACCCTGACCGGCCAGGACCACCAGACCTATCGCGAGGTCGCCTTCCGGGTGCCGGCCGGGGTCACCCGCCTGACGCTGGCCTTCGACTACACCGGCCGCGAGCAGAAGTCGGTGATCGACCTGGGCCTGCGCGATCCCGTCCGGTTCCGCGGCTGGAGCGGCGGCAACAAATCCCGCGTCACCCTCGAAGAGGCCGACGCCACGCCCTCCTACCTGCCGGGGCCGATCCCGGCGGGGCGCTGGAGGCTGGTGCTGGGGGTCCCCAACCTGCGGCCGACGGCGCGGGCGGGCTACACCGCCAGGATCTGGTTCGGCCGGGCCGGCGACGCCTTCCCGGGGTTCCTCGACCGGCCGGTGAAGGCTGGGCCCGGCTGGTACCGCGGCGACCTGCACATGCACACCGCCCACTCCGACGGCAGCTGCGCGGCACG
Organism: Phenylobacterium sp.; assembly: GCA_028290945.1. Classification (GTDB taxonomy): domain Bacteria; phylum Pseudomonadota; class Alphaproteobacteria; order Caulobacterales; family Caulobacteraceae; genus Phenylobacterium. Next base: position 3,988 of record JAQGIV010000087.1, on the reverse strand, counting down.
GAGCGGGGCGCGGGTCCCCTGCCCGGTGTTCAAGACCCTGGAGGCCGCCGAAGCCGCCGGCCTGGATTTCGTGGCGGTCAGCGACCACAACGCCACCTCGCAGAACCAGTCGCTGCGCGAGCTCGCCCCCTATTTCGACGACCTGCTGCTGATCCCAGCGCGCGAGGTCACCACCTTCCACGGCCACGCCAATGTGTTCGGCCCGACCGGCTTCCTGGATTTCCAGCTGGGCTCGCCGCGCGCGCCGAGCCTGGCCCGCGTCCTCGACGAGACCGAGGCGGCGCACGGCGTCCTTTCCATCAACCATCCGGGGCTGCCGTCGGGCGAGAGCTGCATGGGCTGCGGCTGGACGGCGAAGGACACCGACTTCGCCCGCGTGGCGGCCGTCGAGGTGGTCAACGGCGGGGCGATCCGCGCCACCGGCTCGGCCGAGGGCCCGGCGTCCGGCCTGCCGTTCTGGGAGGCGCGGCTGAACGCCGGCTTGCGCATCACCGCGGTGGGCGGCTCCGACAATCACGACGGCGGCCTCGACATCGCCACCGGCACGGAGGGCGTCGGCAGGCCGGCGACCGTGGTGCATGCGACGGAGCTCAGCCAGGCCGCGGTGCTGCAGGCCATCCGCCAGGGCCATGTGTTCGTCGACGTCTTCGGCGTGCGCGGCCGCCGGCTGGCGGTTGAGGCGCGCAGCGGCGGGGCGACCGCCGAGATGGGCGACGTGCTGCCGGCCGCCGCCGGCGCGGCGGTGACCATCAGCGTCGAGGTGGCCGGCGCGCCGCCGGGGTCGGTGCTGGCCCTGGCCGGCGACGGCGCGGCCCTGGCGCGGCTCGCCGAGCCGGCGCTGGCCGCGGCCGAGGCCCACAAGAGCTTCGGCCTCACCGCCGACGGCCGGGCCCACTGGCTGCGGGTGGATGTGCGCGGCGCCGACGGCAAGCTGCTGCTGATCGGCAACCCGATCTACCTGCGGCCGGCGCCATAGGATGCGCCGCGCGCTGCTCGCCCATGCCCTGCCGCTGGCGCTCGGCCTGGCGGCCCCCGCGCTCGCCCATGCCGAGCCGGATAAGCTGCGCGACTTCTGCGCCGAGCGACCGGGCAGCGCCACGCCCGCCTGCATCGTCGACGTCGGCCACCTGATGGTCGAGGTGGACGCCCTCGACGTCACCCGGACCAGCGACGCCGGCCTGACGCAGCAGACCGCCGTCGTGCTCGCCCCGCACCTGCGCCTGGGGCTGAGCGAGACGATCGAGGCCGGCGTGCAGTTCACCCCGCTGGTCGAGCAGCGGGTGCGCGACCGCGGGGCGGGGACCCGCACGACGACGCGCGGGGCCGGCGATGCGCTGATCGACCTGAAGATCAACCTCAAGAACCCCGACGGCGGCGGCTTCTCGGCGGCGCTGCTGCCCTACCTCAGCCTGCCCACCGCACAGCGCGGCCTGGGGGCCGGCGGCTTCCAGGGCGGCCTGATCCTGCCGATCTCGCTGGCCCTGCCGGCCGGCTTCTCGCTGAGCCTCGCCCCCGAGATCGACGTGCTGCGCAACGGCGGCGGCGGCGGCGGGACGCACGGGGCTTACAGCGGCGTCGTCGGCCTGGGGCGCGGGCTGGGACCGGGCTTCAGCGGCGGGCTCGAACTGGTCTCCAGCCTCAACGACGATCCGCTGGGCCAGGTGCGCGCCACCAGCGCCGGCGCGAGCCTCGCCTGGATCCCCGCGTCGCGCCCCAATCTGCAGTTCGACTGCGGCGCCGATTTCGGCCTGACCCGCAGCGCGCCGGACCTGCGGCTCTACCTCGGCGTCTCGCGCCGCTTCTGAGGGACGTTATGGTGCCGCCTAGGTGACTCGAACACCTGACCCCCGCATTACGAATGCGGTGCTCTACCGGCTGAGCTAAGGCGGCCCACAAGGGGTTTCCGGTGGCGAACCGGGAGGCCCGGCCGCTGAGGAGGCGCCTATTTAGCGGCTCTGCGGCCGCTCGCCAAGCGGCGTGGCGGACGGTTGCGGCGACGGGGGGCGGGGCCGTTCGCATCGACCGGCTCGTCCTCGGCCAGGCCGTGGTCTTCCGCCGGGTGCAGCATGGGCTCCTGGCCTTCGGATTCGAGGAACGGCGCGCTGTCGGCGTAGGACAGCGGCAGCTCCGGCAGCTCGCTCAGGGTCCGTTCGTGGCGCTCGAAGCGCGGATGGATCAGCTCGCCGGTCTCGGCGAAGGTGGCCACCAGCCGCGCCCAGTCCGACGCGTGGTAGGCGAAGGCGCGGCCCTCCGGATCGAGGTCGGACCAGTCCGGCTCGTGCGGGGCCGACATGCCGCGGGCCATCCACAGGCGCGCCTCGTCCGGCTGGCCGGAGGCATAGGCGACGCGGGCCAGCAGGCCGGCGGTGCGGGCGGTGAACGGCTCGCCGTCGAGGGTCTTGGCGGCCTCGCGCGCGGCGGCCGCGTCGCCGGCGATCAGCGCCTGTTCGACCTGCAGGATGCGGCTCTCGCGGTGGGCGGGGTTCTCGGCGGCCAGCGCGCCCAGCCGGGCGGCCCGTTCGCGCGGCGTCTCGTTGGTCTTGAGGTCGCGGTAGGCCAGCCACAGGGCCGGGTGGGGCGCGGTCTTCCAGGCCTGTTCGATGACGGTTTCGGCGCGGCCGATCTTGCCGTCCAGCGCCAGCAGGCGGGCGGCCATCACCACGCCGGGCGCGAAGCCGGGCTGCAGCTTGGCGGCCTCCACGGCCTGGTCCAGCGCCTGGTCGCGGGCCTTGCGCTCCGGCGAATGCTCCAGCTGGGCGGCCAGCGCGGCCAGCAGGGCGGCGCGGGCCCGCTCGGCGGTGACCGGCGGCACGATCTTGCGGTCCAGCGCGCTCTTCACCAGGTCCAGCGCCGCGGTCCAGTCGGCGGCCTCCAACCGGGCGTCGAGCAGGGCGCGCCAGGCCCAGCGGGCGGCGCGGGTCTGGCCATAGGCCTGTTCGGCGTATTTCAGCGCCATGTCGCGGTCGCCGCGCGCCAGGGCGAGCTGCATCAGGCCCTTGAGGCCGGCCAGCCGCATGTCCGGCGCGCCCAGCATGGCGGCGTAGGCGGCCTCGGCGGCGGTCAGGTCGCCGGCGGCCTCGGCGGCCTGGGCGGCCAGCACGCGGACCAGGCCGGGCTGGTCCTGCGCCAGGTCGGCGGCCTTCAGGGCCAGGCGGCGGGCTTCCGAGCCGTCGCCGGCGGCGGCGGCCAGGAAGCCGCGGGTCAGGGCCTCGTTGGCCTGCCGGCGGCGATTCTCAGCCCGGGCGCGGGCGGCGCGCTCGGGCGCCTCGAGGATCCACAGCAGGGTGCGCCAGCCGATGGTGCCGATCAGCGAGCCCAGGAACACCAGCAGCACGGCGGTGGCGGCGGTCATGTCGGCCCGCCAGCCCAGCCAGGTCATGCTGGCCCGGCCGGGGTCGCCGGTCAGCGCCAGGATCGCCACCGCCACGGCGGCGACGATGACCATGACGATGCCGCCGCGGATCATGCGCCGCCCCGGCTAGCGGCGGCCAGGTCGGCGAGGGCGCGGGCCCGCACGGCGGCGGCGAAGCGGTCGATCTCGGCGCGGCGCTCGGCGCGGATCCGCCAGGGGGAGAGCGCGTCGCGGGCGGCCGGCGGCAGCTTGTCGAGGCTCAAGAAGGCGCGGTCGAAGTCGCCGTCCTCCAGCGACCGCTCGGCCCGCGCGATCAGGGCGTCGGCCCCCTCGCCGGAGACCTCGCCGACCCGGCGGACCATCACCACCTGGGCCAGGGCGTAGACGATGCGGTCGCTGAGCCGGCCGCCCTCGCTGGGCTTGCGGGCGGCGGCGGCGGCGCGGGCGGCGTAGTCGGGGAAGGCGGCCGCCAGGCTGGCGCGGCTGGGGGCGCCGGTCTGGGCCAGGCGGCTGAGTTGGGCGAGCTCCGGCGATCCGGGGGCGGCGGCGCGCAAAGCGGCCAGCTCCTCCGGGAAGGGCCGCGAGCCCTGGCTCGCCTCCACCAGGCCGGCGGCGGCCAGCGCCGCGGCGGCGGCG
>JAQGIV010000071.1 GCA_028290945.1 Phenylobacterium sp. | reverse complement strand
GGAGGGTCCAATATATAGCCAGGCCATTCTCGATACCTTGGAGGTATGCCGTTGATCGAGCTCCGCCGGCTGCGCTACCTGGTCGCCGTCGCCGACGAGGGGCACATCACCCGCGCCGCCGAGCGGCTGGGCATCCAGCAGCCGCCGCTCACCCGCCAGATCCGCCTGCTGGAGGAAGAGTTGGGCGTCGTGCTGTTCGAGCGCCTGCCGCGCGGCGTCCGCGTCACCGAGGCCGGCCGCGTGGTGGTCGAGGAGGCCCGCGACCTGCTGGCCCGCGCCGAACGCATCACTGAGACCGCCAAGCGCGCGGCCCGCGGCGAGCAGGGCCGCCTCGCCGTGGGCTATACCTCCTCGGCCGCCTTCCATCCCTTCGTGACCCAGCAGATCCGCGCCTTCCGCGACGCCCGTCCAGGGGTGGTCCTGGCGCTGACCGAGGACGGCACGCCCGAGCTGGTCAACGGCTTGAAGGAGGAGCGGCTGGACGCGGCCTTCCTGCGCTCCACCGCCACGGACATCGCCGGGCTCTCGCTCGAGCCCTTGCTGGAGGAGAAGATGGTCGCCGCCGTCCCCGTGGGCCATCCGCTGGCCGGCGCCGGCAAGGTGGCGCTGGCCGACCTCGCCGAGGAGACCTTCGTCTTCTATCGCCGCCCGACCGGGCCTGGGCTCTACGACGCCATCATGGCCGCGTGCCTGGCGGCCGGCTTCTCGCCCACGGTCGGCCAGGAGGCGCCGCGCATGGCGTCGACCCTCAGCCTGGTGGCTTCGGGCCTTGGCGTCGCCATCACGCCGGCCTCCATGCAGCGGATGAACGTCGAAGGCGTCGCCTTCGTGCGGCTGCGCGGGACCAAGGGCCTGGTCGCGCCCCTGCTGCTCGCCACTCGCAAGCGCGACCGCTCGACCCTGGTCGACCGCTTCCGCCGCGAGGTCTCGGCCGCCGCCCAGGCGTTGCGCGAAGCCTAGCCCTTCTTCGTCCGCTTCGCCGCCTCGCAACGATAGCCCGAAGCCTCGTCGCCCTTGCCGCGCGCGACGGCGGGATAGGGGCAGATGAGCTGGCTCTTGGCGGCCGCCTGGGTATTGGTCCCGGCCGGCGCGACCAGCGCCGCCGGCGGCTTCTGGTGGCTCACCCAGTCGTCGAGCACGGTCAGCCAGTCGACCTCGTTCGGCCCCGCGCCACCCCGGCAATGCAGCATGCCGGGGACCATGTAGAGCCGGTAGAATCCCTGGGTGTCGCCCATCTTCGAGGCCAGCTCGCCGGCGTAGCGGATCGAGCCCAGCGGCGGGATCGCGGGGTCGTTCCAGCCATGGTACTGGATCAGCTTGCCGCCATGCTTGGTGAAGGCCGAGAGGTCCGGGTTCACCGCATCGATGATCTTCGCCGGCGCCTGCCGATCGCGATCGTACTTCGGGCCCAGGTCGGCCTTCAGGAAATCGAACTTCGGGTCGTCGTAGATGAAGTACTTCATCACCTGCGACGAGAACATGTAGCCGGAGGCCTTCGAGATGGCGTCCTGCGAGGTGCCGGTGTTCCAGGCCTGGAAGCCGCCGTCCAGCGCCTCGCCGCCCGGCGTGTAGCCCGGGAACAGCGAGCGGCCCTTGGCGTCCAGCCGCCCGCCGTAGAGCGCGCGCGCCGCCGCCACCTGCGCCGGGTTCAGACAGCCGCCGGCCTTGCCGGCCTTGCACGCCAGGACGCCGGGATCGAAGCGGCAGGCCTTCTGGTCGCGGATGAACGGCCCGCCGTCGGCGCACTGCTTCAGCGCCGCGGCCTGCAGCAGGTCGAGCTCCGGCTTGCCGAGATAGGCGCCGGGCCTGGCCAGCGCCTGCTGCATGTAGGTTCGGCCGGCTGTGGACAGGGTGTTGTAGTTGGCCGCCGCGCCGGCGACGATGCCGTCGAAGTCGTTGGGGAAGCGCTGCGCCTCCATCAGCGCCTCGCGCCCGCCGGCCGAGCAGCCGACGAAATAGGAGCGGATGTAGGCCACCCCCTTCTGGGCGCCGATCAGCGCCTTGGCGACATCGGTGGTCTCCTTCAGCGAGCGCCAGGCGAAGTCCTTGATCTTCTCCGGATGGCGGTAGGCCCACTCGGCCGAGCGGCCGTCGGCCTCGTGGCCGTCGTCGGTGCCGGCCGAGGCATAGCCGCTCGCCGCCCGCGCCCGGATCTGGGCCGAGGGCACCGCGCCGGCCAGCCCGCCGTTGCCGACCTGGACGTATTTGCCGTTCCAGGCCTCGCCGCGCGGGATCCACACCTCGATCCTGATATCGGAATCCGCCGTCGGCCGGCTGGTGACCGAGAGCTTGCAGGCGGGCTTGCCGCCGGCCTCGGCCTCGAGCGCCTGGGTCACCTCGGCGTGCGGCAGCCTGGCCTTGGCGAGGTCGGCGCAGCTCGTCTCGGCATGCGCCGCCGTGGCCCCGGCCATCAGCAGACCGGCGGCCAGCAACAGGGTCTTCATGGCGTCCATGCTCCTAGGACTTGCGCTTCGGGGCGGCGCAGCTCCAGGCCTCGCCGGTCTTCCTGGCCACCCCCGGATAGGGGCACAGCAGCTGCGTGGCGCCCGCGCCGTTCGGGCCCGCAGAGGCGGTCAGCGCGGCCGGCGCCTTGCTCTCCGTCACCCAGCTGTCGAGCTGGCCCAGCCAGTCGACGTTGCCGGGTCCCGCCCCGCCGCCGCAGTGCAGCATGCCGGGGACCAGGTAGAGCTTATAGAAGCCGCCGGTGTCGCCCATCGTCTTCCGCACGTCCTCGTAATAGAGGATCGACGAGCGGGCCGGGATCGCCGGGTCGTTCCAGCCATGGTACTGGATCAGCTTGCCGCCGCGCTTCTTGAAGGCGCTGAGGTTCGGGCTGTCGCTGTCGATGATCGGGCCCATCTTGTGGCGCGCCTGATCGAACTGGGCGCCCAGGTCCATCTTCAGGAAGTCGAAGCTGGGGTCGCCGAACGCGAAATATTTGAAGGCGTTGGACGAGAACTGGTAGCCCGCCGCCTGGGCGTGGCGTTCGGGCGTGCCGCCGGTCACCCAGGCCGGCCAGCTGCCGGACAACCCCTCGGCGCCCGGCGTGAAGCCGGGGAACGCCACCTTGCCGGTGCGCGGATCGCGCCGGCCGTCGTACATCACGCGGGCGGAGTTCACCTGCGGCGCGGTCAGACAGCCCTCGGTCTGGCCGGCCTTGCATTGCAGCTTGGCCGGATCGAAGCGGCAGGACGCCGGATCGCGGATGAAGGCGCCGCCGTCGCCGCACTGGGCGATCGCGGTCTTCTGCAGCAGCTGCAGCTCGGCCACGCCCAGGTAGCCGCCCGGCTTGTTCAGCGCCTGGTGCTGGGCCGCGGAGATGCCGAACAGCTGGCTCATGGCGTTGGCCGGGGCGCCGGCGACGATGCCGTCGAAGTCGTTCGGGAAGCGCTGGGCTTCCATCAGCGCCTCGCGCCCGCCGTCCGAGCAGCCGGCGAAATAGGAGCGTTTCGGCTGCAGCCCCTTCTGCTCGGCGACCAGCGCCTTGCCAATGTCGGTGGTCTCCTTCAGCGCCCGCCAGCCGAAGTCGACGATCTTCTCCGGATGGCCGAGCGCCCAGGAGGCGTTGGTGCCGACCGGCGTCTGGTGGCCGTCGTCGGTGCCGGCCGCCGCATAGCCGCGGGCCGCCATGCCGCGCAGTTGTCCCGTCGGCACGGAGCCCGCGAAGCCGCCGTTGCCCACCTGCACGAACTTGCCGTTCCAGGCCTGGCCCAGCGGGATCCAGACCTCCAGGCGGATGTTGGAATCCTTGGTTGGGTGGCTGGCGACGGCGACCTTGCAGGCCTCGCCCGCGCCGGCCTTCTCCACCGTGGCCGAAAGCACCTCGGCATGCGGCAGCGACGCCTTGGCCAGGTCCGCGCAGGCGGTCTCGGCGTGCGCCAGCCCCGGCGCGCCCAGAACCAGGGCCGCACCGGCCCCCATCAGCAACCGCTTCATCAGATCCCTCCCAGGCTTCTTGGGAGGGAGTTCACCACAGCTAGCGGGCAAGGCGAAGCCCTTCTCCCTTTGCGGGAGAAGGTGTCAGCCGCAGGCTGACGGATGAGGGGTTTCTCAGCCGGCGTGACAGCAACGAAAAAGGGGCCGCCTGCGCGACCCCTCTTCCGACCTGCTTCGCAGGGATTGGTCTTCTCCCGCAAGGGGAGAAGGAAGATCAGTTCCGGAACACCGCCGCGGTGGAGTCGTCCTGCGGCATCTCGCGGTACTGGCGCAGCTCGTTGCGGCCGACCACCATGTGGTGGACCTCGTCCGGGCCGTCGGCGATGCGCAGGGTGCGGGTCGAGGTGTACATGCGGGCCAGAGGCGTCTTCTGCGAGACGCCCAGCGCGCCGTGCATCTGGATCGCCTCGTCGATGATCTCGCAGACCCGCTCGGGGACCATGGCCTTGACCATGTGGATCCACACGCGGGCTTCCTGGTTGCCCAGCACGTCCATGGCCTTGGCGGCCTTCAGCACCATCAGCCGCATGGCCTCGATGTCGATGCGGGCGCGGCTGATCTTCTCGATGTTGCCGCCCAGCTGGATGATCGGCTTGCCGAACGCCTCGCGGGTCAGGCCGCGGGTGACCATCAGGTCCAGCGCCTTCTCGGCCGAGCCGATGGCGCGCATGCAGTGGTGGATGCGCCCCGGGCCCAGGCGCAGCTGGCTGATCTCGAAGCCGCGGCCCTCGCCCAGCAGCATGTTCTCCTTCGGCACCCGGACGTTGTCGAAGATGATGTGCATGTGGCCGTGCGGCGCGTCGGGGTCGCCGAACACGTTCATCGGGCCGACGATCTTCACGCCGGGCGCGTCCGTGGGCACCAGGATCTGCGACTGGCGCAGGTTCGGCGGGCCGTCCGGGTCGGTCTGCACCATGGTGATCATGATCTTGCAGCGCGGGTCGCCGGCGCCGGAGATGTAGTATTTCTCGCCGTTGATCACCCACTGGTCGCCGTCGAGCTCGGCGCGGGTGGCGATGTTCTTGGCGTCGGACGAGGCGACGCCCGGCTCGGTCATGGCGTAGGCCGAGCGGATCTCGCCGTTGAGCAGCGGCTTCAGCCACTTCTCCTTCTGCTCGGGCGTGCCGACCCGCTCCAGCACCTCCATGTTGCCGGTGTCGGGGGCGGAGCAGTTGAGCGACTCCGACGCCAGCGGATACTTGCCGAGCTCGGCGGCGATGTAGGCGTAGTCGAGGTTGGTCAGCCCGCGGCCGATCTCGGAGTGGGGCAGGAAGAAGTTCCACAGGCCCGACTTCTTGGCCTTGTCCTTGGCCTTCTCCAAGAGCTCGAGCTGGCCGGGCGCCCAGCTCCAGCGCTCCTTGCGGCCCTCGCCGAGGCGGAAGAACTCCTCGATGATCGGCGCCACGTTCTCCTCGATATGCGCCTTCACCGCGTCGAACAGCGGCTGCGACTCCTTCGACATGGCGAGGTTGTTCAGCTCGGCCTCGAGGTCGGGGCGGGGCATCTTGGGGGCTGATTTGTTGGCGGCTACGTGCACGTTCACGGGCTTCTCCTTTTTGCACTGGAGGAGAG
>JAQGIV010000062.1 GCA_028290945.1 Phenylobacterium sp. | reverse complement strand
CGCCCATGGCGTAGGCCGAGAAGATCAGCGCGATCTGCCAGGGCGCCGCGTGCATCGACTTGGCATAGAAGGGCAGCAACGGGACGATGATCCCGAAGCCCAGCATGTTGATGAAGATGACGGCGATAAGCGACGGCGCGGCCCACTGGGACGGCGTCGACGCCTCCCGCGGCGCTGTGTCGGACATGGGCGCGGTTGTTAAGCCCGGGTGCCTATCGCGGCAAGGCTTGCGGCGGGGCAGGCGGCGGATCGCGGCTCAGCGTTGGTCGAGGGCCACAGTCGCGGGGCGGGTCACATCGGACCTGGGCGCCCGCCGGAAATGCGAAAGCGGCCGCCGTGAGGGCGACCGCTTCCGGAATTCACAAACGCGCCGCTGCTATCGGGGGGCCAGGATCATGATCATCTGGCGACCCTCCATGCGCGGCTCGTATTCGCACTTGGCGATCGGCTCGAAGTCGGCGCGGACCCGCTGCAGCAGCTTCATGCCGAGTTCCGGGTGGGCCAGTTCGCGGCCGCGGAAGCGCAGGGTGACCTTCACCTTGTCGCCTTCCTCGAAGAAGCGGTTCATGGAGCGCTGCTTCACTTCGTAGTCGTGGATGTCGATGTTTGGCCGGAGCTTGATCTCTTTGATCTCCTGGACCTTTTGCCGCTTGCGCGCCTCGTTCTTCTTCTTCTGTTCCTGGAACTTGAACTTGCCGTAGTCCAGGATCTTGGCAACGGGCGGATCCGCGTTCGGGACGATCTCGACCAGATCGAGGCCGGCCTCTTCGGCGGCTTCAAGCGCGGACGAGGTCGGCATCACGCCCTGCTTCTCGCCGTGCTGGTCGATGAGCAGAACCTTGGGAACGCGGATTTCATCATTGATGCGCGGCCCGTCCTTGACGGGGGGCGCCTGCATGGGGCGGCGAATAGGCGAGGCTCCTAGGGTTGTTTCAACGTAACGACCGGGACGCGCGAGACGCGTCCCGGTCACTGGGACTCTATATGATTTGACGGCCCGGCGCTATCAAGCCGCCGCCTAGGAGCTGGGCAGCAGAGCGGCGGCCGCCTGCGCCACTTTGGCCACAGCCAGCTCCGACAGCTTCTCGGCCTGCAGCACCGCGACCTTGCCGCGCGGCGCGGAGAGCGCCGGGTCCGAGGCTGAGGAGAACAGCACCACCGTCGGCGCGCCGGCCGCGGCGGCCAGGTGCAGCGGGCCGGTGTCGTTGCCGATGGCCAGCGCCGCCTTGGCGCCCAGCACCGCGATGCGCGCGAAATCCGTGCGGCCGGTGAGGTCCCGCGAGCGCGGCACCTGGCGCTGGATCGCCTGGGCGAGGGCGGCCTCCTGCGGGCCGCCGATGATCACGATGTCGAGGCCGCGGGAATAGAGGATGCGGGCGAGCTCGCCGTATTTGTCCACGGGCCAGCGCTTCTCCGGACGGTGCGCCGAGCCGCCGGGCACGAACATCACATAGGGCCGGGGCTTCACTCCGCCCGGGGCCGGACGCTCGCCGGGCACGGTGGCCAGCACCCAGGAGAGGTCGGGCGGCGGCGCGGTTCCGGGCGCGGTCGGCGCGTCGGGCCAGATGCCGGCGTACATCAGCTGGTCAGCCTGGCGCTCCAGGGTGTGCATCTGGTTGCGCAGCGGGTTCTTGTGCGGCAGCGAGCAGCCGAATGCGACCCCCGACCAGGCCGGCGGATGGGGCCTCAGGACCTGGAAGATGCGGTTCGAGTGCGCCGACGTCTGCAGGTCGTAGACACGGGTGTAGGCCGCGGCCCGCAGCCGCTTACGCAGCGCCATCCACTGGGGAAACCCCTCCGGCCGGCCGTCGGTGAACACCGCGTTGAAGTAGGGCGAGGCCTTGGCCAGGCCCCCGAGCGCCGGCGTGGTCAGGAGGCTGATGTGGGCCTTCGGATGGGCCTGGCGGATCTTTTTCATCGCCGCCAGCGCCAGGACGAAGTCGCCCAGCGCCGAGAGCTTGATCACCAGAATCTTTTCGACCGTGCGTCGGGCCATCAGGCCCCCACTTTCCGTAAGGAATGCGCCTCCAGCACCCGTTCATACGCCGCTAGCGTGGCCGCGCACATGGCGTCGACGCGGTAGAGCTGGCGCGTGCGGTTCATGCCGGCCTGGCCCATCTCGGCGCGCTTGCCGGGGCCGAGGTCGATAGCGCGGATCATGGCGGCCGCCCAGGCGGCGGGGTCGCCGGGCGGAACCAGCCAGCCGGAGACCCCGTCGGCGACCGTCTCCGTCGTGCCGCCGTGGTTGGAGGCGATCACCGTGCGGCCCATGGCCTGCGGCTCGACGGCGGCGCGGCCGAAGGATTCCGGCACCGTGGTCGGCAGGATGGCGATGTCGGCCAGGAGATAGGCGGCCGGCATGTCGTCGCAGTGGCCGACGATGCGGATCTGCGCCGTGAGGCCGGCGTCGGCGACCGCCTTCGCCAGCTCCTCGCCGTAGCCCGTGCGGCCCTGGTCGTCGCCGGCGAACAGGATCAGGAAGTCGTCGCGGCCCTCGGCTTTCATCCGCCGGGCGGCCTCGATGATGGTCAGGTGGCCCTTGATGCGGGTCAGGCGTCCGGCCAGCAGGAGCCGCGTGCGCCGGTCGCCGGCCTCGATCCCCCAGCCTTCGCGTAGGCCGTCGATCCGGTCGGCCGTCACCCAGGAGGGATTGAAGCGGTCGAGGTCGACGCCGCGTGGGATGGTCAGGACCTTGTTCGGGTCCACCGCATGCTGGGCCAGGACGTGTTCGCGAGTGTAGTCGGAATTGGCGATCACCAGGTCGCCGCGGGTCATCACGGCGTTGTACCAGCGCTTGAGGCTGCTCTGGGCCTTGTAGACCCCGTGATAGGTGGCCACGAACGGCGTGCCGGTGGTGCGCGCGGCCCAGAGGGCGGCGAAGGCCGGAGCGCGGGAGCGGGCGTGGACCAGGCTGACATTCTCGGTCCGGATCAGGTCGACCAGGCGCGCGGCGTTGCCCAGCATGACCAGCGGGTTCTTCGACTGCACCGGCATCTGGGCCAGGCGTCCGCCATCGGATTCCAGGCGGGCGGCCATCCGCCCGCCGCGGGTGGCGACCAGCGCCTTGCCGCCCGCCGCGATCACGGCGCGGGCCACGTCGATCGTGGTCTGCTCGGCGCCGCCGGTTTCGAGCTCCGGGACAACCTGCAGTAGGGTGAAGTTGGAAGGAAGCGCCACATCCCCTGCATACCCCGAAACGAGGTGGCGTAAAGGCCGCCTCGCGCTATCAGTCGGCCGATGAGCGAACGCGCCGGAAAACTTGCCCGCCCCGACGGCGAGGAGATCGCCTGGCTCCGGGTGGATGGACGCGGCCCCGCGGTGGTCTGGCTGGGCGGATTCCGCTCCGACATGAGCGGGACCAAGGCGCAGGCCCTGGCCGATTGGGCGATGGCCTCGGGGCGCGCCTACCTGCGCTTCGACTACCTGGGCCACGGCCGGTCCAGCGGCGATTTCCAGGCTAAGGGGACCATCACCCGCTGGCGCGAGGACGCGCTGGCGGTGCTGGACGAACTGGTCGAGGGGCCCGTGGTCCTGGTCGGGTCCTCCATGGGCGGCTGGATCGCCTGCCTCGCGGCGATGGCGCGACCGGAGCGTGTGTCGGCCATGGTGCTGGTCGCGCCGGCCCCGGACTTCACCGAGAAGCTGATGGCGCCGGAGATTCCGCCGGACGGCCGCGCCGCCCTGGTGGCCGACGGGGTGTGGCTGCGCCCGTCGGAATACGGCGACCCCTATCCGATCACCCGCACCCTGCTGGAGGACGGGGCGCGCTGGTCGATCCTGGGCGCCGAGCCCCTGCCCATCGAGGTCCCCGTGCGCATCCTGCAGGGCGGCGCCGACCCGGATGTCCCCTGGCGCCACGCCCTGGAGCTCGCACAGACGCTGAGGGGCGAGGACGTCGTCTTCTCCCTGATCAAGGACGGCGACCATCGCCTGTCCCGGCCCCTGGACATCGAGCGCCTGATCGCGGCGGCGGAGGAGATGGCGCCCCTTAGATCAGGCGCGTGATCTTGAAGGTCAGCACGAAGATAACGGCAAGGGCGCTCGTC
>JAQGIV010000048.1 GCA_028290945.1 Phenylobacterium sp. | reverse complement strand
CGGTCCGGTGCGGCTGTGCAACCCCGCAGCCGACAACACGGTTCCGTGGGCGCGTTCAGGCGTCCTTGCCGGCCTTGATGGCGCGCGGGACCAGGAACAGCACCGGCAGGATCGCGGCGTAGACGGCGATGGTCGCCCAAAGGGCGGTGTTGAAGCCGCCGTGGTGCTCGTAGAGGTCGGCGCCCCACAGGTCGCCGAAGCGGGCGGAAACCCAGTAGAGCGCCAGGAACAGCATCATCATGGTGCCCTCCAGCCCCTTGGGGCAGGCGCGCATGGCCAGGTCCATGAAGGCCACCTGGCCGATGCCGCCGAGGATGCCCAGCGGCAGGGCCGACCAGACCGCCAGGTCGGCGGTCTTGATGAACAGCAACGGCGCCATCTGCGGCACGGCCATCAGGGCGCCCACCCACATCAGGGCGGTGAGGCTGAACCGCTGGGCGAGGAAGCCGTAGAGGATGTAGGTGGGGATGAAGCTGCCATAGAAGACCGCGAAGAACTGGCCCACCTGGGCGTCGGTGGCGTGCAGGTCGCCGGACAGATGGTACTGCAGCGCAGCCCCGGCGGCCGGCGCGAACTGCCAGAGCAGCTGGATGGCCAGCGCTGGATAGACCGGCCAGCTCCTCGCCAGGCGGCGCAGGTCGGCGAGCGGCCTCAGCACCTGGGGCTCGCTGCTGCCTTCTTCGAACAGGCGCCGGGGACCGAAGGCGCCGAACGCCGCGATGGCCGCCACCAGGGCCGCGCCGATCAGGAACAGGGTGCGAGCGGCGTGGCTGGCGTCGCCCTGTTCGAGATGGCTCGAGAGCGCGCCGCCCAGCAGGCTGCCGATGGCGACGGGGACGACATTGGCGAGGTTCATGACCGTCGACATCTGGCCGGTCATGGCGTGCTTGCGGGCGATGGCGGTGGCGAGGCCGTTGGCGGCCCCATAGACCAGCTGGATCGAGGCCGTGGCCAGGAAGCCGCCCGCCAGCAGCACCGGATAGGTGGGCGGCAGGAAGGCCAGCGCCACATAGATCGCCCCGGTGAGCAGGCCGAACACCATCAGGTGGCCGCGGTCACCCAGGCCGAACGGGCTCCAGCGGTCGCGGATGAAGCCGAACACGAAGCCCAGGAACAGCGGGATCGAGCTGATCACCGCGAACAGCGCGGTCTGCGACGCCGTCAGGTGCAGCCGGTTCTTCAGGAAGAACAGCAGGGGCACGGCGATCAGCGGCAGGTAGGGGGCGGCGAACTGGAACAGCAGGATCGGGATCCCGGCGCCGGCCAGCAGCCACATCCGTTGGCCGGCCGGCAACGGCTCGGCGTCGCTCAACACCGCCTCGGCCTGGACCTGAGCTGTCATCCGATGTCCCCCAGCGCGACGCCACGTTAGGGGGCGCGGGCGCGCAGCGGAAGACCTGTCGAGCGGCGGGAGGGGGAGGTTGGAAAGCCCGGCCCGGCCGCGTCCTCCGACGCCCGCGTAGGATGCGCGCAGGCATCACACGGCTGGGCCGGGCTCTCCGACCAGATGACGCCGGCGCCGAAGCGCCACCTCAGCGGGCTGGTGGCCTGAACGGCGCCCGCCGGGGGAAGACAAGCCGCTGACGCCTGTGTCATCTTCCGCCCGCAAGGACCGCGAAACAGGTCCGGGGAGGCTTTGACACGATGAAATTCCTGAAGTTGCTGGGCGCCGCGGCGGCGGCGGCGATGCTGGCGGCCACGCCGTCGCTGGCCAATCCGAAGAATGCGCTCGACGCCTATGTGGCCAAGCCCGATCCGAGTTTCGCCTGGACGGTGGCCGGCCAGGTGTCGGGGCCCGGCTACCACGGGGCGGTGCTGGAGCTGACATCGCAGACCTGGCTGACGCCGAAGCAGGTCGACCACACGGTCTGGAAGCACTGGCTGACGGTGATCGTCCCCGACAAGGTGGCCCACAGGACCGGCTTCCTGTTCATCACCGGCGGCAAGATCGACGATCCGGCGCCCGGCAAGGCGACGGAGCGGTGGGCCAAGATGGCGGTGGAGACGGGCTCCGTGGTCTCCGAGCTGGACGACGTGCCGAACCAGCCGCTGCGCTTCACCGAGGACCCCAAGCCGCGCGTCGAGGACGAGATCATCGCCTACCAGCAGGCGAAGTTCACCAAGACCCACGACCCGAACGACCTGCTGCGGCTGCCGATGGTCAAGAGCGGCACGGCGGCGATGACCGCGGTGCAGCAGTACCTGGCCAGCGACGCGGGGGGTAAGATCCCACTCGACCACTTCGTGGTCTCCGGCGGCTCCAAGCGGGCCTGGACCGCCTGGCTGGTGGGCGCGCTGGACAAGCGCGTGGTGGCGATCATCCCGATCGTCATCAATGTGCTGGATGTGGACGCCACCACGCGTCACCACTGGGAGGCCATGGGCTACTTCTCGCCGGCCCTGAAGGACTACGTGGAGAACGGCCTGATCCCGAACCAGATCGGCAAGCCCGGCTTGACGGCGGTGAACAAGATCGAGGACCCGCTGAACTACCGCGACCGGCCCTCGATGAAGATGCCGAAGTACGTGATCAACGCGGTGGGCGACGAGTACTTCCCGCCCGACAACACCAAGTTCTCCTACCACCTGCTGCCGCAGGTGAAGCGGCTGCGGATGATCCCCAACTCCAAGCACTCCACGGCCGGCACCGACATCAACGACAGCCTGACCGCCTTCTATGCGGCGGTGCTGAACCACACGCCGATCCCCAACTATTCGTGGACCATCGGCAAGGACGGCGCGATCGTGCTGCACTCGGCGCAGAAGCCGATGGAGGTCTATCTCTGGCGGGGGACCAATCCAAAGGCGCGCGACTTCCGGGTCGACACCATCGGCAAGGCCTTCACCTCGACGCGGCTCCAGCCGGCCAAGGACGGGACCTTCCGGGGCAACGTGCCGAAGCCTGCGGCCGGCTACACGGCCTACTTCGTGGAGGCGCTCTATCCCAGCGGGACCAAGTACCCGTTCAAGTTCACCACCGAGGTCTATGTGAAGCCCGACGTGCTGCCCTACAAATGGAAGGACGCCCGTCCGATCATCGCCCCGGATGGCAAATGACCGGCGGCAAGTGACCGGCGAGACCGACGCGAAGCAACGGCTGCAGCTGGCGCTGGCCGCCCACCAGGCGGGCCGGCTGGACGAGGCCGCGCGGCTCTACCGGGCGGTGCTGGAGATCGCGCCGGCCGACCACAACGCGCTGACCAACCTGGGCACGGTCGCCCTGCAGCAGGGGCGGCTGGACGAGGGCGTGGCGCTGATCGAGCGGTCGCTGGCGATCAAGCCGGACCAGTCCAACGCCATCAACAACCGCGGCAACGCGCTCATCAGCCTGAAGCGCATGGACGAGGCGCTGGCGGCCTTCGATCGGGCGGTGGAGATCGATCCCGGCAACGCCGAGGCGCACTCCAACCGCGGCGTGGCGCTGATCGACCTGGGACGACCGCAAGAGGCGGCGGCGGCCTATGAGGCGGCGCTGGCGATCAAGCCGGACTTCCTGGACGCGCTGAATGGCCTGGGCATCGCCCTGGAGGCCCTGGGCCGGCCGGAAGGCGCGCTGGAGGTCTATGACCGGTCGCTGGCCGTGGCGCCGGGCAGCTGGGAGCTGCACTACAACCGCGGCAATGCGCTGCGCGGCCTGAACCGGCCGGACGAGGCGGCCGAGGCCTACAGCCGGTCGCTGACCCTCCAGCCCAGCGCCGGGGCTTACGCCAACCGCGGCGTGGCCTTGCAGGCGACGGGCGAGTTCGACGCGGCCATGGAGGACTGGGCGCGGGCCATGGCCCTCGAGCCGGAGCACCCGGACGCGCGCTGGAACCGGTCGCTGCTGATGCTGCTGCGCGGCGACTATGCGCAGGGCTGGGCGCAGTACGAATGGCGCTGGGGCCAGCCGTCGTTCCGCAACAGCCAGACGCCGGTCGGGCCGAAGTGGCTGGGCGAGACGCCGCTGGCCGGCAAGCGGCTCTTGATGGTCACCGAGCAGGGGTTCGGCGATACGCTGCAGATGATGCGCTACGCGGGGCTGGCGGTGGCGCAGGGCGGCTCGGTGGTGATGATCGTCGATCCGGCGCTGGCCGAGCTGGCGCGGACCGGGCCCGGCGTCGACCAGGTGGTGAGCGGCGGCGAGCCGATCACCTATGACTTCTGGACGCCGATGATGTCGCTGCCGTTGGCGTTTGGCACGACGCTGGAGACGGTTCCGGCCGACGTGCCCTACATCACCGCCTCGGCCGAGCGGCGCGCCGCCTGGGCCGAGCGGCTGGGTGAGCGGCGCCGGCCGCGGGTGGGCCTGGTCTGGTCGGGGCGGGCCAGCCACGGCAACGACGCCAACCGCTCCATCCCGCTCAGCGCCCTGGAGCCGCTGCTGGCCGCCGATGTCGAGTTCATCTCGCTGCAGACCGAATATCGCGACGCCGACCGGGCGCGGCTGGGGGAGCTGCCGATCCGCGACGTCTCGGCCGACCTCAGGAGCTTCGGCGACACCGCCGCCCTGATCGAGGCGCTGGACCTGGTGGTCTCGGTGGACACCTCGGTGGCGCACCTGGCGGGCGCGCTGGGCAAGCCTTTGTTGGTGCTGCTGCCCTTCGTGCCGGACTTCCGCTGGGGGCTCGGATCGGACACCACGCCCTGGTATCCGACCGCGCGGCTGCTGCGCCAGCCGGCGCGGGGCGACTGGCGACCGGTCATCGCCGCGGCGCTGGCCGAAATCGCGGCGCTCACGGACTAGCGCGACGCAAGGCGCCTGCTCTAAACGGAACCATGCCCGCCGCCATCGCCCGTCCGGAAGTGCTTGCCCTGCGCGCCTCGAAAATCCGCGAGGTGGCCAACGCCGGCATGGGCCGCAAGGACATCCTGCCGTTCTGGGTGGGCGAGTCCGACCAGCCGACACCGGCCTTCATCCGCGAGGCGACGGCCCAGGCGCTGCTCGACGGCCAGACCTACTACACCCACAACCTGGGCCGCGAGGACCTGCGGGACGCACTGTCGGCCTATCTGACGGCGCTGCACGGCCAGTCCGTCGGGCCCGAACGGCTGGCCATCGCCAACTCCGGGGTCAATGCGCTGATGCTGGTGTCGCAGGCGGTGATCTCGCCGGGCGACAAGGTGGTGGTGACCGCGCCGGTGTGGCCCAATGTGGTGGAGATCCCGCGCATCCTGTCGGCGCGGATGGAGATCGTGGGGCTGGAGCGGGCGCAGGGGCGCTGGCGGCTCGACCTCGACCGGTTGATGGACGCCCTGACGCCGGACACCAAGGCGCTGTTCCTCAATTCGCCGAACAACCCGACCGGCTGGACCCTGCCGGCGCAGGACCGCGCCGCGATCCTTGAGCGCTGCCGCCAGTACGGCATCTGGCTGATCGCCGACGACGTCTATGAGCGGCTGATCTTCGGGCCCGGCGCCTCGGCGCCGTCCTTCCTGCCGCTGGCCGACGCGGCCGACCGGGTGATCAGCACCAACAGCTTCTCCAAAGCCTGGCGGATGACCGGCTGGCGGCTGGGCTGGATGGTGCTGCCGCCGAGCCTGATCGAATCCATCGGGGTGGTGGTGGAATACAACACCTCCTGCGCGCCAGACTTCATCCAGACCGGCGCGATCGCGGCGCTGAGCCAGGGCGAGGAGAGCGTCGCGGCGCTCAGGTCCGAACTGCGCGCCTCGCGGGACCAGGTGGTGGGCGCGCTGCGCCAGATGCCCGGCGTCGAGGCGCCGGAGCCGGAGGGCGGCATGTACGCCTTCTTCCGCATCGAGGGCTGCACGGACTCGCTGGCGCTGGCGAAACAGCTGATCGACGAGGTGGCGCTGGGCCTGGCCCCCGGCGCGGCGTTCGGCGACGACGGCGAAGGCTGGCTGCGCTGGTGCTTCGCCCACCGGCCGGAGAAGAACGCCGAGGGCCTGGCGCGGCTGGCGGGGTTCCTGCGCCGATAACAACCCCGCTCATCCCCGCGAAGGCGGGGACCCATACGGCCTTCCCGCGGTTCCACCACCTGGGCGAATCCTAGAGTCAGCTTGGATCCCCGCCTTCGCGGGGATGAGCGGCTATTTGGGGTCCGGCGCGGGATCGGCCGGCCTTTCGGCGGGCGGGGGCGCCGGGGCGGGCGCCTCTTCCTCGGCGTTGGCCTTGAAGGCCGGGCCCATGAGCCTGGCGCTGGCTTCCAGCTTGTCGGCGGTGGCCGGGCAGCGGGCCGGCAGGGCCCAGCTCATCCACTCCTGCGCCATGCGCGCCTTGCTGACGCCGGGCCCAGCGTTCCAGACCGCGCGGCCCTTGACGACGGCGGCGGCGCCCATGGTGTTGATGGGGCGCAGGCTCGCCTTCTCGGCGGCGGTCATGGCCGACTGGAAGCGCTTCAGGTCGGCGCGGCCCTGCTTCTGCAGGTCGGCATAGACTTGGAGGTCGTCCGCCAGCTTGCGGTTCGGCGGGCGGAAGGTGGTCTCGATGCGGGTGACCTCGGGCATCACCTGGTCGTGCAGGTCGAGGTAGCCGCGCAGCGCGCCATAACACCAGGCGACCAGCTGGTAGTCGTCCTTTGGGGCGCTGGGCGGCAGGGCGTCCTCGCGCGGGGCCGCCGCTTCGGCAGGCGCCTCGGCGACGGGGGCGGCCGGCGGCGCGGCGGCGTCGGCCGCGGCGGGCTGGGCTTGCAGGAAGAGCGCGAGAAGCAGCGGGAGCGACATGCGGCAATGGACCTCTGGACCTGAACCTCAGGCGCCGCCGCCCAGACCGAATCCGCCGCCCCCCGGGGTTTCGATCTCGATGACGTCGCCGGCCGCCACCATAACGGAGAAGCAGCCTGCCAGCTTCGTAACCGAGCCGTCGGCTGCGATCAAACGCTGAGCCCCGGCCAGCGCCGGCCCACCGCCGGCAAGGCCCTGGGGCGCGTGGTCGCGGCGGGAGGAGAGCAGGGCGGCCTCCATGGGCGCCAGGAAGCGCACCCGGCGGATCGCGCCGTCGCCGCCGCGGTTGGCGCCCGCGCCGCCGGAGCCGTGGCGGACGCCGAACGCCTCGACGCGCACCGCGAAGCGGCGTTCGAGGATCTCAGGGTCGGTGAGGCGGGAGTTGGTCATGTGGGTGTGGACGGCGCTCTCGCCGGCCTGCGTGGCCGTGGCGCCTGCCCCGCCGCAGATGGTCTCGTAGTACTGGCGGCTCTCGTCGCCGAAGGTGAAGTTGCTCATGGTCCCCTGGCTGTTGGCCATGACGCCCAGCGCTGCATAGAGGGCGTCGACCACGTGCTGGCTGGTCTCGACGTTGCCGGCCACGACCGCGGCGGGCGGGCGCGGGTCGAGCATGGAGCCCTCGCGGGTGAGGATCTTCAGCGGCTCCAGGCAGCCGGCGTTCAGCGGGATGTCGTCGTCCACCAGGGTGCGGAACACGTAGAGCGCCGCCGCGTCGACGATGGCCGAGGGGGCGTTGAAGTTGGTCGGCAGCTGGCCGGCCGAGGCGGTGAAGTCGAGGACGGCCTCGCCGCGCCGCGCGTCGACGGTGGTGCGCACCACGATCTCGCCGCCGCCGTCCATGGGCACGCGGGCCGCGCCGTCCGACAGCTTGCCGATGGCGCGGCGCACGGCGTTGGCGGCGTTGCGCTGGACGAAGGTCATGTAGCGCGCGACGGCCTCATTGCCGTAGCTGCGGATCATCTCGGAGACGGCGGCGGCGCCCGCCTGGCAGGCGGCGATCTGGGCCTTCAGGTCGGCGAGGTTCTGGTCCGGGCTGCGCGCCGGATAGCGGCCGGCCAGCAGGGCGGCGCGGGTCTCGGTTTCCAGGAACCGGCCGCCGCGCATGATCGGCAGGGCGTCGAGCATGACGCCCTCCTCGTCGATGGTCTTGGAGAACGGCGGCATGGAGCCGGGCTGCACCCCGCCCACGTCGGCGTGGTGGCCGCGGGCGGCGACGTAGAAGGCGGCCTCGGCGTCGGCGTCGTCCATGAACACCGGCATGACCACGGTGATGTCCGGCAGGTGGGTGCCGCCGGCGTAGGGGTTGTTGAGCGCGTAGGCGTCGCCGGGCTTCAGCGTCGGGTGGCGGTCGCGCACGGCGCGGACGGAGGCGCCCATGCTGCCCAGGTGCACCGGCATGTGCGGGGCGTTGGCCACCAGGCCACCGCCCGCGTCGAACAGGGCGCAGGAGAAGTCGAGCCGCTCCTTGATGTTCACCGAGTGGGCGGTGCGTTCGAGCGCCGCGCCCATGGCCTCGGCCACGCCCATGAAGCGGCGGTTGAACAGCTCCAGGGTGACCGGGTCGGGCTTGTCGAGGGCGATGGCGGCTGTGGTCGCCGCGGCGACGCGGGTCAGGCGGATCAGGCCGCCGGGCTCGGTGGTGGCGCGCCAGCCGGGGAGCAGGGCGATCTGGGTGTCCGGGCGGACGATGAGCGCGGGGCCGTCGGCGGTGGCGAGGGTGTCGGCGGAGATGATGGGGGCGGTGCGCCAGGCGCCGTGGGCGAACAATCGCACCCGCTCATCCCCGCGAAGGCGGGGACCCAAGCCGAGCCGCGGATTTGCCGGTGAGCTTGGTTCGACTGCGGGCCCGCTTGGGTCCCCGCCTTCGCGGGGATGAGCGGTGTTTGAGAGGGCCTCGGCCTCCACTGTCGCGATGAGGATGGCGCGGCCGGGCTCGATGAAGCCGAACAGGCGGCGGTGCGCGTTTTCGAAGGCAGCCTTCAGCGTGGCGGTGTCGGCGAGCGGAACGGGCAACTCGGCGTCGGCGCCGTCATAGCGGAGGCGCAGGGTCCGGCGGAGGTCGGAGGCCTCGGCGCCTTGGTCGGCCAGGGCCGCGCGGGCGTCGGCTTCCAGCTCGGCCAGCAGGGCTTCGGCGCGGGCGAGGCCGGGGGCGTCCAGCGGCGCCTCGAGGCCGGCCTGGCGCAGGGCGGTGACCTGGGCCTGGCCGATGCCCCAGGCCGACAGCACGCTGCCGTAGCGCGGGCAGAGGATGTCGCCGACGCCCAGCGCCTCGGCGGTCTGGCAGGCCACCTGGCCGGCGGCGCCGCCGAACGCCACCAGGGCGTGCTCGCGCGGGTCGAAGCCGCGCTCGGTGGAGATGCGGCGCACGGCCTGGGCCATCTGCTCGACCGCGACCGCGAGGAAGCCCTCGGCGGCGGCTTCCACATCCAGGCCCATGGTTTTGGCGAGGTCGGCCAGGCGGGCGCGGGCGGCGGCGGGGTCCAGCGGCGCGTCGCCCCTGGGCCCGAACACGTCGGGGAAGAACCGCGGGTCGAGGCGACCCAGCACCAGGTTGGCGTCGGTGACGGTGGCCGGGCCGCTGCGGCCGTAGGCCGCCGGGCCGGGATCGGCCCCGGCGCTGGCCGGGCCGGCGCGCGCGCGGTCGCCGTCGAAGGTGAGGATCGAGCCGCCGCCGGCCGCCACGGTCTCCACGTCCAGCATCGGCGAGCGCAGCTTCACGCCGGCGACGCGGGCCTGGTCGCGGCGCTCCAGCCGGCCGGCGTAGCGGCAGACGTCGGTGGAGGTGCCGCCCATGTCGAAGCCGAGAGTGGCCGGGACGTGCGCCTGCTCAGCCGTGCGGGCGACGCCGACCACGCCCCCGGCTGGGCCGGAGACCACCGCGTCGCGGCCGCGGAAGGCCTCGGCGCGCACCAGGCCGCCGGCCGAGGTCATGAAATAGAGCGGCGCGCCGGCCACGGCGTCCTTCACCTGGCGCACGTAGGCCTGGAGGACGGGGGTCAGGTAGGCGTCGGCCACCGTCGTCTCGGCGCGCGGAATAAACCGGGGCAGCGGTGAAACCTCATGGCTCAAGGCCACGAACTTGAATCCGGCTGCGCGCGCGATCTCGCCGGCCATCCGTTCGTGATCGCTGGCGAGGTCGGAATGCAGGAAGGCAATGGCGGCGGAGGTGAAGCCTTGACCCACGGCATGCTTGAGCCTGGCGGCCAATGCGGCCGCGTCGAGGGGAATAACCGCGCCGCCCTGGGCGTCCAATCGTTCATGGGCTTCGATCACTCCGGCATAGAGCGGCGGCG
>JAQGIV010000143.1 GCA_028290945.1 Phenylobacterium sp. | reverse complement strand
GGCCGCGACCCGGGCGGCGGCCTCGGCGGTGCCCTCGGCCGGCGCCGGCAGGGCCAGGTCGGCGGCGGTCACCGGCGGCACCTCCACCTGCAGGTCGATGCGGTCCATCAGCGGGCCCGAAACCCGGCCCTGGTAGTCGGTCTGGCAGCGCGGCGCGCGTCCGCAGGCCCCGCGCCCGGCCCCGCCATGGCCGCAGCGGCAGGGATTCATCGCCGCCACCAGCTGCACGCGGGCCGGATAGCGGACGTGGGCGTTGGCGCGGGCGACGATCACCTCGCCGGTCTCCAGCGGCTGGCGCAGGCTGTCCAGCGCCTGGGCGGAGAACTCCGGCAGCTCGTCGAGGAACAGCACCCCGTTGTGCGCCAGGCTGACCTCGCCGGGCTTGGCCTTCAGCCCGCCGCCGGTGAGCGCCGCCATGCTGGCCGAATGGTGGGGGCTGCGGAACGGCCGGGCGCGGGTGAGCGCGCCCTTGGCGATCAGGCCGGCCACCGAATGCACCATGGAGGTCGACAGCAGCTCGTCGGCGGTCAGCGGCGGCAGCAGGCCCGGCAGGCGGGCGGCCATCATCGACTTGCCCGAGCCCGGCGGGCCCACGAACAGCAGGTTGTGGCCGCCGGCCGCGGCGATCTCCAGCGCCCGCTTGGCGTTCTCCTGGCCCTTGACGTCGCGCAGGTCGGGGACCCGTTCGGCGTCGAGCATCGGGCCGGGCTTGGGCGGCGACAGGATCTGCAGGCCGCGGAAGTGGTTGACCAGGGCGATCAGCGAGGGCGCGGCGAGGATCCGCGTCTCCCCCGCCCAGGCCGCCTCCGGCCCGCAGGCCTCCGGGCAGATCAGGCCCAGCCCCATGGCCCCCACCGCCACCGAGGCCGGCAGCGCGCCGGCCACCGGCAGGATGCGCCCGTCCAGCGCCAGCTCGCCCATGGCCGCCCAGTCGGAGAGCGTGTCCGGCGGGATGACGCCCATGCCGGCCAGCACGGCGAGCGCGATCGGCAGGTCGTAGTGGCTGCCCTCCTTGGGCAGGTCGGCGGGCGACAGGTTGGCGATGATCCGCCGGCTCGGCAGGGAGAGGCCGAGGCCGGCGAAGGCCGCCCGCACCCGTTCCCGGCTTTCCGTCACGGCCTTGTCGCCTAAGCCCACCAGGATGAACCGCACATCCCCGGAGGTGAACTGCACCTCCACCTCGACGCGCACCGCCTCGACGCCTTGGAACGCCACGGTGACGACGCGAGCGGCCATGCCTATCCCTCAATCCCTTGTGTGCCGCCCGGACTTATCCACAAGGGACAGATTCGTGACGGTCCGGAGCGGGAACCAATGAAGAACAATTCAGGAAAACGGCTAACCTATCGGCGAGCTGTGCGCAAGGCTCAGCTTAGCCGCGGATCGCCTCGATCCGCCGCCACATGATCTCCGTGGCGTCGATGCCGGTGAACCGCTTCAGCGCCTGGGCGCCGGTGGGCGAGGTGACGTTGATCTCGGTGAGATAGTCGCCGATCACGTCGATGCCGACGAAGATCAGGCCGCGGGCCTTCAGCTCCGGGCCGATGGCGGCGCAGATCTCGCGGTCGCGGGCGGAAAGCTCGATGGGCTCCGGCGTGCCGCCGACCGCCATGTTGGAGCGGATCTGGCCCTTCTCCGGCACCCGGTTGATGGCCCCCACCGGCTCGCCGTCGACCAGCAGGATGCGCTTGTCGCCCTTGGTCACCGAGGGCAGGAACTTCTGCACGATCACCGGCTCGCGGGCGAGCTCGGCATGGATCTCCAGCAGGGCGTCGAAGTTGGGGTCGTCGGCCAGGTGGCGGGTGACGCCGGAGCCGCCCCGGCCGTTCAGCGGCTTCAGCACCACGTCGCCGTGGAGGCTGCGGAACTCACGGATCGCCTGGCGGTCCCAGGTGATCAGGGTCGGCGGCTGCAGGGCCGGGAAGCGGGTGACGAAGATCTTCTCCGGCGCGCTGCGCACCTCGCCCGGATTGTTGACCACCAGGGTCTTGGGATGGATCGCCTCCAGGAAGAAGGTGGCGTCGATGTAGTGCATGTCGAAGGGCGGATCCTGGCGCATCAGCACCACGTCGAATTCGCTGAGCTCCACCCGCCGCGGCGCGCCGAAGCTGGCGTGGTCGCCCTTCACCCGCTGGACGCTGACGTCGCGGCCGCGGGCGAACACCCGGCCGTCCTCCATGGCCAGGGTCTCGGTGAGATAGACGAACAGGCTATGGCCGCGCGCCTGGGCTGACTCCATCATCAGGAAGGTCGTGTCGGCCTCGATGTTGATCCCTTCGATGGGATCCATCTGCACGGCGACCTTCAGCGGCATGCGCCCTCTCCCCCAAAGCGACAGCCAGCCAAAGTGACTTGCACTTTGGCGTCCGGCTGCGCGTCACCAAGGCAGCGCCGCGCAAGCGGCGCTCAGGTCAGGGACATAGGGCCTGGGGCCGCGTTCGGCTAGTTCAGCCTGAGGCGCACCCGTTCCCGCTGGGCGCGGGCGGCCAGCGCCGCGCCGCCGTCCAGCGCGGTGGCGCGGGCCAGGGCTTCCAGGGCGCCGGCCAGCGCG
>JAQGIV010000124.1 GCA_028290945.1 Phenylobacterium sp. | reverse complement strand
TGCGGCCGCGCACCACGGGCGCCAGCAGGTAGATTCGCGACCCCTCGTCCAGCGCCGATAGCTTGTCGACCATCTGGCTGACCGTCTGGCTCTCGATCGGCAGGCCGGTGGCCGGCGAATAGGGCACCCCGACGCGCGCCCACAGCAGGCGCATGTAGTCGTGGATCTCGGTGACCGTGCCCACCGTCGAGCGCGGGTTGCGGCTGGTGGTCTTCTGCTCGATGGAGATGGCCGGCGACAGGCCCTCGATGAGGTCCACGTCGGGCTTGCTCATCAGCTCCAGGAACTGGCGCGCATAGGCCGACAGGCTCTCGACGTAGCGGCGCTGGCCCTCGGCGTAGATGGTGTCGAAGGCCAGCGAGCTCTTGCCCGAGCCGGACAGGCCCGTCAGCACCACCAGCTCGCCGCGCGGGATGTCCACGCTGACGTTCTTGAGGTTGTGCTCGCGCGCGCCGCGCACGCGGATCTGGTTATGCTGGTCGGCCATCTTGTCCCGGAAACACTCTCTCGGCGGCCAAAGGTCCCCCACAAAGACCGGGCTGGCCGCGCGCGGCTAATGTAGGCGTCCGAGTCGACAGATAACACGGGAACGCAACAGGAACAAACCCGCTGCGATGGCTTGTCGGGCCCCGGCTGCTGACAGCGTGGTGGCAGCAGGGGTCAGGCTTTGGCGGCGCGCCGCGCGGCCCAGAGGTACAGCCCCGCGGCGACCAGCACATAGACCGCGATGGCCAGCGGCGTCGCCGGAGCGAAGGCCTCGGGGACCAGGGCCAGCGGCGCGCCCTTGCCGGTGGCGACGATCAGGCCGGCGTGGGCGACGTTGAGCAAGGAGTCGCCGACGATGTAGCCGCTGACCAGCAGGATCCCCAGCCGCTTGGCCACCTCGCCGTTCGGCCGCTTCGAAACCCAGCGGTCATAGGCGTAGCCCGAGAAGGCCCCGATGATCACCGGCACGGTAACGCTGGAGGGCAGGTAGATGGCCAGGGCCGCACCCAGCGGCGGCAGGCTGTGGCGGCCGCCGCGCCGCAGCAGCTCGTCGGCCAGCACCAGGCCCGCGCCCACCAGGCCGCCGATGCCGATCAGCCCCCACTGCAGGTTGCCGCCGACCACCCCCAAGGCAATGGTGCTGATCAGCGTCGCCTGCGGCGCGGCCAGCGGATTGGCCGAGATGCCGTGCATCGGCGAGCCGGCGAAACCATAGGCCTTGTTCAGCAGGTTGAGGATCACCGGGATCACCGCCGAGCCGGCGATCACCCCGATCACCAGCGCCACCTGCTGGCGCCACGGCGTGGCGTCGACCAGCTGGCCGGTCTTCAGGTCCTGCAGGTTGTCGTTGGCGCTGACCGCGACGGCGATCAGCACGCTGGTGACCAGCAGGGCGAAGGCCACCAGCGGCTTGGCGTCGCCGCCCTTCAGCACCGGCAGGCCGACGGCGGCGATGATCAGCGCCGCGCCCAGCACCGACAGGATGGCCATGCCGGAGACCGGCGAGTTGGAGGAGCCGATCAGGCCGGCCATGTAGCCGCAGACCGCCGCCACCGCGAAGCCGGCCACGGCGATGTAGAGCACGGCCGCGATGGTCAGCGGGATCATCAGCGAGCCCAGCGGCCCGCCGGCCAGGAAGCCCGCCAGCAGCACGGCGATGGGGACCAGGCAGGCCAGCGAGATCACCGCCATGACGCCGATCGGGATGTCCTGCTCGGTGCGCGGCAGGTCGCCGCCGCCGCCCGCCTTGCGAAGCCGCTCGGCGGCCAGCGCGCTGGCCACGCCGGTGACCAGCGGCACGGCCAGCTTGGCCAGCGTCCAGATGGCCGCGACGCCGATCGCGCCGGCCCCGATGAAGCGCACCTGATGGCGCCAGATGTCCGTCGCCCAATCGGCGATCGGCCCCGCGGCGGCCGGATGCAGGGCGGTCAGCACCGGCACGGCGATCCCCCAGGCGAAGACCAGCCCGACGGTCATGGCCGCGCCCACCGCCACGCCGACCAGGTGGCCGGCCCCGAACAGGGCGAGCGAGGCCTGCGCGCCGAGGCCGGTCGCCCCGCCGTTCGGCGTGCGGATGTAGCCGGCCACCTCGCTGGCGAATACGCGGGTGGTCGTCACCAGCGCATAGGCCGCGCCGGCGATGGACCCGAGGGTGATGGCCAGCAGGCCGAGCTTGCTGTCGGCCTCGGCCTCCGCGCCGCCGCCCTCGGATCCCGAGCCGACGATCAGCACCTGCGCCGCGGCGACGCCTTCCGGATAGGGCAGGTCGGACTGGGTGACGAGGGCCCGCCTGAGCGGGATCGTGTACATCACCCCCAGCACGCCGCCGAGCGCACAGACCCCGAAGGTCATCCAGAACGGGAAGCCGGTCCAGGCGCCGACGATGATCAGGCCCGGCAGCACGAACACCACCGCGGCCATGGCGCCGGCCGCCGAAGCCACCGTCTGGACGATGTTGTTCTCGACGATGGTGGAGTTCTTGAAGGCCCGCAGCAGGGCCATGGAGATCACCGCGGCGGGGATCGAGGTCGCGAAGGTCAGCGCCACCTTCAGCCCCAGGAACACATTGGCCGCGGTGAACACCAAGGTGATCAGCACCCCCAGCACCACGCCCCGGACCGTCAGCTCCAGCCTCGGCCGCTCCGCCGCTTCCACCGCCGCCATATTGTTTCCGCCCCTGAGCCCTTGACCGACCCGTTAGAGCCGGAAGCGGGGCCGCGCTCAAGAGCGGCCCCGGGGGACCTCTTGGGGGACCTGCAACCCTCGCGGTCGCTAACAGGTCGGAAACCATGATTCGGCTATCCCTAGCGGAGGGTCGAGGAACGCCTGTGAAAACGATTACTGTGAATTCCCGCAAGGGCGGCGCGGGCAAGACCACGGTCTCCGTGAGTTTGGCGATGGCCGCCCGGCAGGCTGGGCTCCGGGTGGTGCTCGCCGACATGGATCCGCTGCGCTCCTCGTCGGAGATTCTCCGGTCGCGGGAGGAAGCCTCCTCCATGCTGATCGAGGCGAACGCGGGGAAACTCTGGGTGCTGCAGGAGAACTGCAAGCGCAACGGCTGCGACCTGCTGGTCATCGACACACCCACCCATCCGGAGTCCGAGATCATCCACTGCATGACCCACTCGGACCTGGTCCTGGCGGTGACCCGCCCGACGTTCCTGGACCTGGCGGCCGTCCGGGAGACCATCGCGCTCGTGCAGCGGACCCCGACGCCGGGTCTTGTGGTGCTCAACCAGTGCCCTCCCAAGCGCAATGGCGAGGAGAATCCGATCGTCATCGACGCCGTCCAACGCCTGCGGTTCGGCAAGCTCCCGGTGGCGAAGTCCGTGCTGCGCAGCCGCATCGCCTATCAGCACGCCTTCGCCAGCAACTGCGGCGTGACGGAATGGGATGTGAACAGCGAAGCGGCGGCCGACGTGCTCTGGCTGCTGGCCGAGATCAGCAAGCACCTCGCCCTGGCGCCTCCGAAGAGCGTCCCCTTGCCGCGCACGCTGCGGCGCCGCCCCCAGGGTGTGTCCCCAGTACGGGCGATGCAGTCCGCCTTGCGGCGTCTGGTGGGCTAAGGCTCGCCGCTAGGCGCGGTCGATGCGGGCCGCGTAGCAGCCCATGCCGGCGTAGTGGGCGTGCAGATAGGCGACGCCGTCGCGGCCGAGCAGGCGCTCGATGGCCGGCGTCAGGTCGGCGCCCGGCGCGACTTCGGCGTCCAGCATCATGCCCGCGTCGCTGAACGCCCGCAGCGAGATGTGCTGGCGCGCGGCCAGCGCCGGAGCCACCTCGTCCACATAGCGGGCGGTCTCGGTGATCCGCTCGTTGACGAAGATCGCGTGGCGGGCGCGGAACGGCGTGTCGGCGCTCTGGTGCTCGTAGTTCATCAGCAGCAGGGTGTCGCCGCGCCGGGCGTCGGCGAGGCTGAGCCGGCAGG
>JAQGIV010000112.1 GCA_028290945.1 Phenylobacterium sp. | reverse complement strand
TCACGCGGGTCGTCTGGAACGAGGCCGAGCGCGAGGACGCGGCCTTCTACGAAGAGTCCCTGGACGACGTGCTCGCAGAGGAAATGCTGCGCGACAGCTTCTGCGCCGAGCCGCTCGACGACCACGTGGCGCGCATCTGCCTGGCGCTCCACCTGTCGCCGGAAGGGGCCGAGCGCTGGCGCGACCTTCCCGATCCGCCGGACGATACGGGCGACCCGCCCGACGACCCTGACGAAGCGCCCGACCGCCTGAGTTCCGCGTGACGGTCCGGGCGCTCGATTCTGACACCAAGGCCACGAAGGACACGAAGACCACCAAGAAGCCGGCGTGGCGAGGAGGCTGCGGCGGGCAAGGCGCCTTCGTGGTCTTCGTGGTCTTGGCGATCTTCGTGTCGAAAGACTGAGCCTCCGCTGGCGCGGACGCTCGGGGTTCGCGCACGCCACCGGCTGCGCTTCGCCTACGCAGGCCTGCGCGAATGAGCTAGCGTTGGCGGAAAGACGATCAGGGAGACCGCGCCCATGCAGGCGCTGATGATGGATCGGGCGCTGACGCTGCCCTCGATCCTGGAATATGCGGCGCAGTATCACCCGGACCGGCAGGTGGTGGACCGCACGGTCGAGGGACCGATCCACCGCTATGGCTATGCGGACGCGCTGAAACGCACGAAGCGCATGGCCAATGCGCTGATCGCCTTGGGCGTGAAGCCCGGCGACCGGGTGGCGACGCTGGCGTGGTCGACGCACCGGCATTTCGAGCTCTACTTCGCGGTGACCGGCATCGGCGCGATCCTGCACACCATCAATCCGCGGCTGCACGCCGACCAGATCGTCTGGGTGGCCAACCACGCCGAGGACAGCGTCCTCTTCTTCGACATCACCTTCGCCGGACAGGTCGCCGAGCTCGCCGAGCGCATGCCGCTGATCAAGACGCGCGTGGCGATGACCGACCGGGCGCATCTGCCGCCCCCCCTTGGAGAAAATGGGGCGCCCGCCGACGCGCTGATCTACGAGGAGCTGATCGAGGCCAATTCGCCGGAGTTCGCCTGGCCGGAGATCGACGAGCGGCAGGCCTCGGGGCTCTGCTACACCTCCGGGACCACGGGCAATCCGAAGGGCGTGCTCTATTCGCACCGCTCGACGGTGCTGCACGCCATGGCGCTGGGCCTGCCGGACGCCTTCAACTTCTCGGCCCGCGACGTGGTGATGCCCTGCGCCCAGATGTACCACGCCAACGCCTGGTGCACGCCCTATGCGGCCCCGTTGGTCGGCGCGACCCTGGTGCTGCCGGGCCGTGCGCTGGACGGCGCCAGCATCGCCGAGCTGATCGAGACGGAGGGGGTGACCTTCCTGCTGGGCGTGCCGACCATCTGGGTGGGCGTGGCCGACCACCTGGACCAGACCGGCGGGCGGCTGACCTCGGTCAAGACCATCGCCATCGGCGGCTCGGCGCCCACAGCGGCCCTGGTCAGCCGCATCGAGGACCGGCTGGGCGGCCAGGTGCGGCAGATCTGGGGGATGACCGAGACGAGCCCGCTGGGCGTCATCAACACGCCCCTGCCGGAGCACGCGGGCGAGGATGCCCAGGCGACCCTGCAGCGCAAGCTGAAGCAGGGGCGCGGCCTCTGGGGCGTCGACCTCAGGATCGTCGGCGAGGACGGCCAGGTCCTGCCGCGCGACGGCAAGAGCGCCGGTGGGCTGCAGGTGCGCGGCCCCTGGGTCTCCTCGGCCTATTTCAAGCACGACGGCGCGGAGGTGTTCACCGACGACGGCTGGTTCGACACCGGCGACATCGCGACCATCGACCCGGAGGGCTACCTGCGCCTCACCGACCGGGCGAAGGACGTCATCAAGTCGGGCGGGGAGTGGATCTCGACGCTGGACCTGGAGGACGCGGTCTGTTCGCACCCGGCGGTCGCCATGGCCGCGGCGGTGGGCGTGCCGCACCCCAAGTGGGACGAGCGACCGCTGCTGCTGGTGACGTTGCGCCCCGGCCAGACGGCCGACCCGGAAGAGCTGAAGGCCCACGTGGCCGCCCGCGTCGCCAAGTGGTGGACGCCGGACGAGGTGCGGATCGTTGACGCCCTGCCGATCGGGCCGACGGGAAAGGTCCTGAAGCGCGAATTGCGTGACCAATTGAGCACGCCCGCCAAACTCCCGACGCCATGACGGCGGCTTAACAGAACCAAGCCTTGAAACGGGCGTTCGACACCTCAGGTGAAGAGTGTGGGCTGAGGAGGTCCGAGGTGTCGGCGCGGAAACGGCCAAAAGGCGTGCTGGCGATGGGTTGGGCGGCGTTCGAGAGCGCCGCGCGAGGCCGCACCGAACATGCCCCCACCTCCGCCGACTACCCCGACACCGTCGTGCGCCGGACGAGCTTCACAGCCGGCGGCGGCCATGGCTGGCGGATTTCCGCGCTGGAGACTCCGCGCGCGACCCCGGCGCCCTGGAAGATCGTGGTGATCACCGGCGCGCCGTCCTGGGCGGAGTACTGGGCCGAGACCCTCGCAGAGCTGCCGCAGGACCGCGAGATGATCGTCGTGGACCGCCCGGGCTACGGGGCCTCCGAGCCCGCCGTGCCGGTGACCGACATCCGCGTGCAGGCCCAGGCGCTCGCACCCGTACTGGCCGCCGCCCGCGGCCAGAAGGTGATGCTGGTGGGCCAGAGCTACGGCGCGGCGATCGCCTCGCTGATGGCCGAGGCCAATCCGGGCAAGGTGGAGAGCCTGGTGCTGCTTTCGGGGTTCTTCGGAGAGACGGGTCCGACCTCGCGCTGGCTCATCGACTTCGGTTCCAAGGCGCTGAAGGTGATCCCACGCGACCTGCGCCATGCGGTGATCGAGGCCTCGGGACAGCGGCCGCAGCTGGATTATGCCAAGCGCGCCCTGGCCAGGCTGACGATCCCGATCCACATGATCCACGGCGACAAGGACGACTTCGCGCCCATAGAGGTGGCCGAACGGCTGGCGGCCGAGACCGTGACCCGCCGGCCGATCCAGTTCATGCGGACCGAAGGCGCCAACCACTTCCTCAACGACGGCCCGGCCGAGCAACTGCTCGCCGCGCTGGAGGCCTGCATCCCGGCCCGCAAGCGCTGGACCTTTCGCTGGCCGACGCTCTCGGATTTCGTCCTGCCGAAGGGTCTGGGGCTCGGCCTCCCGCGCCAGGCGGCGGGGGCTCCGGGGCTCAACGGCTGAAGCCGCCCGAGATCGCCGCAAAGCCGATGACCACCAGCCAGGGCGGCAGCTTGGCGATCGCCAGGAAGACATAGGCGCCCGCCGCCAGCGCCCAGTCGCTGGGCCTGCGTATGGCCGTGGTCAGCACCGGGTCCCAGAGCGCGGCCGCCAGCACGCCGACCACCACCGCATTGACCCCCGCCAAGGCTCCGCGCGCGCCCGCCAGCGTCTTCAGGCGATCCCAGAACGGCAGGGCGCCCAGGACCAGCAACATGCCCGGCAGGAAGATGGCGACCAGCGCCACCAGGCCGCCGATCACCCCGCCGGGCGCATAGGTCTGGGCTGCGCCCACGAAGCCCGCGAAGCTGAACAGCGGGCCGGGCAGGGCCTGCACCGCCCCGTAGCCGGCCAGGAAGGTGTCCTGGTCGAGCCAGCCGCGCCCGACGATGTCGCGTTCCAGCAGCGGCAGCACCACATGGCCGCCGCCGAACACCAGCGAGCCGGTGCGGTAGAAGACGCTGGCCAGCCCCAGGGTCGGGCTCTGCAGCAGGCTCGAAGCGAAGGGCAGGACGGCGAGCAGCAGGCCGAAGACCACCAGGGCGCCGGTGGAGACCTCGGCGGGGACCTTGTGGGTGGCGGGGTCGTCCTCGGGCGCCTGCCACGGCTCGCCGCGCAGGAAGGTCAGGCCGAACAGGGCGCCGGCCGCGATGGCGAAGATCTGCGGCGCCGAGCCCGCGCCATGGGCGATCAGCGCGCCGACGCCCGCCCCGATGGCCATGCCGGCGCGGATCGGCCCGACGGCCAGGGTGCGGGCCATGGCGATCACCGCCTGGATCACCACCGCGGCGGCGGCGATCTTCAGCCCGTGCAGCCAGCCGTCGCCGTAGGTCTGGCTGACCTGCGGGGCCAGGTAGGCGAAGGCGATCATGGCCACCGCGGCCGGCAGGGTGAAGCCCAGCCAGGCCGCCAGCATGCCGCCGTAGCCGGCGCGCCGCAGGCCGATGGCCATGCCGAGCTGGCTGGAGGCGGGGCCGGGCAGGAAGTGGGCGAGGCCCAGCAGGTCGGCGAAGGCGGCGTCGGAGAGCCAGCCGCGCTTCTCCACGAACTCGCGGCGGAAGTAGCCGAGATGGGCGATCGGCCCGCCGAACGCGGTCAGGCCCTGGCGCAGGAACGCCAGGAAGACTTCCCGGACGTCTCCGGCGGCGGCGGGCGCATCCACAGGCTTGGCGGCGGACATGGCCGATGTTTGCGGCGAACCGGCGAGGCCTGTCGACTTGATTTTGCGTAACCTTGCCCGCGAAAGCCCCTTGGCCGCCGCATCTGAACGGCGATAAGGCTTCTGGCGACGAACGCCCGTTCGAATGTCAAAAAGGTGGGGAAGGAAAGCCATGAAGGCCGCAGTCCTGCGTGAAGTCGGCAAGCCGCTTCAGATCGAAGACGTCCAGATCAACAAGCCCGGCCCGCACGAGGTGCTGATCCGCACCGCCGCGGCCGGGGTCTGCCACTCCGACCTGCACTTCATCGAGGGGTCCTATCCGCACCCGCTGCCGGCGGTGCTGGGCCACGAGAGCGCCGGCGTCGTCGAGCAGGTCGGCTCGGAGGTCCGCACCGTGAAGCCGGGCGACCATGTGATCACCTGCCTGTCGGCCTTCTGCGGCCACTGCGAATATTGCCTGACCGGCCACATGAGCCTGTGCGTCTCGCCCGACACCAAGCGCGGCAAGGACGAGGAGCCGCGCCTGTCCTCGCCCACCGGGCCGATGATGCAGTACCTGAACCTGTCGTCCTTCGCCGAGCAGATGCTGATCCACGAGCACGCCTGCGTGGCGATCCGCCCGGACATGCCGCTCGACCGCGCCGCCCTGATCGGCTGCGGTGTGATGACCGGCGTCGGGGCTGCGATGCACACCTCCAACGTGCGGCCCGGCGACACCGTGGCGGTGATCGGCCTGGGCGGCGTCGGCCTGGCGGCCGTCAACGGCGCGGCCATCGCCGGCGCCAGCCGGATCATCGGCATCGACATGGCGCCCGGCAAGGAGAACATGGCCAAGGCCTTCGGGGCCACCGACTTCATCTGCGCCAAGGACGCCGACGTGGTGAAGGAGGTCATCGAGCTGACCAAGGGCGGCGTGCAGCACTCCTTCGAGGCCATCGGCCTGTCGAAGACCGCCGAGCAGGCCTTCAACATGCTGCGCCGCGGCGGCACGGCCAACATCATCGGCATGATCCCGGTGGGCCAGACCATCAGCCTGATGGGCGCGGCCTTCCTCGGCGAAAAGCGCATCCAGGGCTCGCTGATGGGCTCCAACCGCTTCCCGGTGGACATGCCCCGGCTGGTGGACTTCTACCTGGCCGGCAAGCTGCACCTGGACGACATGATCTCGCGCCGCATCAAGCTGGAGGACGTCAACGAGGCCTTCGTCGAGATGAAGACCGGCGCCGTGGCCCGCTCGGTGATCGTGTTCTGACGCCGAGTCTGAACCCGCTCGTCCCCGCGAAGGCGGGGATCCAAGCTGACTTGAAGACTAGGCAAAGGCGCTGGAGCGATCCGGCGCCTTTGTTTTTCCGGTTCGCCCGCTTGGGTCCCCGCCTTCGCGGGGATGAGCGGTGGTCAGGGTTTCTTCGGCCGCATCACCAGCCAGGGCGTCGGCGAGACGCGCCATTCCCAGAGCGCCAGCAGCCGGTCGAGGTGGGCCATGCTGGCGAACCAGGGCGGCGGCTCGAAGGGCAGGAACTGCTGGTCGACGCGGACGATGTCGTGGGTCGGGCTGAAGCGCTCCACGAGGGTCGCCAGCGCGCCCTCGCGATAGACGTCATGGGTCTCGACGATCACGCTGAGGCCGGCCAGCGCCGGGCTGAGCGCCGGCTGCAGCACGTCGACCTCCGCGCCCTCGCAGTCGACCATGACCAGCGCGCGCCGGCCGGCGAAGGCCTCGAAGTCCTGCGGCTTGAACTCGCCGCCGACGATCACCCGGTCGGCGACGCCGTTCTTTTCGGCGAGCGCCCGGCAGGCGATGAGCGCCTTCGGGTCGATGTCGTGGGCGTGGATCGTCACATGCGGCATCAGCCGGGCGAGGCCGACGGCGTAATAGCCCTCCGCGCAACCCACATCGATGACCGTGTCGATCCCCTCGGCGGCGAAGGCCAGGAGATGGGAGTGCAGCTCGGCTTCGTAGCTGCCCAGCAGCCGCGGCAGCAGCGCGCCCTCGGTGGCCACGGGCACATAGTCCATGCCCTTGAAGATGCCGCCCCAGATCACCGTGCCGTGGCGGGTCACATAGGCTTCCTGCACCCGGTACTGCCGCCAGCGGCTGATCACCCTCAGCGCGCCGTTGATGACATTGGTCTCGGGCTCGGCCGGCCACTCGGCCACCGTCTTGCGCAGGTAGTCGACGACCTGGCTGTTCAGACTCATGGAGCGGCTCCGGCGGCGACGGAAGGGGAGTTAGCGGTCCCGTCCGGCCGGAACAAGGCGCGTCAGCGGCGCAGCGTGCCGGTCTCGGCCTGGGCGAGCTTGCGCGGCTCGCCGGCCAGCAGCCCGTCGATGCGGGCCTTCTCGGCCCGGAAGCGGGAGAGGTCGCCGCCGGCCAGCACCGTGCCCTGCGGCACCGTCGTGGACAGCGGGTTCACCCGCTCGCCGTTGCGCCAGATCTCGTAGTGCAGGTGCGGGCCGGTCGCGAGACCCGTCGCCCCCACATAGGCCACCACCTGGCCCTGGCGCACGTGGCTGCCGGGATGCAGGCCGGCCGCATAGCGGGAGATGTGGCCGTAGCCGGTGTCCCAGCCGCCATTGTGGCGAATGCGCAGCCAGTTGCCGTAGCCGCCCCAGCGCCGGGCCTCCAGCACCGTGCCGTCGCCGGCCGCCAGGATCGGCGTGCCGGTCCCGGCTCCGAAATCGATGCCCTGGTGGGCGCGGGTGTAGCCGAGCACCGGGTGCTTGCGGATGCCGAACAGCGAGGTGATCCGCGCCCCGTCGACCGGGGTCTTCAGCAGGAAGCCTTTGATGTTCTTGCCGGCCTCGTCGAAGTACTCGACGTCGGAGCCGCGGGCGAAGCGGTAGAACTTCACCCCGTGCAGCTCGGCGAACTGCAGGTCGCCGGCCGCCACCGTGCGGCCGCTGTCGGTGACCTTGCGGTCAAACACCAGCTTGAAGCCGTCGCCGGGCTGGATGTCGCGCTGGAAGTCCAGCTTGTGGGAGAACAGCTTGACCACCTGGGCGGTGATGGCCGGCGTGGCCCCCATCTTCTCGGCGCTCTCGTAGAGCGAGCCCTGGATCTCGCCGTCGGCGACGGCGGTGTCGTCGCGGATCTTCTCGGCCATCTCGCGCAGCCTGAGCGCCCCGTCGAAGGTGCGCGACAGGGTCAGCGCGCTGGCGGGACCGGTGCGCAGCGACAGGCCGACCAGCCGCACCGGGCCCTGCTGGGCCCGCGGCCTGGCGATGGCGGCGTCGAAGGCCAGGCCCGCCTTGATGTGGACGGTGTCCATGGCCGAGGCCAGGGTCTGCACCACCTGGCGGGCGTCGGCCTGGGAGACGCCCAGCCGCTGGACGGCGGCCTCCAGGGTCTCGCCGCGCGCGATCTTCAGCTGCACGGCCTGCGGGGCGGTGAAGCCCGGCTGGGCCTCGGCCTGGGTGAAGGCCTGGTGCTGCAGGGCGGCGACGGCGGCGGGGTCCATGCGCGGCGCGGCGGCCGGCGTTCCGTGGCCGTCGGTGAGCTTCCAGGCGACGAACAGCGCCATCAGCGCCGCCGTGCCCGCCACCACCTGGGGCGCGACCTTGAACGACAGCCGTTGCGGCCCGCGATCTTCGTCGTTGTCTTGCATGACGCCCCCGTACTAGCCGAGCCTTGGTTAAGGTCTCGGATAAGCCAAGCTGGTTTTGCAGCGCCGACTGCGGAGCCCCCCGTCGGCGCGCGCAAGATGACCGCAAACGCCAAGCTGCGCCCTCGGTCGGATTGTCACGCCCTTACAGAAGATCGAGCACCCGCTCGGCCGGGCGGCAGAGCGCCGCACCCTTGGACGTCACCACGATCGGCCGCTCCACCAGGACCGGGTTCTCGGTCATGGCCTTGAGGATGGCGGCCTCGGACGCGCCGGGATCGGTCAGGCCGCGCGCCTCGGCGTCCGTGCCGCGCACGCGCAGCAGGTCGCGGGCCGAGAGGCCCATCTGCCGCAGCAGGTCCTTCAGTTGCGGCTCGGTCCAGCCGGCCTTCAGATAGTCGACGACCTTCGGCTGGACGCCCCGGCCCTTGAGCAGCGCCAGGGTGTTGCGCGAGGTGCCGCAAGCCGGGTTGTGGAAGATGATCACGTTGCTGCTGGGGTCGCTCATGGCCCCGGCTTAGCCAAACCGGCTCACCAAGTGAAGCTCCTGGCGCCGGTCAGGTAGCTGGTGTCGGAATCGCCGAACGGCATGAGGTTCGCCGGGCGCTTGGGCAGCGGCGGCAGGCCCGCCGGCCAGCGGCCCATGCGGGCGTTGTATTGCACCTCGAGCCGGCCCGGTCCCGCCGGCCGCAGCACCAGGCTGACGCCCTGCGGCGCGGCGTTCCAGCGCAGGCGGGAGAGGGCTCCGGCGGCCAGCGGCATGTCCACCGGAACGCCGTCGACGCTGACCAGGGTCGTGGGCGTGTTGGGCGTGAGACCCAGGGCGATCTCATGGCCCCCGGCGGGCGGCACGGCCCGCAGCAGCAGCGTCCCGTCGGGCTGTTTGGCGAGGTTGATGTCGGGGGCGGGCTGCGCCAGATAGGGCGCGGGGGCGGCCTCCACCGCGCGGGCCCAGACCCAGCTCTTGAGCTTGTCGATCTTGCCGCCGCCGGACTTCAGCACGGCCTCGGTCCAGGCCGGACGGTCCGGGGTGGCGCTGGCCAGCCAGGCGCGGTGGGCGGTCTGATCGGCCTGGTAGATGACGTTGGAGGCCTCGGGGAAGCGGGCGTTGTAGGGATCGTTGACCCGCACGGCGACGGTGACCGCCAGGCCGATGATCATCAGCGCCGGGCCGATCAGCCGTTCTGGCGGGGCGCCCTCCGCCGGCTGGGCCAGCGGCCAGATGACCAGGGCCGCGCCGACCAGCGACAGCGTCATCAGCTCCGCCAGGTCGAGCATGATGAAGGTCTCGTGGGCGTAGCCGCCGATCCAGCCGAGGCCGAGGGCTGCGAACCCGCCGAGGATGATGAAGGCCGGCGCGCCGCGACGGGCGGAAAGGTCGGTGGCGGCGGCCCCCAGGGCGCCGAGCGCCAGCAGCCAGGCGAGCACGAAGGCGGTCGTCGGAGCCAGGGCCTGCGCCACGGCGGCCAGCACCAGGCCCAGCGCCAGCACGCCGGCCCAGGCGCCCGGACGGCTCACCGGCCGGCCGTAGGCGGCGAGGCCCACGAGGGTGGCGGCGACGCCCATGCCGAGCCCCACCGGATCGAGGCCGAACAGCGAGCATCCCAGGCCCGCGACCAGCGGCAGGAAGGCGATCTGCCGGCGTCCGCGGCCGATCTCCGAAGCGGCGGCCAGCAAGAAGCCCAGCCCCAGCAGGATCAGCGCGATCTCCCAGCGGGTGACCTGGGCCAGCAGGAACCGCTGCTCCATGAAGCCGAAGCCCGCGCCGGTCGCCCGCCGGGCGAAGTGCAGCACGGTGGTGGCCCCGAGCGCTGCGAACAGGGTTGCGCCGGCGCCGCGCGCCACGTCGGTCCAGGGGAAGGCCTCGATCCGCCGGGCGCGGACCACGGCCAGCCCGATCAGCGCCGCGGCGGCCAGCAGGATCAGCCAGCCCATGGCGGGCGGGTAGGCGAGGACGAAATTGCCGAACACCTGGCTGTAGGTGAGGTCCGGCGAGACGGCCGGCAGGGCGGCGTCGAAGGCCGCGGCGCGGACCGGAGCCAGCACCTGCTGGCCCATGTCCTGCAGCGTTCCGGGGTCCATGGTGGCCGGCGTCGAGCTCGGCGAATGGTAGTCGAACTGGCGGCCGGCGAAGGCGTAGTTCATGCCGGGAACGCCGGCCCGCTTGGATTCCGTGAAGTCGGTGTCGTTGGGCATCCGCTCATAGACGAACACCGACAGCGAGCTCGCCTGCGGCCGGCTGGCGGTGCGCTTCAGGAGCCCCACCGAGCCGCCGTTGCCGGCCCCGGTCTGGAACATCTGCACCCGGCCGGCGTCGCCGCGGGCCTCCAGGTTGAAGACGTAGCCGACGCGCCTGGCCAGGGGATCGCGGCGGAAGAAGGCGTTGGCGCCCAGCAGGCCCGCTTCCTCGCCGTCGGTGATCACCACCATGACGTCGCGGGCGGGGACACCCTGGGCTTTGATGGCCCGCACGATCTCCAGGGCCGAGGCGACGCCGGCCGCGTCGTCGGCGGCGCCGGGGGAGGCCGGCACGCTGTCGTAATGGGCCATCAGCGCCACGGCCGGCGCCGAGCGGTCGCGGCCAGGCAGGACGCCCACGAGGTTCTCGACATTGCCGCCGACCACCACACCGGGGGTGCGCCGGGGCGGCTGCACGCCGATCCCGCGGTGGATCTGCGGCGCGAGGCCCAGCGCCGTCATCCGGCCCAGCAGGTAGTCGCGGGCGGCGTGATTGGCGTCGGATCCGATCGGGTGCGGCTGGGCGGCGAAGGCCTTGATGTCGACCGCCGCCCGCTCGGCGGAGAAGGCGGTCGCCGGCGCGGAAGCGGGCAGCGGCTTCGGCGGCTGCTGCATCGTCCAGGCGATGAGCGCCGCGGCGATCAGCGCGCCCAACAGCGCGATCAGGCGTCCCATGGCGTCCCTCCCCAGGTTCGCCGCGACCCTAGCTGGAGTGCGCGCAAAACGAAAACGCCCGCCTCCGGGGAGGCGGGCGTCCGTACTCTCCTCGAACTGAACTCTCGGTCAGCGCGCCTTCAGGCGAAGTGGGAACCGGTTCGACGCCCGGAAGGCGCGCCTAG
The DNA here is from genome assembly GCA_028290945.1 of Phenylobacterium sp. Lineage (GTDB taxonomy): Bacteria > Pseudomonadota > Alphaproteobacteria > Caulobacterales > Caulobacteraceae > Phenylobacterium. The sequence goes on along the minus strand of JAQGIV010000112.1, from coordinate 514 downwards.
AAAACTGACGCGCAGCCGGACGCAAAAGTGGGCCCACTTTTGCTGGCTGTCGCTAAGCCGCGACCTGAGCCTCCTGCGGGTCGCGCAGGACGTAGCCGCGGCCCCACACCGTCTCGATGTGGTGCTTGCCGTTGGCGGCGGCCGCCAGCTTCTTGCGCAGCTTGCAGATGAACACGTCGATGATCTTCAGCTCGGGCTCGTCCATGCCGCCGTAGAGATGGTTGAGGAACATCTCCTTGGTCAGCGTCGTGCCCTTGCGGAGCGAGAGCAGCTCCAGCATCTGGTATTCCTTGCCGGTCAGGTGGACGCGCAGGCCGCCGACCTCCACCGTCTTGGCGTCGAGGTTGACCACGATGTCGCCGGTCTTGATCACCGACTGGGCGTGGCCCTTGGAGCGGCGGACCACGGCGTGGATGCGGGCGACCAGCTCGTCCTTGTGGAACGGCTTGGTCATGTAGTCGTCGGCGCCGCCGGAGAAGGTCTTCACCTTCGTCTCGATCTCGGAGGTGCCGGA
>JAQGIV010000097.1 GCA_028290945.1 Phenylobacterium sp. | reverse complement strand
CCTGGCCCCGGGCCTCGGCCTGGCGGTGGCCCTGGTCGCGCTCGTCCACCTGGCGTTGCCGAAGATCGGCTCGGCCGGGGTGCACGATCCGGCGCTGCCGCTGGTCGGCTGGCGGCCGTTCGCCGATGACGTGGAGCGCACGCGCGAGGCTGCCGGCGCCCGCTGGGTCGGCGTGCTCAGCTACGGCCTGCGCGCCCAGCTGCTGGCGGAGCGGCCCTGGCAGACTCCCCTGGTGCAGGTCAACGAGCGGGCCCGCTACACCGCCCCCGAGGCGCGGCCGGACCTCAGCGGGCCGGGCCTGCTGGTCGATCTCGACCGACGGATGGACGCCGTCGACCTCACCCGCTGCTTCGCCTCGGTGCGGCCGGTCGCGGTGCTGGAGCGGGGCTTCGAGGCCGGCCCGGCGATCCGCTATTCCGCCTTCGTGGTCCAGGGCCCGCGCCGCGATCCCTGGCTGGTCGGCTGCCACCTGAAGGGCGAGATCCAGCCGACCTTCTGACGGCTGGGCAGCCGAGCTTCAGGCCGACGGCCTGGGCTGCTCGCCCGCTTCGCCCGGGCGGCGTTCGCCGGCGGACGGGGCGGGATAGCGGAAGCCGTCGCCCTGGCCGTTGGCGGCGGCGAGCTGGCGGGCGGCGAAGTCCCAGTTGGCCACGCCGTCGAGCCACCGCTTGAGGAAGCCCGGGCGGTCGTTCTGGTAGTCCAGATAGTAGGCATGCTCCCAGAGGTCGCAGACCAGCAGCGGGTAGACGCCCTCACGGACCAGGATGTCGTCGGCGTCGTGGGTGGTGATCACCTTCGCGCCCTCCCCGCTTGTGACCAGCCACACCCAGCCCGAGCCGAAGTGGTCGACCCCTGCCTCGGCGAAGGCGTCCTTGAAGGCGTCCAGGCTGCCGAACGCCTGGTTGATCGCTTGAGCCAGCGCGCCCGAAGGCTGGCCGGCGTCGGGGGTCATGCACTGCCAGAAGAAGGCGTGGTTCCAGGCCTGGGCGCCGTTGTTGAACAGCTTCTTGTCGTCGCGCTTCTTGGCCTCGCGGACCACCTCTTCCAGCGCCCGGCCATCGAGACCGGCCTTCTGGGCCAGGGTGTTGGCCTTCTCGACGTAGGCCTTGTGGTGCTTGTCGTGGTGGAACTGCAGCGTTTCGGCCGACATCGTCGGCTCCAGGGCGTCGTAGTCGTAGGGCAGCGGGGGCAGCTCGAACATCTGGTGATCTCCCGATCAATGGGCGCCCAACCCGCCCGCAGATGCCAAACGGGGCCGGCGGCGCGGCCGTTCCGGAAAGACGCGCGGCTTGGGGCATTGTGATATCGCCGCGCTTGGGCGCGATGAGGGGGACGGAGATGGGCGAGCTGGTGATCCGGCCGATCGGGGCGGAGGCCGCGCCGCGGCTGGCGGAGATCCTGGCGCAGACGGTGGCGGCCGGCGGCTCGGTGCACTTCATGGACCCGACGCCGATGGGCGAGGCTGAGGCCTATTGGGCGAAGGCCCTGGCCGGCGCCGCGACCGGCGACCGGGTGGTGCTGGGCGCGCTGGCGGACGGGCGGCTTGAGGGGACGGTGACCCTCTATCTCGACACCCCGCCGAACCAGCCGTTCCGGGCCGAGATCTGGAAGCTGATGGTGGCGCCTTCGGCGCGGCGGCAGGGGATCGCGCGCCAGCTGATGATCGCCGCCGAGGCCCTGGCGGCGGAGCGCGGGCGGACCCTGCTCAACCTCGACACGGCCACCGAGGGCGGGGCCTCGGAGCTCTACGAGAGCCTGGGCTGGGTGCGGAGCGGCATGATCCCCGACTATGCCTACAAGCCACAGGGCGGGCTCACCGGCACGGCGATCTATTACAAGCGGATCGGGGCCTGGGCGGCGGCTTAGGGCCTGGCCATGTGGAACAGCACGCACTCGGGGCGCACCCGGATCAGCACGGCGTCCTGCCGGTAGCGGCGCTCGTAGGCGGCGGCGATGTCCGCAAGCTTCTGGCGATCCCCAGGCTGGCGCAGGATGAGCATCAGGACCTTGCCGGGCTCGCGGTAGAGCACGCCCCTGTAGAGCCAGCGGCCTTCGCTTTCCTGCACCGTCAGGCCGTCCGGGAAGCGGGGGCTGACCTCCTCGTCGAGGAAGCGGGTGAAGTCGGCCTGGCTGACGCCGACCTGCTGGCCGATGTTGCGGCCGAAGGTGAGCTCGGCCACCTGCTGGCGGGTCTCCCCGGCCGGGCAAGACGAGGTGGCGACCTGGGCGTTCACCGCGACGCAGCCGGAGAGCGCGAGCAGCGCCGGAAAGAGCGCGGCGACGGCCTTCACTGCGCCGCCTGTTCCTGCGCGTAACCCAGCAGCTCGTTGAGCCGCTCGAGCAGCACGATGGCCGCCTCGGGGATCACGCTGCCGGGGGTGAAGATCGCGGCCACGCCGATGTCCATCAGCGCCTTGAAGTCTTCCGGCGGGATGACCCCGCCCACCACCACCATGATGTCGGGACGGCCAAGGCTGGCGAGCTCCGACTTCAGCTCCGGCACCAGGGTCAGGTGGCCGGCCGCCAGTGAGCTTACGCCCACCACGTGGACATTCTCGGCGACCGCCTGGGCGGCGGTCTCGGGCGGCGTCTGGAAGAGGTCGCCGATCACCACGTCGAAGCCCAGGTCGGCATAGCCGGAGGCCACCACCTTCTGGCCGCGGTCGTGGCCGTCCTGGCCCATCTTGGCGATCAGCACCTTGGGCTTGCGGCCGTCGGCGGCGGTGAAGGCCTCGACCATCTGCTTGGCGCGGGCGGCGGTGGGCGTGACGCCGGATTCCTTGAGGTAGACGCCCTTCACCGCGTCGGCGTGGGCCTTGTGGCGGTTGAACACCTTCTCCAAAGCATCGGACATCTCGCCCACCGTGGCGTGCGCCCGGGCCGCGTCGACGGCCAGCGCCAGCAGGTTGCCATGGCCGGCGGCGCCAGCGGTCAGCGCGGTGAGCGCCGCCTCCACCGCGGCGGGGTCGCGCTCGGCCTTGAGTTTCTTCAGCTTGGCGAGCTGGCGCTCGCGCACGGCGGTGTTGTCCACCTTCAGCATCGGGATCTCGTCGGCGCCCTCGGAGCGGTAGCGGTTGACGCCGACCACGCTCTGCAGGCCCGCGTCGATGCGCGCCTGGGTGCGGGCCGAGGCCTCCTCGATGCGCCGCTTGGGCAGGCCGTCCTCGATGGCCTTGGCCATGCCGCCCAGCGCCTCGACCTCGGCGATGTGGGTGAGCGCGCGCTCGGCCAGGTCGGCGGTGAGGCGTTCGACGTAGTAGGAGCCGCCCCAGGGATCGATGACCCGGGTCTGGCCGCTCTCCAGCTGCAGGAAGAGCTGGGTGTTGCGGCTGATCCGCGCGGAGAAATCCGTTGGCAATGCAAGGGCTTCGTCCAGGGAGTTGGTGTGCAGGCTCTGGGTCTGGCCGCCGACCGCGGCCATGGCCTCGATGGCCGTGCGGGCCACGTTGTTGAACACGTCGTGGGCGGCGAGGCTCCAGCCCGAGGTCTGGGTGTGGGCGCGGAGCGAGATCGAGCGCGCGTCCTTCGGGTCGAACTCCTCCTTGACCAGCTTGGCCCACAGCAGGCGCGCGGCCCGCTGCTTGGCGATCTCCATGAAGGCGTTCATGCCGGCGTTCCAGAAGAACGACAACCGCGGCGCGAAGCTGTCCACCGGCAACCCAGCCGCCACGCCGGCGCGGATGTATTCGATGCCGTCGGCCAGGGTGTAGGCGAGCTCCAGGTCGAGCGTCGCCCCGGCTTCCTGCATGTGGTAGCCGCTGATCGAGATCGAGTTGAAGCGGGGCATTTCGGCGCTGGTGTAGGCGAAGATGTCCGAGACGATCCGCATCGAGGGACCGGGCGGGTAGATGTAGGTGTTGCGGGTCAGGAACTCCTTGAGGATGTCGTTCTGGATGGTGCCCGACAGCTTGGCGTGCGGCACGCCCTGCTCCTCGCCGGCCACGATGTAGAGCGCCAAGATCGGCAGCACCGCCCCGTTCATGGTCATCGAGACGCTCATCTTGTCGAGCGGGATGCCGTCGAACAGGGTGCGCATGTCGAGGATGGAATCGATGGCCACGCCCGCCATGCCGACGTCGCCGGTCACCCGCGGGTGGTCTGAGTCGTAACCGCGGTGGGTGGCCAGGTCGAAGGCGATGGACAGGCCCATCTGCCCGGCCGCCAGGTTGCGGCGATAGAAGGCGTTGGAATCCTCGGCCGTGGAGAAGCCCGCGTACTGGCGGATGGTCCACGGGTTGGTCAGGTACATGGTCGGATAGGGCCCGCGCACGAACGGGGCGAGGCCCGGATAGCCGGTCAGCGCCTCGAGGCCGGCGGTGTCGGCGGGGCCGTAGGCGGGCTTCACCGCGATGCCTTCGGGGGTCTTCCACGGATCGGCGGCGGAGGGCTGCGGCGCCGGCAGGTCGGCGTCGTAGGCGAGGGTCGCGAAATCGGGGAAGCCGATCATCGCACAAATCCCCCGCTCATCCCCGCGAAGGCGGGGACCCAAGCTGAGTCAGCGGATGTTCCGGCCCGCAAAGTTGAATCGGCAAGCCGGCTTGGGTCCCCGCCTTCGCGGGGATGAGCGGAGTGAAGAGAGGTCATCGGGCGGCCTCATAGGCTTCCGCAATCCGCATCGGCGTCAGCGGCGGGCAAGACCCGTCCGGGCCGGGCAGGCGCGGCGAGGGGGCCTCCACCGGCTTCGGCGTGGCGCGCGCCACCTCGACGGCGGCCTGCTTCGTCGGTGGGAAGGCGGTGACGCCGACGATCTTCGGCTCCGGCCGGGCGGCGACAGCGGTCTCGACCTGGCGGGAGATGTGGCCGGAGGTGAGCGCCGCGATGATTCCCCCTTCGGCTTCGATGACCTGGAACTCGGCCCAGGCGGCGCGGGCGATCTCGTCGGTGAGGGCTTCCACATAGCCGGAGCCGGCCGCCGGGTCGGCGACGCGGCCGACGTGGGCCTCCTCCATCAGCACCAGCTGGGTGTTGCGGCTCTGGCGCCGGGCAAAGGCGGTGGGCAGGCCGAGGGCGTCGGTGAAATGGCCCAGCACCACGGCGTCGGCCCCGCCGACCGCGGCCGCGAAGCCCGCGGCGGTGAGGCGGATCATGTTGGTCCACGGATCCTGGGCCGTCAGCATGCGGCGCGATGAGCGGCCCTCGAGGCGGGCCAAGGGGTCCGCGCCGCAGGCCGCCGCGATGCGCGCCCAGACGGCGCGGCCGGCGCGCAGCTTGGCGAGGCTGGTGAAATAGTCGGCGTCCGCGGCGAGGCCGAGCGTGATGCGGCCGAACGCCTGGGCCATCGGCATGCCCGCGCGGACCAGGGCCTTGGCGTAGGCGAGGGCGCTGGCCGCGGCGAAGGCCACCTCGGCCGCCTCGCCGCCGCCGGCTTCGTGCACGACGCGGCCGGAGGCCAGGAACAGCTGGGCTTGCGGATAGGTGTCGGCGAGCCTGACGGAGACCGTGGCGGCGCTGACCAGATGGCTCTCGATGGGCCCGGGGCTGGCGCCGGCTTCGGCGAAGGCGCTCAAGGGATCGAGGTGGAAGGCGAGCTTGGCGCCCGGCGAGGCCTTGGCGAAGGTCCCCAGCCAGTCGGCGGCCTTGGGGCCGAGGAACCCTGCGTCGAGGCCCACGGCCGCGAACTCCGGCACGACGCCGGCCAGCACGCGGGCCAGGCCGTCGGCGGAGCCGATCGCCACGCCGCGCTCGCCGCTCGGATCGATGCGCACGATGACCGAGGCGGCGTTGCCCTCCAGGTCGCGCAGCACCTCGGCGTTGGCGGCCGCCGGGTCGGGATGGGCGGTGAGGGTGCGGATGTCCCAGGCGCGGTCTTCGTCGAACGGCCGGGTCGGGAAGCCGGCCGGCGTGTGGGCGGGCTCGTAGAGCGGCTCCACCGGCAGGCCTTCGACGGTGGTCTTCTCCAGGGATGAGAACGGCGCTTCGCCCAGCGTCTTGGCGACCAGCGCGCGCCACGCCTGGTGGGTGGCGGGCGGGAAGGGTGAGCTGAGCGTCGTCGTCGCGTCGGCCATGGCCGGGTCATGGGCCGCGAGGCGGGCGGGCGTCAAGTTCCCGCAAGGTCAGTGCGAAGCCATCCGAGGGGGCTCGCGAAACCGAAGTGGCGGCTCAATGCTTAAGCTTCCGATTCGCCAAGGTTTCGGGGAGGGACGAGAAATGCCGACCGTCGACTACGACCAGATGCAGGCCCTGGCCATGGAGTGGGGGCCGAGGGTGGCCGCCGCCCTGGTGATCCTGATCGTCGCCCATTTCCTGGCCAAGGGCGCGCAGTGGGGCCTGGCCAAGATGATCGACGGCCTGCCGCCGGTGAAGCGCCACAACGCCGCCGCCCCGGCCCAGGAGACCACCGGCTACCAGCTGGGCCAGCTCGGCTACTGGCTGGTGCTGCTGATCGGCGTGGTCGGCGCCCTGACCGTGCTCGGCCTCTCCTCGGTGGTGACGCCGCTGAACGCCCTGCTGTTCCAGGTGATGGCCTTCATCCCCAACCTGGTGGGCGCGGGCGTGATCTTCTTCGTCGGCCTGGTGCTGGCGACCCTGGCCCGCCGGGTGGTCGAGGCGGCGCTCACCGCCGCCCACGTGGACGGCTGGCTGGAGCGGGCCGGGCTGAAGCGGATGACCGGCGCCTCGGGCCTGGGGCGCACCCTGGGCGTGCTGGTGTTCGTGCTGATCGTCATCCCGGTGACCATCGCGGCCCTGCAGCAGCTGGGCGTCAGGGCGATCTCCGATCCGGCGGTGGCGGTGCTCTCGACCGTGCTCGACGCCCTGCCGCGCATCCTGGCGGCGGCGATCATCCTGGCGCTGGCCTTCTTCATCGGCCGCTGGGTGGCCGGGCTGCTGGAGCAGATCCTGCCCTCGCTGGGCTTCGATTCCAGCCTGCAGGCGCTGGGCATCGGCCCCGCGCCGCCCGAGGAAGCCCCCGCCCGCCGCAGCGCCGCCATCCCGCCGGCCGCCGTCGCGCCCCGCGAGGCGCCTGGCCTGACGCCGTCGAAGATCGTCGCCCGGCTGGCGCTGGCGGCGATCATGCTGTTCTCGGCCGTGGAGGCGGCGCAACTGCTGGCCTTCGCAGCCATCGCCACCATGCTGCAGGAGATCCTCGACCTGGCCGGCCGGGTGCTGTTCGGCGGGGTGATCATCACCGCCGGGGTGCTGATCGCCAACCTGCTGGTGAGCCTCATCGACCGCTCGACGGGCGGGGCGGAGGGCCTGGCGCGGCCGGTGGTGCGCTGGGCGACCATCTCGCTGGCCACCGCCATGGGCCTGCGCTTCATGGGCCTTGCCGACGAGATCGTGGTGCTGGCGTTCGGCCTGATCCTCGGCTCGGCGGCGGTGGCCGCGGCCATCGCCTTCGGGCTCGGCGGGCGCGAGGCCGCCAAGCGGCTGACCGAGCGCTGGGTCGACAAGGTCGACGGCGGCCGCCCGCCGCCCCCTGTGCGGAGGCCGCAGGTCCGGACGCCGCCGCGGACGCCTAGGGTGTAAATTCAATATTTGCCGTCATGGCCGGGCTTGTCCCGGCCACCCAGAAACGCTGAGGAAACGAGGTTGGACGAGGGGCCCGCCACCGCCGCCGTCTACATGGTGGCCAGCGGCCAGCACGGAACGATCTACATCGGGGTGACCACAAATCTCGTCGGACGCGTCGTGCAGCACCGCGATGGGCTGATCGAGGGCTTCACCAAGCGCTACAGCGTGAAGGGCCTCGTCTGGTACGAGCGCCACGAGAGCATCGTGCCTGCGATCCAGCGGGAAAAGTCGCTGAAGAAGTACAGACGCGACTGGAAGGTGACCCTCATCGAGCAAATGAACCCGCGATGGGACGACCTGTTTCCGGGCCTGCTCCGTGAGGAGGGGCCGCTCGCGTACTTGAGCCTGCGGGAGCGGTCGCTCTAGTCCTGAAGTCTCGGTGCTTCTGGGTGGCCGGGACAAGCCCGGCCATGACGGCCAAATTTATGGCTTCAAGGATGCCGCCATCACCTTCGCGCTGCCCGCCAGCACCGGCGTCATCGCGTCGGAGCCGACGAACAGGGCATAGGACCCCGGGTCGACGCGCCAGCCATGGTCGGCCCAGTTGGCCAGCAGGCGGGGGTCGGCGGCGAGGGTGACGGTGCGGCTCTCGCCGGGCTTGAGGGTGACGCGCGACCAGCCGATCAGGCGCTGCTGGGCGCGCCTGGGCTCGGACTTCAGGTAGAGCTGCGGGGTGTCGGTGGCGGCGCGGGGGCCGGTGTTGGTCACCGTGAAGCTGGCGGTGACGGTCTTGCCGCCGGCGACCTTCAGGCCCGAATAGCGGAAGGCCGAATAGGAGAGGCCGTAGCCGAACGGGAACAGCGGCTTGGCGCCCTGCCTGGCGAACCAGCGGTAGCCGACGTCGGAGCCCTCCGGATAGCGGATGTCGAAGGGCGTGGTCTCGTTGGGCAGGTCGGCGCCGGGCAGGGCCGGATTGGGCAGTTGCGCCAGCGCCGCCGGGAAGGTGATCGGCAGGCGGCCGGAGGGCGCGACCTTGCCGGTCAGCACATTGGCGATGGCCTCGCCGCCGCGCCCGCCCGGATACCAGGCCTCGACCACCGCACCCACCTGATCCAGCCACGGCATCAGGTTCGGCACGCCGCTCTCCAGCACCACCACGGTGTGCGGATTGGCGGCGGCGACGGCGGCGATCAGGGCGTCCTGGTTGTCGGGCAAGGAGAGGTCGCGGGCGTCGTAGGCCTCCGAGACCCAGTGGGTGGCGAAGACGATGGCCACGTCGGCGCCCTTGGCCGCGGCGGCTGCGGCGGCGGGATCGGTTCCGGGATCGAAGCTGACCTGGGCGCCCGGCGCTGCGGCCTGCAGCCCCTTCAGCGGCGAGCCGCCGTGGAACCAGATGCCCTGGCTCCAGAACGGCGCGCCCTTGGGCGGCGCGAAATGGGTCGAACCCAGCGGGATCACCTGCGAGGAGCCGCCGCCGGAGAGCACGCCGATATCGGCGTGGCCGCCGATCACCGCGATGCGCTTGGCGGAAGCCGCGAGCGGCAGCAGGCCGCGGTCGTTCTTCAGCAGCACGATGCCCTGTTCGGCGGCGTGCAGGGCGACCTCGCCGTCCTTGACGGTGTCGAGCGGGCCGGCGTCCGGCGGATCGATCAGGCCGTTGGCGATCATCTCGCGGACGACGCGGTGAACCATGTCGTGCAGCCGCGCCTTGGAGACCTGGCCGCTCTCGACGGCGGCCTTCAGCGGCCCCGCGAAGAACACCTGCTTGTCGAGCTGCTGGCCGCTCTCCTGGTCGAGGCCCCTGTTGGCGGCGTCGACGGAGTGGACGGCGCCCCAGTCGCTCATCACCCAGCCCTTGTAGCCCCAGTCGCCCTTCAGGATGTCGTTCAGCAGGCGCGGATGCTCGCAGGCATAGATGCCGCCGACCTTGTTGTAGGCGCACATCACCGAGCCGGGCTTGCCGCCCTCCAGCGCCAGTTCGAAGGCCAGCAGGTCGCTCTCGCGCTGGGCGGCCTCGGGCGCCTCGACGCTGGCGATCATCCGGCCGGTCTCCTGGTCGTTGAGCGCGAAATGCTTGGCGGTGGAGACCATGTGCTGGCTCTGGATGCCGCGGATCGCGGCGGCGGCCAGGCGGCCGGCCAGCAGCGGATCCTCGCCGAGGTATTCGAAGTTGCGGCCGTTGCGCGGCTCGCGCACCAGGTCGACGCCGCCGGCCAGCAGCACGTTGAAGCCCTTCTGGCGGGCCTGTCTCCCGATCATCGCGCCGCCGGCCTGCGCGGTCGGCTCGGAGAAGGTGGCGGCGAGCGACAGGCCCGAGGGCAGGGCGGTGGCGTCGTCGTGGCTGCGGCCGGCGTTGGCGACGCCCAGGCTGGCGTCGCTCTCCTTGAGGTCGGGGATGTGTAGCCGCGGCAGGCCCGCGATGTAGCCGGCCGAGCGAGTCGTGCCCGCCGGCATCGGGTTCATCAGGGCCGGCATCACGCCGTGCACCAGGGCGATCTGCTCGTCGAGCGTCATCTTGGCGATCAGGGCGTCGGCGCGGGCGTCGGGCGACAGCGCTGTCTTCGGTTTGCCGGCGGCGGGCGCGGCCATCAGCACGAGCGCGGTCGCGGCGCTGATCATCAGCTTCGAATTCATCGGCGTTTCCCCAGTCCCTTTGCGGCAAGGCTAGGCTGGATGGGCGGGCGGCCACAAGGTAGCGTCGCGCAACGAGACAAGACGGGGGAAACACATGACGGCATCGACGGCGGGCGTGACGGGCGCGAAACCGACCTCGCAGGGCGCCTCGGCGGCGGCCTGGCTGGTGGTGCTGGTGGTCAGCCTGTTCTTCATGTGGGGCGGGATCACCAGCCTGAACGACGTGCTGATCCCCAAGCTGAAGGGGCTGTTCCAGCTCTCCTACGCCCGGGCGATGTTGATCCAGTTCGCCTTCTTCACCGCCTACGCCATCGTCTCCCTGCCGGCCGGCGGACTGGTGGCCAGGCTGGGCTACGGGCGCGGCATCGCGCTGGGGCTCGGCGTGGCGGCGGTGGGCTGCCTGCTGTTCGTGCCGGCGGCGGCGACGGCCACCTACGGCCTGTTCCTCACGGCGCTGTTCATCCTGGCGGGCGGCATCACCATCCTGCAGGTGGCGGCCAATCCGCTGATCGCCAACCTGGGCTCGACCAGGACCTCGCACAGCCGGCTGACCTTTGCGCAGGCGTTCAATTCGCTCGGCACCACCATCGCGCCGTGGATCGGGGCGCACTTCATCCTGAGCTCGATCGTCAAGACCGACGACGCGACGCTGCCGCCGGCGCAGCAGGCCGTGTTCCGGGCGCAGGAATCGGCAGTGATCGGCCACGCCTACCTGGGCCTGGCGGCCGTGCTGGCGCTGATCGCCCTGGTGTTCTGGCTCGTGCGCGGGCGGCTCGGCCAGCCGACCGGCGAGTTGCGGCTGACCGGCGATTTCTCCCTGCTCAAGCGACCCCGCGTGGCGCTCGGGGTGGCGGCGATCTTCCTCTACGTGGGCGCCGAGGTGACCATCGGCTCGCTGCTGACCAACTACCTGATGCTGCCCTCGACCCTGGCGCTCGACCAGCGCACGGCCGGTGAGCACATCGCCTTCTACTGGGGCGGCGCCATGGTGGGCCGCTTCATCGGGGCGGGCCTGCTCAGGCTCGTTTCGCCCGGCAAGATGCTGGCGGGCGCCGCAGTGGGCGCCGGCGCGCTCTGCCTGATCTCGGCGGCGACCCACGGACAGGTGGCCGGTTGGAGCCTGATCGCGGTGGGTCTGCTCAATTCGATCATGTTCCCGACCATCTTCTCCCTGGCGCTGGAAGGCCTCGGCAAGAAGACCCCGGAGGGCTCGGGCCTGTTGTGCATGGCCATCGTCGGCGGCGCGCTGGTGCCGGTGCTGGGCGGGGCCGTGGCGGACGCCACCACCCTGGCCACGGCGCTGATCGTCCCCGCGGTCTGCTACGCGGCCATCGCCGGCTTCGGCTGGTACGCCCGGCGCAGCGCGGCGGAGGCCTGAGGCTTGCGCCGGACGAACGTTCTGCGTACAACGTAAATTATCACATCCCAGAGGACCGCCCATGGCCCTGCCGCCCGTGCTCCGCGACCGCCTGCGCCTGCCCGTGATCGGCAGCCCGCTGTTCATCATCTCCAACCCTGACCTGGTGATCGCCCAGTGCAAGGCGGGCATCGTCGGCAGCTTCCCGGCGCTGAACGCCCGGCCGGCGGCGATGCTGGACGAATGGCTGCATCGGATCACCGAGGAGCTGGCCGCGTGGGACCGCGACCATCCGGAGACCCCGGCCGCGCCCTTCGCCGTGAACCACATCGTGCACAAGACCAGCGACCGGCTGGAGCATGACCTCGAAGCTTCGACCAAATGGAAGGCGCCGATCGTTATCACCTCGCTGGGCGCGCGGGACGACGTGAACGCCGCGGTGCACAGCTACGGCGGCGTGGTGCTGCACGACGTGATCAACGACCGCTTCGCCAGGAAGGCCATCGAGAAGGGCGCCGACGGCCTGATCCCGGTGGCCGCCGGCGCCGGCGGCCATGCCGGCATGCTGTCGCCCTTCGCCCTGATCCAGGGCCTGCGGGAATGGTTCGACGGGCCGATCGCCCTGTCGGGCTCCATCGCCCACGGCCGCGCGGTGCTGGGGGCCCAGGCCATGGGCGCGGACCTGGCCTATGTGGGCTCGGCCTTCATCGCCACCCAGGAAGCCAACGCCGACCCGGCCTACAAGCAGATGATCGTCGACTCGACCGGCGAGGACATCGTCTACACCAACCTGTTCACCGGAATTCACGGCAACTACCTGCGGCCGTCGATCGAGAAGTCCGGCCTCGATCCGGACAACCTGCCGACCTCGGACGCCTCGGCGATGAATTTCGGCTCCGGCGGCAACAGCAAGGCCAAGGCCTGGCGCGACATCTGGGGCTGTGGCCAGGGCATCGGCGCGGTGAAGGAAATCCCGACGGCGGCCGAGATGATCGCCCGGCTGGCCGACGAGTACGACCAGGCCCTGGCCGAGCTCACGGCCAAGGTGGCGCTCACCGAACGGCGCCTGGCGCTGGCGGCGGAGTAACAGCCGAGCTAGACTGCGCCTGCCGGGCCGATGCGGATCGCCCGATCAGACGCTTCGTCCAAGCATCCGCTCCTTGAAACCCTGCGGGGGAGAAGGAGCTGGCTATGGACATTCCTCAATCGAACAAGGTCGCCATCGTCTGGCGCGGCGATGCGCGCGAGCGGCGCGAGGCGAGGCTGGTGGACAGCCGGTTCGCCGCCGTGGCTCACGCGCTCCGCGAAGCCGGGCTTGCACCCGAGGCCTGCATCTACCACGAGGCCGCGGGCGGAGCGGTGAAGGCCCAGCTGTTGGGCGTCGGCGCGGCGCTGGTGTTCGTCAATCCGCTGCAGGACGGCCTGCGCCGCCGTGAGCTGGACGCCCTGCTGCGGGAAGCCGCCGGGCTGGGCGTGCGGGTCAGCGCGCATCCCGACGTCATCGACAAGATGGGCGTGAAGGCGGTGCTCTGGCGGACGCGCGAGCTGGGCTGGGGCTCCGACGTGCATTTCCACGCGGGCGCTTCGGAGTTCGCCAGGACCTTCCCGGCGCGGCTGGCGCGGGGCCCGCGCGTGCTGAAGCCCAACCGCGGCAACGGTGGGCAGGGCGTCTGGAAGGTGGAGGCCGCGGGCGTCGGCCAGGTGCGGGTGCAGGCCGCCGACGGCGATCCGAGCCCGCGGACGCTCTACCTGCCGGCGCTGATCGCCGCGCGGATGGCCGACTTCACCGAGGCCGGCGGCTTGGTCGACCAGGCCTACCAGCCCCGGCTCACCGAGGGCATGGTGCGCTGCTACATGTCCGGCGGCCGCGTGGCCGGCTTCGGCGCGCAGCGGGTGCGGGCATTGGCGCCGGCCGAGGCCGGGCAGACGGGGCCGAGGCTCTATTCCGGCCCAGACGATCCGCGCTTCCAAAAGCTGCGGGCGCTGATGGAGCGGGACTGGACGCTCGGGCTCTGCCGGCTGCTCTCGATCGATCCCGACGACCTGCCGCTGATCTGGGACGCCGACTTCCTGCTGGGGCCTAAGACCCGAGCCGGCGACGACGGGTATGTGCTCTGCGAGATCAATGCGAGCTCGGTCTATCCGATGCCGGCCGAGGCCCCGGCGGCGATCGCCCGGACGCTAGCGGGACTGAAGCTGGGCCAGTGCCGCTGAGACACAACCGCGTTATCTCCTCAGGCTTTCCAGCCCCGCTTAGAACCTACGGCCTCGCTGCAAGGTTTTGCCTCCCGCGCGCGCGTTGGGAGGAAGACCCTTGCCCTATTACAACTATCTCGGACAGCCGATGCCGGAGACGGCGCCCGAGGACAACGGTAAGAACAACATCCTGGGGACCTCGGCCGGCGGCGAGACGCTGCAGGCGCCGGAGAAGAACTCGTCGGTGGCCGGGGCGGGCGGCGGCGACGTGCTGATCGGCGCCTCGGGCGACACCACCTTCTGGATCACCGATCCCAGGGACGTGGTCATCGAGAAGCCCAACAACGGCATCGACACCGAGAACGGCTGGATGCCGCTCAAGCTGGCCGACAACGTCGAGAACTTGCTGGTCCACGGCAGCTACAACTACGCCATCGGCAACGGCCTCGATAACCTGATCATGGTCGCCGACGGCCAGCACCAGTGGCTCTACGGCGGGGCGGGCAACGACGTGCTGGTCGGCCAGCTGAACGGGTCCAACACCTTCCTGGTGCGGGCCGGCGAGGGCAACGACGTCATCTACAACTGGGATTCGACGGACCAGCTGAAGCTGCTGAACTACGGCTTCACCACCCCCGACCAGATCCGCGCGGCGATGAAGCAGGTCGGCTCCGACGTGGTCATCCAGCTGTCGGGCAGCGAGACCCTGACGGTCCGCAACACCACGCCGGCCTCGTTCGCCGACAAGCAGTTCCTGATGCCGCTCGACCATTCGAAGATCGGCGCCCTGACCTTCGACGACGAGTTCAACAGCCTGCAGATCTACGACCCGTCGAAGCAGACCGGCCTGTGGCGCACCGACTTCGGCGGCAACCTGAAGGGCGTCGACGCCTACACCCTGCTGCACAACGGCGAGGTGCAGGTCTATTCGCACGCCGGCTTCCAAGGGACCGGCGACCATGACCTGGGGCTGAACCCGTTCAGCGTCTCGAACGGCGTGCTGACCATCACCGCCCAACAGGTCCCGTCCGACCAGACCGGCCTGACCTTCGGCCAGGGCTATTCGTCGGGTATGCTGAACACCTTCGGCAGCTTCGCCCAGAAGTACGGCTACTTCGAGATGAAGGCCGCCGTGCCGGCCGCCTCGGGCGTCTGGCCGGCCTTCTGGATGATGGCCTATCCGTTCAACGGCCAGGGCGAGGGCGACATCATGGA
The DNA here is from genome assembly GCA_028290945.1 of Phenylobacterium sp. Classification (GTDB taxonomy): domain Bacteria; phylum Pseudomonadota; class Alphaproteobacteria; order Caulobacterales; family Caulobacteraceae; genus Phenylobacterium. The sequence continues at coordinate 2,290 of JAQGIV010000097.1, read as the reverse complement.
AGCGCTGGGCTCGACGCCCGGCATCGACTACCGCCGGGCCTACGGGACCGACGCGACCCTGCTGGACAACGGCATCAAGATCGACCCGAACGGCTTCCACACCTACGGCCTGCTGTGGACGCCGACGACAGTCACCTTCTACCTCGACGACGTGGCGGTGCTGCAGGGCCCGACGCCGGCCAGCTGGACCAGCCCCATGTCGCTGATCGTCAACCTGGCGGTGGGCGGGTTCGGCGGCAATCCGGACCCCAGCGCCTTCCCGGCCGGGATGCAGATCGACTACATCCGCGTCTACGGCCTGGCCGACGGCTCCAGCCAGGTGACCAACGGCCAGTTCGAGACGCCCAGCGGCACGATCCGCGCCGACGGCGGCGCGACGTCGGGGCAGGCCGATGCGCCGGCGGTGTTCCAGGACACCGTCCAGCCGGTGAGCCAGGCGCACATCGTGATCCTCTCGGCCAAGCCGGACGTGAGCGCCCTGCCGGCCGGCAAGAGCTTCGTGATCTGGCAGGAGTCCGGGGCGGTGTTCGGCGCCATGTCGAACGGCAAGTCTCTGGACACGCCCACGGCCCTGATGGCCGGCGGCGTCTCGCAATTCACCGGCGCGGGGACCTTCCTCACCGACGAGAAGGTGGTGGTCGGCTACTGGGGCTCGGGCGTGCACGGCCCGTCGGCCTGGGCCCTGGTGTTCGATCCGGCGACCCACACCCTGACGCGCGAGGAGCTGGGAGCGGCGAGCGGCGACCTGCGCTTCGAGGCCATGGCGCGCGGCGACTACGGCGCGAGCTGGCAGGACCCGTCGGGCGTTGTCATGGGCCGCAGCTTCGACAGCTTCGCCTATGACGGGAAGGGCTGGTACGGCCCGACCACGACGCTGAGCGGCGGCCTGACCGGCGTGACCGCCGGCAACGAGCTGATCGCCGCCAGCGGCTCGGGCCAGCAGCTCTACGGGACCACCACGGCCTATCTGAACACGGTCGGCAGCGTGTCGTTCGCGGCGCCCAGCTACAGCCAGGCGGAGGGCAGTTCGGGCGTCACCCTGATGACCTTCACGGTCAACCGCACGGGCGAGCTCTGGCAGAAGGCGACGGTGGCCTGGCACGTCACCGCCTCGGGCCCGAGCCCGGTGGACGCCAACGACTTTCCGGGCGGCGTCCCGCCCTCGGGCGTGGTGACCTTCGACATCAACGCGACCTCGGCGACGATCAGCGTGCCCATCGCGGCGGACACCACCACCGAGCCCGACGAGACCTTCACCCTCACCCTGTTCAACCCGATCGGCACGGCGTTGGGGACGCAGACCAGCGCCACGGGGACCATCCTCGCCGGCGGAGGCGCCAGCCCGCCGCCGCCCCCGCCGCCACCGGCGAGCGGCCAGGTGATCACAGCCCAGACCACGCCCGCGACGCTGACCGGCGGGGCCGGCGACGATACCCTCAACGCCAGCCAGGGGCCGGACGTGCTGACCGGTGGCGGCGGGGCCGATCGCTTCGTGTTCAAGCTGGAGCCCTGGGCGCCGGCCCACATCAAGGACTTCGTGGTCGGCACGGATAAGCTGGACATCTCGGCGCTGTTCCAGAAGTCGGGCTACACCGGCTCCGATCCGGTGGCCGACGGCTACGTGAAGCTGCTCAGCGACGGGAGCGGTGGCACCGAGGTGTTCTTCGATCCCGATGGGCCCAACCCGGCCCACCAGTGGCCGGACAACATCATCGACATCGAGAACCTGCCGGTGGGCAACGTCACCTGGGCGCAGCTGGTCGGCGGGAGCACCACCAGCCCGCCACCGCCTCCGCCGCCGCCGCCGCCTCCACCACCTCCGCCGCCTCCGCCGCCCAGCAGCGGCCAGGTGATCACGGCGCAGACGACGCCGGCCACCCTGACCGGTGGCTCCGGCGACGACACGCTCAACGCCAGCCAAGGCCCGGACGTGCTGACCGGCGGCGGCGGGGCGGACCGGTTCGTGTTCAAGCTGGAGCCGTGGGCTCCGGCCCACATCAAGGACTTCGTGGTCGGGACCGACAGGCTCGACATCTCAGCGCTGTTCCAGAAGTCCGGCTACACGGGCTCCGACCCGGTGGCCGACGGCTACGAGAAGCTGCTCAGCGACGGGAGCGGCGGCACGGAGGTGTTCTTCGATCCGGACGGCCCGAACCCGACGCACCAGTGGCCCGACAACATCATCGACATCGAGAACGTGCCGGTGGGCAGCGTCACCTGGGCGCAGCTGGTCGGCGGGACTACTGCGAGTCCACCGCCGCCGCCGAGCCCGCCTCCGCCGCCGCCCAGC
>JAQGIV010000082.1 GCA_028290945.1 Phenylobacterium sp. | reverse complement strand
GGATGTTGCGGATCGTGCCGTTCGGCGACTTCCACATCTTCTTGAGGTTGAACTCCTTCACCCGCGCCTCGTCGGGGGTGATGGTCGCGCACTTGATGCCCACGCCGACCCGCTTGATCGCCTCGGCGGCCTCGACCGTCACCTTGTCGTCGGTGGCGTCGCGGTTCTCCATGCCCAGGTCGTAGTACTCGATCGGCAGATCGAGGAACGGGAAGATCAGCTTGTCCTTGATCAGCTTCCAGATGATGCGGGTCATCTCGTCCCCGTCGAGGTCGACGACGGGATTGGCGACTTTGATCTTGGCCATGAGAGGCGGACGCTCCAGCGCGAACTTTTGGTTGCGGGCCGTATAGCGGCAGAGGACGCCTCCGGAAAGGCTCAGAGATGCGACCTTGCGCGCCGGCCGGCGAGCAGCGCCGCATTTGAAACCGCAGAAAGCGCCGAAGGCGCAGAAGGAATAGCGAGGAACCACGGATTTCACGGATTCCACGGATCGCGCCTGGCGAGCGCCAGCGAGCGATCCTGTCCTGAGCCGCGTGGAAATCGATCCGCCTCCGGCGCGGACCGCATCCGTGCAATCCGTGAAATCCGTGGTTCCCCTTCTGCGTCTTCGGCGTCTTCTGCGGTTCACCTCTTCCGGCCCGAACTTCGATTGCCTTTCGCCCCCCGCCGCGCTCAAAACCCCAGCAGATGCCCGAGACCAAAGCCCCCGCCGTGATCCTCTCGATGCCGCAGATGCCGGAGAACATCGGCGCGGTGGCCCGCGTGATGGCCAACTTCGGGCTGTCGGACCTGCGGCTGGTCAACCCGCGCCACGGCTGGCCGCAGGAGCGGGCCTGGGCCTCGGCCTCGGGCGCCGACTGGCCGCTGAACGCCGCGCGCCTGTTCGACACGGTGGCCGAGGCGGTCGCCGACCTGCGGCTGATCTACGCCACCACCGCCCGGCCGCGCGAGCTGCGCCTGCCGGTGATCACCCCGCGCGAGGCCGCCGCCAACCTGTCGCGCGCCGCGGCCGAGGGCCAGCCGGTGGGCCTGCTGTTCGGCGGCGAGCGGGCCGGGCTGGAGACCGCCGACATCGCGCTCTGCCAGGCGGTGGTCACCGTGCCCATCGATCCGCTGTTCAAGTCGCTGAACCTGGCCCAGGCGGTGGCGATCAACGCCTACGAGTGGCGGCTCACCGTGACCGACGCCCCGCCGCCCGCCTTCCGCGAGGGCGAGCCGCCGGCCGACCGGGCGGCCATGCACGGCCTGTTCGAGCACCTGGAGCGGGAGCTGGACGCCGCGGGCTTCTTCCATCCGCCGGAGAAGACGCCGTCCATGAGCCACAACCTGCGCAGCGCCCTGTCGCGGGCCCACTTCACCGACCAGGAGGTGCGCACCCTGCGCGGCGTGGTGACCGCCCTGTCGCGCGGCCGCGGCAAGGTGCTGGCGAAGCTCGCCAAGGATAAGACGGAGAAGGACCGATGAGCCTCGCCAAGCTCCTGGACGGCCTGCCGATCCCGATCGTCCAGGCGCCCATGGTGGGCGCTTCCGACAACAGCCTCGCGGTCGCCGTGGGGCGGGCTGGCGGCCTCGGCGCCCTGACGCTCGCCGCCACGCCGCCGGATGAGATCGCCGCGACCGTGGCCGGGGCGCGCGCACAGCTCGGGGGCCCCATCGCCGTCAACCTCTTCATCAATGCGGTCGCCAATCCCGCAGCCGAGGCGGTCGATGCGGCGTTGGCGCGCCTGAAGCCCTGGTACGACCAGCTCGGCGCGCCGCTGCCGGAGCATCCCAACCAATTTGCCCCCGACTTCGCGGCCCAACTCGCCGCCGTGGTCCGCGCCCGGCCCGCCATGGCCTCCTTCACCTTCGGGGTCCTGACCCGAGCCCAGGTCGAGGCGCTGCAGCAGGCCGGGACCTATGTCGTCGGCACGGCCAACACGGTGGCCGAGGCGCGCGCCTGGGCCGAGGTCGGCGCCGACGGGATCTGCGTCCAGGGCGCGGAAGCCGGCGGCCATCGCGGCGCCTTCCTGGCCGACGTCGAGGAGAGCCTGGTCGGCACGCTCGCGCTCACCGCCACGGTCATCGCGGCCGTCGACCTGCCGGTGATCGCCGCGGGCGGGATCATGGACGGTCGCGGCGTCGCCGCCGTCCTGGCGCTGGGCGCCAAGGCCGCCCAGATGGGCACCGCCTTCCTGCTCACCGACCAGGCCACGACCAGCGCGCCCTGGCGCCAGGCCATCGCCGACGCCCCCGACGATCCCACCCGCCTCACCCGCGCCTTCTCCGGCCGCTACGCCCGTGGGCTGGAGAACCGCTTCATGCGCGAGATGCGCCCCTTCGAGCGCGACGTGCCGGCCTATCCGGTGCAGAACCGCCTGACCCAGCCGCTGCGCGCCGCCGCCGCGGCCGCCGGCGACCCGCAGATGCTGTCGCTGTGGGCCGGCCAGGCCGTGAAGCTGGCCAAGCCGGGTGACGCGGAAACCCTGGTCAGGCGTTGGTGGGGGGAGGCCCAGGAAGCCGCGCGGTCGCTGGCGAAGCGCACGGGCGTCGCCTAGGTAAGGGGGCGTCGCCCAGGCAGGAGGGACCATGAGCGCCAAACGATCCATCGCCACGGGCGCGGCCCTGCTGCTGATCGGCAGCCTGGCGCCGATCCTGGCCGCCCCGCCGCAGCGCGACGCCGAGCGCGGCGTGCGCCACACCCTGATCCGGCTGAACCAGCTGCTGGCCGCCCGCGACATGGCCATCGTGGGTGAGTTCGCGCCCTGCGAGGACACCCTGCTGGTCGGCTCGCGGGTTGGCGACCGGGCGCGCGGCCCGGACGAGCTGGCCGCCCACTTCCGCGGCTATTTCGACATGCCCGAGACCCTGAGCTTCGCCTGGCGCGAGGTCGAGGTGGCGGTGCGCGGCGCCGTCGCCTGGCTGCACGCCGAGGGCGAGGTGGTGCTCCACGGCGACGAGGGCGACCGCCGCGAGCCCTACCGCCTGACCGGCGTCCTGGAGCTGCACGGCGGCAAGTGGCTGTGGCGGCTGTTCCACGGCTCGACCCCGGCCGGCTGAGCCCAAAACTTGACTCCAAAGGGGTCGGGCGGCATACACCGCGCCTCCCAACCGCCGGGCTCGCCCGCGTGGCCGGGAACCTATGACGGGTGATGCGAAGCCGCCGTTGCGATCGCGCCTCCACTTCGGAAGCGCCGGCCCGCGTCGAGACGAGAGTGATCCATGTCCAAGCGCCATAGCGCCAAGTACAAGCTCGACCGCCGGATGGGCGAAAACATCTGGGGTCGCCCGAAGTCCCCGGTCAATTCCCGCGCCTATGGCCCCGGCCAGCACGGCCAGCGCCGCAAGCAGAAGGTCTCCGACTTCGGCCTGCAGCTGCGCGCCAAGCAGAAGCTGAAGGGCTACTACGGCAACCTCACCGAGAAGCAGTTCAGCCGCATCTACCAAGAGGCCGACCGCCGCAAGGGCAACACCTCGGAGAACCTGATCGGCCTGCTGGAATCGCGCCTGGACGCGGTGGTCTACCGCGCCAAGTTCGTGCCGACCCCGTTCGCGGCCCGCCAGTTCGTCAACCACGGCCACGTGATGGTCAACGGCAAGCGGGTGAACATCCCCTCCTACCGCGTGAAGGCCGGCGACGTGGTCACCGTGCGCGAGCGTTCGCGCAACATGGCCCTGGTGCTCGAAGCCCTGCAATCGGGCGAGCGCGACACGCCGGACTACGTCACCGTCGACACCAAGGCCATGAGCGCCACCTTCGTCCGCGCCCCGGAACTGGCCGAAGTGCCCTATCCGGTGAAGATGGAGCCCAACCTGGTCATCGAGTTCTACTCCTCGTAAGCCAGACCTCTCCCAGCCTCTCCCCTCTGCGCTGCGCGCGGGGGAGAGGAGATGGGCCTTTTGCTTTGGCCCGCCGTGTGGCGGAGTGGGGCCGATGCATCGCCGCCTGTTCCTCTGCGCCTGCCTGGCCCTCGCCGGCTGCGCCACCGTCCCGCCGCCGCGGGCCCTGACCCCGGCCGAGACCGCGCTCGGCGAGCTGGAGCCGCTCTACGCCGCCACGGCCGGTCGCGAGGCGATCGTCATCAGCGTGCCGTCCAACGGCTGCACGGCCAAGGCCGACTTCGCCTTCTATGTGGAGCGCAAGGGCCAGGCGGTGACCGTCGCCTTCGCGCGCCGCAAGCTCGACGCCTGCCGGTCCTTCGCCACGGGCCGGACCGAGCTCGCCTTCACCTGGGCCGAGCTCGGCCTGGCGCCGCGCAGCCCGATCTTCCTACTGAACCCGCTGGTCGCCTGGACGGGCCCTGGCGTCTGAGCGCAGCGCCCGGCCCGGCTCGGGGCTGAACTCGACGCCCAGCCGGTGCAGGGCCTCCGGAAATTCGCTGCGCAGGTAGTCGAGCATGGCCTCGCGCACCTCGCAGCGCAGGTCGAACAGCGCATCGGGGGTCGCGGCGCTGACCAGGCCGCGCACCTCCACGGCGTTCTCGCGCGCCTCGATCACCTGCAGCTTGACCACCCGCTTGTCCCACAGCGGCGAGGCCCGCACGATCGCCTCGAACCTGGCGCGCAGCGGGGCGATCGGCAGCCGGTAGTCGATCAGCAGCAGCACCGCGCCCACCCGCTCGGCGGTCTGCCGCGTCCAGTTCTGGAACGGCTGGTCGAGGAAGAACTTCAGCGGCACCACCAGCCGCCGCTCGTCCCACAGCCGCACCACCACATAGGTGGCGTTGATCTCCTCCACCCGGCCGTACTCGTTCTGGATGCACACCGCGTCGTCGATGCGGATCGGCTGGGTGAGCGCGATCTGCACCCCGGCGATCAGGTTGGAAAGCACCGGCTGCAGCGCCAGGCCCACGATGATGCCGGCCGCGCCACCGGCCGCCAGCAGGCTGACGCCGAGCTGGCGCACCGCCGGGACGGTCATCAGCGCCACGGCGGCGGTGAGCAGCACCACCAGCGTCGTCACCGCCCGCTTCAGGATGCGGATCTGGGTCAGGTGCTTGCGGGCCAGCAGGTTGTCGGAGGTGTCGACGCGGAAGCGGCGCAGGTAGAGCGCCGAGGCGATGTCGATGGCGGCCATCGCCATCCAGCCGACCAGCACGATGAAGGCGACGCCCAGCCCGTGCTGGATCAGCGCCGCCTCGCGGGGCGGGAAGGGCGCGGCGTGCACCGACCAGCTCAGCGCCGCCAGGAGCAGGGCCAGGCGCCCGGGGCCGCGGGTGCGCAGCAACAGCGAGCGCCAGAACAGGTTCTTGCGCGACACGCTGCTGTGGCCGGCGGCGTGGACCACCCCGCCATAGACCAGCTGCGCCAGCACCAGGGTCACCGCGGCGACCGCGACGCTGATGGTCCAGGGCGGGGCCCAGCCGAGGTTGGCCTGCAGCCAGGCGATCAGGACGTGGGGATTCATCGGCGCTCGATGCGGTGGAAGCTCACGGGAAAACCCGGGTCGCCGCCGGAAGGTTCACCTCAGCTGAACATCTCGACCATCTGGGCCGGCACGCGCCGCGGCCGGCCGGTGGCCTTCTCGATCAGCACCCAGACGGTGCGCACCTGGGCGCTCATGGCGCCGTCGGGCCCGTCGATCCGCACGAACCGCTCGAAGCGCGGGCCGGGCGCCTGGTCGGAGACCCAGGTGCGGGCGGTGGCCGTCTCGCCCAGAACCAGGGCGCGGCGGTAGTCGACCTCGTGGCGCAGCGCCACCCAGGCGAAGGCGGCCTGGTCCGCCGCCGGCGCGCGGCTCGTCCAATGGGCGATGGCGATGTCCTGCGCCCACGACAGATAGACCACGTTGTTCACATGGCCGTTGTCGTCGATATCGGACGGTTGCGGTTGGAAGGTCTTGCCGAAGACCTGGCGGTGTTCGGGAGGCTCCAGGAGCTTCACACAATCCCCCCGCTCGTTCCCGCGAAGGCGGGAATCCAAGCCGACCATCAGCTCAACCCAGCCTCAGCTTGGGTCCCCGCCTTTGCGGGGAGGAGCGGAATTTATTGAATGACGCCCTGCTCTTCCAGGAAGGGCTTCAGCTCGCCGGTGGAGTACATCTCGCGGATGATGTCGGCGCCGCCGACGAACTCGCCCTTCACATAGAGCTGCGGGATGGTCGGCCAGTCGCTGAACGCCTTGATGCCGTTGCGAAGCTCTTCGGACTGCAGCACGTCGACGCCGACGAAATCGACGCCCAGGTGGTCGAGGATCTGCACCACCACCGCCGAGAAGCCGCAGCGCGGCTGTTCCGGAACACCCTTCATGAACAGCACCACGGCATTGTCACTCAGCGCCTTGGCGATGAAGTCGTGGACGGGCCCGGAGGCCTGGGTTTCGGTGGCGGCGTCGGTCATCGGATCGGCCTTTCGGCGAGAAATTCGAACCCAACAGCTAGGGAGCGCCGGGGCTAGGGTCAAGGCGGCGCGCGTCTACGGCGCGGCGGTCTCCAGCGCCAGGGCGTGCAACTCGCCGCCCATCTTGCCCTTCAGGGCGGCATAGACCAGCTGGTGCTGGCGCACCCGCGGCAGGCCCTGGAACGCCGTCGAGACGATGCGGGCCTTGTAGTGGTCGCCGTCGCCGGCCAGGTCCTGGACCTCGATCTGGGCGTCGGGGAAGCCTTCGCGCAGCGCGGCCTCCAGGTCTTCGATGGGCATGGGCATGGGCGCTATCTAGGCCCATGCGCCGGCTCATTCCAGCACGATGAGGCTGACCCCGAAGGCCCCCATCAGCAGCGCGGCGGCGAGGTCCAGCGGCCGCCGCGCCCGGCCGTAGGCGGCGGCCGCCGCCCGCGCCGAGAACAGCCAGGCCATGGCCACCTGCCAGGCGAGACAGGTGACGCAGACGATGGTCACCGCCGCCGCATGCACCCAGGCCGGCGTGTCCGGCCCCACATAGGCCGAGAAGATCGAGGCGAAGAACAGCACCGACTTCGGGTTGGTCATGTTGATGGCGAAGCCCTGCCAGACGTAGCCGCCGCGCCCCGTCGCGGTCTCGGCCGTCTCCTCGGCCCCGAGCGGCGGGCTGCGCCACAGCGACCAGGCGAACCACAGCAGATAGAGCCCGCCGCCGACCCGCAGGATCTTGTAGAGCCAGGGCGCCGCGGCCAGCACCGCGGCCAGGCCCAGCGCCGCGGCCGCACACCAGACGATGCAGCTGAGCGTCGCGCCCATCCCCGCCGCCAGCGCCGCGCTCCGCCCCCGCCGCATGCCCAGCCGCATCAGCATGAAGTTGTTCGGCCCCGGAACCAGGCAGGTGGCCAGGCTGACCACGAACAACGAGGCCAGCGAGAGGAGGTGGGCGGTCATGCCCATGCTCTAGCCGAGTGCTGCTGCCAACGGAGTGGCGGCAACCCCTCCAATTTCACGCCGTCATTCCCGGGCTTGTCCCGGGAACCCAGAAACACATGCGATTCAGGCAAGGCCGCGTCGCCGCCGCCGTGGCCTCCTGCTCCGTCGGCGCATCTGGGTGGCCGGGACAAGCCCGGCCATGACGATCCCAAAATTAGTCGATGATCGAGGCGTAGATGATGCTCTTCAGCTGGCCGCGGAAGTTGAAGGTGCCCGACGGCATCAGCTGGGTCATGAACACCACCGAGAGGTCCTCCTTCGGGTCGACCCAGAAGATGGTCGAGGCGGCGCCCCCCCAATAGTAGTCGCCGGCCCCCAGCGTGCCGGTCTGCACCTGGCCCAGGGTGGACGCAAAGCCCAGGCCGAAGCCCACGCCCTCGTTGGCCGTCTCCGAGAAGGTGCCCAGCGCCAGCTGCGTCAGGTCCTTGCCCTCCGGCAGGTGGTTCATGTGCATCAGCTCGATGGTCCGCGGCCCCAGGATCCGCGCCCCGTCCAGCTCGCCGCCGCGCCGCAGCATCTCGCAGAAGCGCATGTAGTCGGCGCTGGTGCCGGTCAGCCCGCCGCCGCCCGACTTGAAGCCTGGCTGCTTGGTGAAGTCGCTGCCGAACGGATCGTCGATCAGCTTCAGCTTCTTGTCCGGCCCGCGCTCGTAGTTGGCGGCGAAGCGCTCGACCTTGTCCGGCGCCACCGAAAACGCCGTGTCGGTCATGCCCAGCGGCTGGAAGACTGCCTCATCCAGGTACTGCGCGAACGGCTTGCCGGAGATGATCTCCACCAGCGCCCCGCAGACGTCGGTGGCCAGCGAGTACATCCACGCCGTCCCCGGCTGGAAGCGCAGCGGCACCTGGCCGAGCTTGTCCATGAACTGCTGCATGGTGTCGGCGCCGCCCACCGAGCGGACCTTCAGGTCGCGGTAGATCTGGTCGATGGGGTGCTGGATGCCGACGCCCGGCAGGCCGCCGCCATAGGTCAGGCCGGCGGTGTGGCTCAGCACGTCGCGGAAGCTCACCGGCCGCAGCGCCGGCTCGGTCTTCATGGTGTCGCCTTCGCCCGACACCCAGACCCGGTGGTCCTTCCACGACGGCACGAAGCGGCTGACCGGGTCGTTGAGCTGGAAATAGCCCTGCTCATAGAGCGTCATCAGCGCCACCGAGGTGATCGGCTTGGTCATGGAATAGATGCGGAAGATGGCGTCGTCGGCCATCGGCTTGTTGCGCGCCAGGTCCATGGAGCCGAACGACTTGGAATAGGCCATGTGCCCATGCCGGGCGACGCTCACCTGGCAGCCGGCGATCTTCTGCGGGCCGATGTAGTTGCGCTCCAGGTGCTCGCCGATGCGCTCCAGCCGGCGCGCGTCCAGGCCCGTCCACTGCGCTTGGGCGTCCATGAAATATCCTCCCGGGAAATGGTCTTCGTTCTAATTGGCGGTCATCATGAGCCCGGACGCGCGGGCGCGCCAAGAGCTTTGGAGATCATCGTGGAGCAACTGGAGGCCCTGGCGGCCGAGCTGGGCGAGCGGCTGAAGGCCCAAGGGCAGACCGTGGCGGTGGCCGAAAGCTCCTCCGGCGGGCTGATCTCGGCGGCCTTGCTCAGCGTGCCCGGCGCCTCGAAATATTACCTCGGCGGCGCGGTGGTCTACACCGGCAAGGCGCGCATGGTGCTGATGGACCTGCCGCGCGAGGCCGTGGCCGGCATGCGCTCGGCCAGCGAGCCCTACGCCCTGCTGCTGGCCCGCACCGCCCGCGAGCGGTTCGGGACCACCTGGGGACTGTCGGAAACCGGCGCCGCCGGCCCCACCGGCAACGGCTACGGCGACGCCCCCGGCCACAGCTGCATCGCCGTCTCCGGCCCGGTGGAAGCTGCGCTGACCGTCGAGACCGGCGAGGCCGGCCGGATGGCCAACATGCACGCCTTCGCCGCCGCGGCCCTGGAGATGCTCAAGCGGGCGGTGGCGTAGTCGCGGCGCCCGGCGCCTATCCCAGCGTCGGGTCGGGGGCGATGCGCACCAGGGTCTTGCCGAAGGTCTCGCCGCGCAGCATCTCGCCGAACGCCGCCGGGATGGACTCCAGGCCCTCGCGGATGTCCTCGCGGTAGCGCACCTGGCCGGACGCCACCCACGGCGCCACCTCGGCCAGGAAGGCGTCGTGCCAGCGCTCCACGTAGTCGCCGACGAACAGGTTCTGGACGGCCACGCCGTGGGCCTCCGCCCGCCGGCGCTCCTCGGCCCCGGCGTCGGCTCCACCCACGTCGCCATAGTGGGCGATCAGCCCGCAGATGGTCATCCGGGCGCCGGGCTTCATCAGCGGCAGCACCGCGTCGAACACCGCCCCGCCGACGTTCTCGAAATAGACGTCGATGCCGGCCGGGCAGGCCGCCGCGAGGTCGGCCGCGAAGCTCGGCGACAGGTGCGAGACGCAGGCGTCGAAGCCGAGCTCTTCCACCACATAGCGGCATTTCTCCTCGCGGCCGGCGATCCCCACCACGCGGGCGCCGCGCATCCGGGCGAGCTGGCCCGCGATCTGGCCGACGCCGCCCGAGGCCGCCGAGACCACGGCGGTCTCGCCGGCCTGCGGATCGCATTGCAGGACCATCCCGGCGTAGGCGGTCAGCCCCAGCATGCCCAGCACGCCCACCGCCTGGCTGAGCTTCCCCTGGGCTGGATCGAGCCTGCGCGGGACCATGTAGCCGGGCCGCGCCACGCCCTCGCCCATCAGGCCGTACTCGGCCCAGCCGTTGGTGTTGAACACGAAGTCGCCCGGCGACAAGCCGTCGATCCGGCTCTCCACCACCTGGCTGACCGTCCGCGCATGGCAGGGCGCGCCCTGCGGCTCCACGCCGCGCCGCTTGTAGCCCCACTGGTAGGGGTCGAGGGACACGTAGATCGTCCGCGTCAGCGCCTGGCCGGGGCCGGGTCGGGGGACCTCCGCCTCGCGCAGCGCGAAGGTCGTCGCGTCGGGCCAGGCCGGCGGCGGGCGCTTGGCGAGCGTCCAGTAGCGGTTCATCGCCGGCCATCTCCGACCCAGGCCCAGCACTCCACCTCCAGCCGCGCCCCGCCGGCCAGGGCGCCGACGCCGAAGGCGCTGCGGGCCGGCAGGCGGCCGGGCTTGAAGAAGCCCACATAGACCTCGTTGAACGCCGGCCACTGGCCCATGTCGGCCAGCATCACCGTGCACTTCACCACCTGGTCCATCGACGCCCCGTGGCGGCCGAGCACGCCGGCCACATTGTCCATGGCGCGGCGGGCCTCCTCCGCGAAGCTCTGCGCCTTGCCCGCCTGCACCCCGAGCTGGCCCGAAACGATCAGGAAGTCCCCGGCCCGCACCGCCTCGGAATAGGGGCTCTGCGGGTTCGCCGGCGGGTAGTAGGTCGGTGGTGCGGCCAGCGCCGGCGCGGCGGCTGCGGCTAAGCCGAACAAGACAATCAGAAGCCGAACAATCAGAAGCCGATGCATGGAATTACGCTAACCCTTCCCCCCTCCGCCGTCATGGCCGGGCTTGTCCCGGCCACCCAGAAGCGCCGAGGCTGCAAGCCTACATCGGCCGCTCCCGCCAGCTCAGCTGCGACAACGGTCCTTCCTCCCGCAGCAAGTTTGGAAACAGATCATCCCACCGCGGATTCATTCCCTCGATGAGGTTGACCTTCCACTCGCGCTTGTACTTCTTCAGCGACTTCTCGCGCTGGATCGCGGGCACAATGCTCTCGTGGTGCTCGTACCAGACGAGACGTTTCACGCCGTACCGCTTGGTGAACCCCTCGATCAGACCGTCACGGTGCTGCGCCACGCGCCCGATCAGGTCCGAGGTCACTCCGATATAGATCGTGCCGTGCTGGCCGCTGGCCAACATGTACACGGCGGCAGTGGTAGGACCTTCGCCCACTCACCGACCCTCGGTGTCTCTGGGTGGCCGGGACAAGCCCGGCCATGACGGAACAAAAAAAGAACATAACTTGGAGGCGAAGGCAAGGACGGACCACAAATCCTAAATCCGTCATCCCCGGGCTTGTCCCGGGGACCCAGAAACGCCGCCCTTTTCGGCCTCCGCTACTGGCCCGCGCCGCGGGCCTCGATGGGCACGATATCCACCAGCACGTCGCCGCGCACCAGGTGCAGCACGTCGTAGCGGTCCAGGGTCGGGTCGATGTGGCCGGGCGCGAACTCGATCCGTACGCCGCGGCCCACCGCCAGGCCATCGGGGCGCATCAGCATGCCGTGCTCGTCGCCGTAGAAGCGGTAGGTCGCCGCCTCGAAGCCGGGGGTCAGGGGCGCGGGCGCCGGGCCGTCGGTGGAGAAGGCCTTCAGGCCGCCGTCGACCGTCACCCACTTCGGCTGGTTGGCCGAGATGACGGTGGTGGCGATGGTCAGGCTCTGCTCGAAGGCGCCGTCGGGATCGGCCTTCAGCGCCTCGCGGTACTGGCGGTCCATGAAGGCGAAGGAGCCGGGCTGCACCTCGGTGAGCACCCCCTGCGCCGCGTCGGCCGCGAAGGTGCCGGTGCCGCCGCCGGTGACCACCTCGACCGCGCCGCCGGCCGCTCGGATCGCGGCGATGGCAGCGGAGAGCCGGGCCATCCCGTCGGCCGCCGCCGCGGCGCGGGCGTTGGCGCCTTCCATATGCTGCCAGTGGCCGCCGTAGCCCTGCACGCCGATCAGCGTCAGCTCGGGCGCCGCCAGGATGGCGCGGGCCACCTCGGCGGCCTGTTCGGGACTGGCGACGCCGGTGCGGCCGGTGCCCACGTCCACGTCGATGATCACCTGGATCGGCGAGGTGGCGGCGGCGGCCAGCTCGGCCACGCCGTCCACGTGGTCCACCACGATGCGGAAGTCCGGCAGGGCGTCGGCCAGCCGCGCGGCGCGCTCGGCCGCGAAGGCGCCGCTGATCGGCGAGGTGACCAGGATCGCCTCGATGCCGGCCATGGCCAGGGCCTCGGCCTCGCCCAGCTTGGCGCAGCAGACGCCCACCGCCCCGGCCGCGATCTGCCGGGCGGCCAGCGCCGCGCATTTGTGCGACTTGGCGTGTGGCCTGAGCGCTAGGCCCGCGGCCTTGGCGCGCGCCGCCATCTTGGCGACGTTGCGGTCGAAGGCGTCGAGGTCGAGCACCGCCGCCGGCGTCGGGATCGTGTGGCGCGAACCCGGCTGGCCGATCAGGTCGGGATCCGCGGGGAGGTTCATGAGCCCATGAACCCCGGCAGCCAGCCCTCGTGGGCCTCGCGCAGGGTCTCCAGCGGCAGGCTGAACAGGCCAGGCGCGGCGATCGCGTCGCCGCCGGCCTCGCCCACCACTCGGGCGGGAACGCCGGCCGCCTCGGCGACGGCCAGCAGGGCGCCGGCGGCGCGGGTGGCGACCAGGTAGCGGGCCTGGTCCTCGCCGAACAGCCAGGCGTGGGCGGCGATGTCATCCGGCGCGGTGAGCTGCACGCCGACCCCCGAGGCCAGCGCCATCTCCGCGGCCGCGGCGATCAGGCCGCCGTCGGAAAGGTCGTGCACGGTCTCCACCTGGCCCGAGCCGATTAGCCCGCGCACCAGCTCGCCGTTGCGCCGCTCGACGGCGAGGTCGACGGGCGGCGGGGCGCCCTCTTCGCGGCCCAGGCATTCGCGCAGGTACATCGACGCGCCGAGCCAGCCCTGGGTTTCGCCGATCAGCACCAGGTGGTCGCCGGGCTTCAGCGACGAGAAGTCGGCGTGCCGCGCATAGTCGGCGATCAGGCCCACGCCGCCCACCGCCGGGGTCGGCGGAATGGCCGCGCCATTGGTCTCGTTGTAGAGTGACACGTTCCCGCTCACGACCGGGAAGTCCAGCGCCCGGCAGGCCTCCGCCATGCCGTCGATGGCGCGCACGATCTGGCCCATGATCTCGGGCCGCTCGGGGTTGCCGAAGTTCAGGTTGTCGGTGATGGCGATGGGTTCGGCGCCGACGGCGATCAGGTTGCGCCAGGCCTCGGCGACGGCCTGCTTGCCGCCCTCGTAGGGGTCGGCCTGCACGTAGCGCGGCGTCACGTCGCTGGTCATGGCCAGCGCCTTGCGGGTGCCGTGCACGCGCACGATGCCGGCGTCGGCGCCGGTGGCGCTATCCTCCAGGGTGTCGGCCATCACGTGACGGTCGTACTGCTCCCAGAGCCAGCGCTTGGAGGCCATGTCCGGCGCGCTCATCAGCGTCAGCACCGCGGCCCCATAGTCCTTGGGCTCGGCCACGTCGGCCGGCGTCAGCCGCGGCTGCAGCGTCGGGGCGATCCATGGCCGGTCGTAGAGCGGCGCGTCGTCGAACAACGGCGCCAGCGGCACGTCGGCGACGATCTCGCCCTTGTGGCGCAACACCAGGTGTCCCGTGTCGGTGGTCTTGCCGATGGTCGCCGCGTCGAGGCCCCACTTGGCGAAGATCCGCTCCCCGTCGGCCTCGCGGCCCGGCTTGAGGATGGCCAGCATCCGCTCCTGGCTCTCCGAGAGCATCATCTCGTAGGCGCTCATGCCCTCCTCGCGCTGCGGCACCTGGTCGAGGTCGAGCTCGATGCCGACCCCGCCCTTGCCGGCCATCTCCACGGACGAGGAGGTGAGCCCCGCGGCGCCCATGTCCTGGATGGCCGCCACCGCGCCCGAGGCCATCAGCTCCAGGGTCGCCTCGATCAGCAGCTTCTCGGCGAACGGGTCGCCGACCTGCACGGTCGGGCGCTTCTCGTCGGAGGCCTCGTCGAACTCGGCGCTGGCCATGGTCGCGCCGTGGATGCCGTCGCGGCCGGTCTTGGAGCCGAAATAGACCACCGGCAGGCCGGCCGACGGCGCGGCCGAGTAGAAGATCTTGTCCGCGTCGGCCAGGCCCACGCACATGGCGTTGACCAGGATGTTGCCGTCATAGCCGCGGTGGAAGTTGGTTTCTCCCGCCACCGTCGGCACGCCGACGCAGTTGCCGTAGCCGCCGATGCCGGAGACCACGCCGGCCACCAGCCGCTTGGTCTTCGGATGGCCGGGGTCGCCGAACCGCAGCGCGTTCAAGAGCGCGATCGGCCGCGCGCCCATGGTGAAGACGTCGCGCATGATGCCGCCGACGCCGGTCGCCGCCCCCTGGTAGGGCTCGATGAACGACGGGTGGTTGTGGCTTTCCATCTTGAACACGCAGGCCTGGCCCACCCCGTTGTCATCTGGGCCGATGTCGATGACGCCGGCATTCTCGCCCGGGCCGCAGATCACCCGCGGGCCGGTGGTGGGGAACTTGCCGAGCTGTTTCTTCGACGACTTGTAGGAGCAGTGCTCGGACCACATCACCGAGAAGACGCCCAGCTCCAGGTGGTTCGGCTCGCGGTTCAGGCGGGCGACGATGCGGCCGTATTCCTCGGCGTTCAGGCCGTACTCGGTGGCCGTCTCGGCCATGGACTTGGCAGGGCTAGCGCTCATGGGCCGGCCTTCTAGCTCGCTTCGAGGGCGGGCGCGATAGGGGGAACAATCGGGGCCGGCACGGCGGGTTCGGCCGCTTCATTTTTGTCCACGAACCACACGAACCACACGAACAAGAGGTCAGAGCGCAAGCCGCTCCACCTTGGCCTTGTTGGCGTTTCCGAAATTCACCAGCAGGCCGACCCGCAGTCCTGTCGCCTTCAGATAATTCAAGACCTGCGCCCGATGCTCGGGCGCAAGTTCGCTGACGGCTTTGAGCTCGACAATCACGCGATCGAAACAAACAAAATCGGGCGAATAGGTCTGCCTGAGCGGGGAGGCCTTGTAGGTAAGTGAAAGTTGCGGCTTTGCCGCGAAAGGAATCCCTCGACTGGAGAGTTCGAGCGCCAAGGCTTCCTGATACACGGCCTCGAGGAAGCCAGCGCCGAGAACCCGGTTCACCTCAAATACGGCGCCCTGGATCCGGAAGACCTCTCCCGCATGCAGGAGCCGTTCGTGTGGTTCGTGTGGTTCGTGGTCCATTTTTCAAGCTTAGCCGCTTGTGTAGACCAGAACAATAGGGGAACATGATCTGTCGTCCAGGTCTAGGCGCTGGCCAGTGCGCTCTGGAAGAGGATGGCGCCGTCGGCGCTGCCCAGCTCCGGCTCGAACGCCCGGTCGGGGTGGGGCATCAGGCCCAGCACATTGCCCTGTGGGTTGACGATGCCGGCGATGTCACGCGCCGAGCCGTTGGGGTTGGCCACATAGCGGAACACCACCTGGCCCTCGCCCTCCAGCCGGTCGAGCGTGGCCTCGTCGGCGAAGAAGTTGCCCTCGCCGTTGCCCACGGTCATCACCGCCTGGCGCTGGTCCTTGTAGCCGGCGGTGAAGCGGGTCTGGCTGTTTGCAACCTCGAGTTCCACTTGCTTACAGTTGTACTTCAGGTGGTCGTTGCGCAGCAGGGCGCCCGGCAGCAGGCCGGCCTCGCAGAGCACCTGGAAACCGTTGCAGATGCCCACCGTGGCCACGCCGCGCCCGGCCTGCGCCTTCACGTCGGCCATGATCGGCGACAGCGCCGCCATGGCCCCGCAGCGCAGGTAGTCGCCATAGGCGAAGCCGCCGGGCAGCACCACCAGGTCGACCCCGGCCGGCAGCGCCGTCTCCTGGTGCCAGACCAGGGCCACCGCCGCGCCCGTCGAGCGCTCGATCGCCACCTTGCAGTCGCGGTCGCAGTTGGAGCCGGGGAAGACGATGACGGCGGCTTTCATGCGGGGCTGTCCATGGGCGCGGGCGCGGGGAAGCGCGACCGGAAATCGAAGGCGTGGGGTGTAGGGCCGTGGGCCCTCAGGTGGTCGAGCCGGGCGAAGGCGTCAAGCCGCGAGGGCAGGGTCCCGGCCGGAATCCACCACAGCGCCTGATAGGGCGGCCCGTCCTGCGCCTCGAACCAGTCGTGGCGGCGCCGCAGCACGTCCATGTGCGCCGAGCGATAGACGAAGGCGGCCAGCGCCTCGGCGCTCTGCCAGACGCTCATGTTGGGCAGGATCCGCTCATCGATGTCGCCCCCCGGCTTGTCGGAATCGAAGCCCACCCCGGTCGCCCGCCACACGAACCCCGGC
Organism: Phenylobacterium sp.; assembly: GCA_028290945.1. Taxonomy (GTDB): domain Bacteria; phylum Pseudomonadota; class Alphaproteobacteria; order Caulobacterales; family Caulobacteraceae; genus Phenylobacterium. The sequence goes on along the minus strand of JAQGIV010000082.1, from coordinate 6,883 downwards.
GCGGCCTCGGCCAGGGCGTTGATGCGGTCCAGCGCGCCCCGGAAATCCGCCAGCCGCGGGTCCTCGTAGGGCGCCGCCAGCCGCGCCACGTTGAACTGGGCCAGGTGGAAGCCGCTCACTTGCGCGTCCAGGTCTTCAGGCTGTCGAGATAGGCCGCCAGCTGGTCGTAGCCCTTGCGGTCGCCATAGGGACAGCCGGTGGTCGCCACCGCCCCATGCCGCGCCCGCTGCATCATGATCGCCGGATGGCCCGGCGCGCCGGGCTCGGTGATCAGGTACGACGTCGCCCCGTCCTCGCTGGAATAGAACCTGTAGGGCTCCGCCGGATCCTTCGGCGCCGCCTTCAGCCCCGGCTGCGCCGTCAGCCGCTCCGCCTGCGCCGCGAACGGCTGCGAACAATCCAGCCTCAAAGCCTCCGCCCCATGCCCCGCCGGCTTCGGCGCGCAGGCGGCGAGGGCCGCAAGAAGGAACCACGAACCACACGAACCACACGAACGCGCCCTGCGAGCGGCAGCGAGCGCGAATTTCCTCCGACGGCTTGGCGAAGAGGCCGCCCGCGGCGCGACACGCTCCGCCCGTTCGTGTGGTTCGTGTGGTTCGTGGTCAAAAATCCGCGCCTGCGGCGCGCTCAGGTCGTGACGGGTCAGTCCCCGCGTCACGCCACCTCCACGCGGTAGCTTTCGATCACCGTATTGGCCAGCAGCTTCTCGCACATGGCCTTCACCTCGGCCTCGGCCGCGGGCGCATCCTTGGCCGCCAGGTCGAACTCGATGGTCTTGCCGACCCGCACATGCTCGACGCCGCCCCAGCCCAGGCCGTGCAGCGCCTGCTCCACCGCCTTGCCCTGCACGTCCAGCACGCCGGGCTTCAGGAACACATGCACCTTCGCCCGCACTAGTGGAGGCCCCCTTGGATCACCGTCGGCATCTCCTTCATGATCCCCAGCCGCCTGGCGACCTCCGTATAGCTCTCGATCACATTGCCGAGGTCGCGCCGGAATCGATCCTTGTCGAGCTTCTCGTTGGTCTGGCTGTCCCACAGCCGCATGCTGTCCGGGCTGATCTCGTCGGCCAGGATGATGCGGGCGTATTCGTTCTCCCACACCCTCCCGAACTCGATCTTGAAGTCGACCAGCGTGATGCCCACCGCCCCGAACATCCCCGACAGGAAGTCGTTCACCCGCAGCGTCAGCGCCATGATGTCGTCGATCTCCTGGGTGGTCGCCCAGTTGAACGCCGTGATGTGCTCCTCGGCCACCATCGGGTCGTGCAGCTTGTCGTCCTTCAGGTAGAATTCGATGATCGAGCGCGGCAGCGGCTGGCCCTCCGGCACCCCGAACCGCGTCGAGAACTGGCCGGCCGCGATGTTGCGGCACACCACCTCCAGCGGCACGATCTCCACCTCGCGGATCAGCTGCTCGCGCAGGTTCAGCCGCTTGATGAAGTGGTTCTGCACCCCGATCGTGTTCAGCCGGGTCATGATATATTCGCTGATCCGGTTGTTGATCACCCCCTTGCCCTCGAGCACGGCCTTCTTGGTCGCGTCGAACGCGGTGGTGTCGTCCTTGAAGTACTGGATCAGGGTCCCGGGCTCGGGCCCCTCGTAGAGGATCTTGGCCTTGCCCTCGTAGATCTTCTTACGGCGGGTCATCTTCAGGCCTTCTCCGAGAGCGGGGCTTGCCGGTCGGCGGAACGAAAAACGCGCGCGGAGGGTGCCATCGCGCGCGGGTCGTCGACTCGGCCTCTCGCTCATATGAGGCCGGGCCGAAATTAGCGGAGGACGCGCGCCTTCGCAAACCGCCACCGCGCGAAGCGCTCCGTAGAATCCGTCATCCCGGCCAACGAAGCGCCGCAGGCGCGAAGGCCGAGCCGGGACATCCCGGCCAACGGAGCGCCCCGGACTCGTTCCGGGGTCCGCAGGCCGAGCCGGGACTTTGGCCGCCTTTCCATTGCGGCGCCGCCGCCGTCAGGATATGCAGCGCCCGTTCGTACCGCGTCCCGCGCCGCCCGCGGGCGCCTCCGTGACGCTTTCTGGGGACCCGATGACCACCTTCGACGACCGTGAACGGGGATTCGAGAAGAAGTTCGCGCTCGATCAGGAGCAGGAATTCAAGGCCGCCGTGCGCCGCAACCGCGCGCTCGGCAAGTGGGCCGCCGGCCTGATGGGCCTCACCGACAAGCACATCGACGACTACGCCCAGGCCGTGGTGAAGAGCGACTTCGAGCTCCCCGGCGACGAAGACGTGCTCCGCAAGGTCTTCGAAGACCTCAAGGGCAGCGGCGTCAACGTCACCGAAGGCGACGTCCGCATGAAGATGGCGGAGTTCATGGCCCAGGCGCGCGAAGAGGCGAAGGCGGCGAAGTGACCGCGGAGCATCGGCCTGCGGCCGATGCGGAGCGAGTCATCCCGGCGAAGGCTGGGATCTAGGTGGCCTTAGGCCGCTTTCAATCGTTCGATTTCTTGTGCGAACTCGAAGCGCAGCTGATTAGCTTCGTCGTCGGGAAGCCAGTTCGCCATCTGCGGAAAAACCGTCTGCCACATTCTCGCGTCGCGCTCGGGCCAGGGCATTGACTTCGCGGCGCGTGCGAGGGCGAGAAGGCCATTCAAACGTCGGCGCACCTCTTCCGCGTCTGGCACGAAGCTTCGCGCCGGTGGCTCCATGCGACCTTCGCCCACACCGAACAGGCTGAGCTGATCATCGCCCCCCGGGACGGATGGGTCGTCGGGCTCAGCCATCAGTGGGCCGGCCGGTAAGGATTGAACAACCGCATGGGTTGACCTTGCTGATTCGACCCCAAGCAGGGAAGACTTGCTGCTCGTATCGTCCACAGGAGAGTCGCTGCTATCCCCGTGAACCCAACCGAAGCGGACAAAGTTGCCGATGCCGTCTCCGCATTCGGTGCGGCAGCCAAAGCGACTCTCGACAACCCCGCTATCAGTGGCCAGCCGGAGGATCAGCTCCGCACGCCGCTCGTCGCGCTCGTGAAATCCCTGGCCGCGCTGACCGGCCTCGCCGGAAGCGACACCGAACTCGTTGGCGAGACCGCGCTTTCCGACCTGATGATCCGTCCGGATTTCGCGGTCACACGAAAGCACGCGCTGATCGGGTTCATCGAGGTGAAGGCGCCCGGCAAGGGCGCCGATCCCACCAAGTTCAAGGACAAGCACGACAAGGCCCAATGGGAGAAGCTAAAGGCGCTGCCGAACCTGATCTACACCGACGGCAACGCTTTCAGCCTATGGCGTGATGGCAAGCTTGCGATGCCGCTGGTGAAACTCCATGGCGACATCGAGACGTCAGGCAAGGCGCTGCTCGCCCCGCCGGAACTCCTCGCGCTTTTCACATCATTCTACGGCTGGAACCCCATCCCGCCGCGCACACCGAAGCAACTTGCGGAAACGACCGCTCGTCTGTGCCGTCTTCTGCGCGACGAGGTCACCGAACAGCTGGCGCGGAAAGCGCCAGGTTTGACGGGGCTCGCGGAGGACTGGCGCAAGCTCTTGTTCCCCGCCGCGACGGACGAGGAGTTTGCCGACGGTTACGCCCAGGCCGTCACCTTCGGTTTGCTCATGGCGCGGGCGCGGAAGATTTCCCTCGCCCACGGAATCGATGAAGCCGCCAAGACCTTGCGCCAGTCGAACTCGTTGATCGGCTCGGCGCTGCGCCTTCTGACCGAGGAGGCGGATGAGCAGCACACGCTCGACACCTCCCTCAAGACCCTCACGACGGTGCTGGAGGTCGTCGATTGGGACAAGCTGAGCAAAGGCGAGCCTGAGGCGTGGCTCTACTTCTACGAACTCTTCCTTCAGCAGTACGACAGCAGCGCGAGGAAACGGACTGGGTCGTACTATACGCCACCCCAAATTGTGACCTCGATGGTGCGCTTGGTCGACGAGGCGCTGCGCGCGCCGGCGCGGTTCAATCTGATCGATGGGCTGGCGTCGCCGGAGGTGAGCCTGGCTGATCCCGCGGTCGGCACGGGTACGTTCCTGCTGGGGGTGCTTCAGAGCATCCGCAGCACCGTCGAAGCGCGCGAAGGAGCGGGTTCGGTCCCGGCAGCGATCACGGCGGCGCTCGGCCGGCTTATCGGGTTCGAGTTGCAATTCGGCCCGTTTGCGGTGGCGCAGTTGCGCGTCCTGGCAGAGCTGATCGAGCTGGTGTCCGGCCATGAGGATGGCGAGGAGTCGGAGGCGCTGCGAAAGGCCTTGAGCGCCGACCTTCGGCTGTACATCACCGATACTCTCGCCGACCCCGACGAGGCGACCGCCTGGATTCCGACGAGCATGGCGGGAGTGGCCGAGTCGCGTCGGCAAGCCAACCACGTCAAACGCCACGAGCCGATCACGGTCGTCCTTGGCAATCCGCCCTACAAGGAGAAGGCCAAGGGCCACGGTGGCTGGGTGGAGGATCGCGGCGAGAATTTGCCGGCGCCGCTCGACGACTGGCAGCCGCCGCCGGAATGGGGCGTAGGCGCCCATGCAAAGCACCTCCGCAATCTGTACGTTTATTTCTGGCGGTGGGCGGCGTGGAAGGTCTTCGGCGGTGATCCCTACCGTAGCGGCACGGATGCCGCCGAGCCGGAGGATTGGACCCGCCGCAAGGGCATCATCTGCTTCATCACCGTGGCGGGCTTTCTGAATGGCCCCGGCTTCCAGAAGATGCGTGCCGACCTCCGCCGCGACGCCGACGAGATTTGGGTGATCGACTGCTCGCCCGAACGGCATCAGCCGCCGGTGTCCACGCGCGTCTTCCAAGGCGTTCAGCAGCCGGTCTGCATCGTCATGGCTTCCCGCCGCGACGCGCCAGACAAGGAGACCCCAGCGCGAGTGCGCTTCCGGAGCCTTCCGAAAGGCGACCGGGAAGAAAAGTTCGCGGCATTGGCGGCGGTGAGCCTGGATGACGACGGCTGGACCGACGCCTCGAAGGACTGGCGTTCGCCCTTCTTGGCCGCGAGCGCGGCAGACTGGATCGGCTACCCGCCTCTGGAAGACCTGTTCATCTACAACGGCTCGGGCGTCATGAGCGGCCGCACCTGGGTGATCGCGCCCGACGCGGAATCGCTTAGGGCTCGTTGGAAGCGCTTGGTGGGCGAGAAGGATGCGGCAAAGAAAGCTGCGCTGTTTCACCCACACCTTCGCAATGGCGCCCCGGGGGACAAGCACGTAGGCAAGATCGTCGAGAGATCGCTGGCTGGCCACAAACATGCGCCCCTGGCGGTCAAAGACGATACTACGGCGGGGATTGCCCCGACCCGGTACGCCTATCGTTCCTTTGACAGGCAATGGTTGATCCCGGACGGGCGGCTAATCAACCAACCGAACCCAAGCCTTTGGGATGCCCATTCTGCTCAGCAGGTCTATTTGACGGGTCTGCTGGCCCACGCACCGTCTTCCGGTCCGGCGCTTACCATCTCCGGCTTGGTTCCTGATCTGCATCACTACAAGGGGTCATTCGGCGGCCGCGTCTTCCCTCTCTGGGCGGACGCCGCAGCGACACTACCGAATGTCTCGCCCGGACTCCTGTCGGTTCTGTCTCTCAAATATGGTCGTGAAGTCGCCGCTCCCGAAGTCGTAGCCTACATCGCGGCACTGGCAGCCCACCCGGGATATATTGAACGGTTCCGAAGCAACCTTTCTCAGCCTGGCCTTCGGATTCCCTTCGCCGCGGATGGTGCGCTGTTTGAAGAGGCCGTGGAGCTTGGGTGCGAGGTCATCTGGCTTCAAACATTCGGCGAGCGATTTGCTCATGGTCGTCCCGCTGGCGCGCCGCGCGTCACTCCGGTGAGCACCGAGCCCACCATCCCGTCGGCGGGAGCGCTGCCGGCCACGCTCGACGCCATGCCGCATGAGCTTGGTTACGATGCGGCCGAACGGCGGCTGAAGATCGGGACCGGATACATCGAAAACGTCTCGCCCGAAGTCTGGGCCTACGAGGTCTCCGGCAAACGCGTGCTTACCCAATGGTGGAGCTATCGCCGCAAGGATCGCTCCAAACCGGCGATGGGCGACAAGCGGCCGCCTTCCGAGCTGAGCAAAATACAGCCGGACAAGTGGTTGCCGGAGTACACGACCGAGCTTCTGAACGTGCTGCGAGTATTGACTCGACTGGTCGCACTGGAACCACAGCAGGACGATCTTCTTGGTCGCATTGTCGAAGGCCCCACCATCGACGCTGATGCCCTGAGGGCCACGGGCGCGCTCTCCGATAGCTCCTCCGAGCCGTCGGACGAAGAGGACGATGCGACGGCTGGTGATTAGCGGACCCAGCCGTCTCGCGCCCTGACGCTGAGTTGCAGGGCGGCGAAGCTCCGCAAACGAAAAATCTCAAAAAAAATTGCCATCCCGCTCTTTTCATGTTCTACTTTTGTTCATGTGCGACCCACAGCGGGAAATGGCCGAACGGCACGGCCGCATGCTGAACGAGCTGGCTGAGGTGAACCTCAGCGCGGCGAAGATCCTGCATGACCGGCTGGCGGCTGCGGAGACCAATGCGGAGGCGCGCGACCTGGGGCTGGCGTTGCAGCGGGTCTCGCGGTCGCTGCGCCAGACGCTGCTCTTGGAGGCCAAGCTGGCGAAGGACCGCTGGGCCGCGGCCCGCGAGGACGCCGCCGACGCCCAGGCCGCCCGCGAGCGCGAGGTCGCCGCGCGCAAGGGGGTGGTGCGCCACGCCGTGGCGCGCATCGCCTACGAGGCCTGCGACAGCAAGGAGGTCGCCGACGGCCTCATCGAAGACCTCGACGACCATCTCGACGGCTATGCGCGCGACCCTGGCTTCGCGGCCGATGCGACGGACGAGCTTATCGCCCTGATCTGCAAGGACCTCGGCCTGGCGCTGCCCGCCAGCGCAGCCGCGGTCGCCGACGCCGCCGTGGCGGCCGTGGCGC
>JAQGIV010000063.1 GCA_028290945.1 Phenylobacterium sp. | reverse complement strand
GGCGGCCGTGGCGCCCGCCGCGCCGCGCGGGCTCGTGCGGATGGCCGACGGCGGCTGGGCGCCGGCGCCGGACTCCTCCTAGGGCTCGGCGGCCGCAATGCCCTTCGAAGCCTTGGCGAAGAAGCGTCCACGAACCCCACGAACAAGCAAGCTGAGGTCAGGCCGGCAGGTCGTGGCCCGCATCTTGTTGCGCGCCTGTGGCGCGCGAAGAAGATTGACCACGGATTTCACGGATTTCCACGGATGGCGCCGCCGCTATCCGTGCAATCCGTGATTCAAAAAGACTGCGCTGCGCGCGGATCTACTCCGCGGCGGTCCTGGCCTGGTTCGCCTCGTCGCCGAACACCCGCGCGAACACCCGGTCCACCGCCTTGAAGTGGTAGCCCAGGTCGAACAGCTCGCTCAGTTCGGCGTCGCTGAGGGTGACCTCCGGGTCGGCCTTCAGGAAGTCGAGGAAATTGCCCTCGCCGCGCCACACCTTCATGGCGTTGCGCTGCACGGCCGAATAGCTCGCCTCGCGGCTCATGCCCTTCTGCGTCAGCGCCAGCAGGATGCGCTGGGAGTGGACCAGGCCGCCCAGCCGGTCGAGGTTCTTGGCCATGTTTTCCGGATAGACCACCAGCCGGTCGACCACGCTGGCCAGGCGGCGCAGCGCGAAGTCCAGGTGCACCGTGGCGTCCGGGGCGATGCCGCGCTCGACGCTGGAGTGGCTGATGTCGCGCTCGTGCCACAGGGCCACGTTCTCCATGGCCGGGATCACCGCCGAACGCACCAGCCGCGCCAGGCCGGTGAGGTTCTCGGTGAGGATCGGGTTGCGCTTGTGCGGCATGGCGCTCGAGCCCTTCTGGCCGGGATCGAACGGCTCCTCGGCCTCCAGCACCTCGGTGCGCTGCAGGTGGCGGATCTCGATGGCCAGCCGCTCGATGGAGGAGGCGACGACGCCCAGCGCCGCGAAATAGGCCGCGTGGCGGTCGCGCGGGATCACCTGGCTGGAGACCGGCTCGACGGCCAGGCCCAGCTTCTCCGCCACATAGGCCTCCACCTCCGGCGCCACGTTGGCGAAGGTGCCCACCGCGCCGGAGACCGCGCAGGTGGCGATCTCGAACCTGGCCATGGCCAGCCGCTCCTTGGCGCGCTGGAACTCGGCGTAGTAGCCGGCCAGCTTGAGGCCGAAGGTGGTGGGCTCGGCGTGGATGCCGTGGCTGCGCCCGACGGTCGGCGTGAAGCGGTGCTCGAAGGCGCGGCGCTTGAGGGCCGCCAGCAGCAGGTCGACGTCCTCCAGCAAGAGGTCGGTGGCGCGGCTGAGCTGCACGGCCAGCGCCGTGTCGTTGACGTCCGAACTGGTCATTCCCTGGTGCAGGAAGCGCGCCTCGGGCCCGACGATCTCGGTGACGTGGGTCAGGAAGGCGATCACGTCGTGCTTCACCTCGCGCTCGATCTCGTCGATGCGGTCGGCGTCCCAGATGGCGTCGCGGCCCTTGGCCCAGATGGTCTCGGCGGCGGCCTTGGGGATGACGCCCAGCTCGGCCATGGCGGTGGCGGCCAGGGCTTCGATCTGGAACATGATTTTGAAGCGCGTCTGGGGGCTCCAGATGGCGGCGGCTTCGGGCCGGGCGTAGCGTGGGATCATCGCGGCCGGGTGTGTCCCCGGCCGCGACGAAAGTCAAATCCGGGCCGGGTCAGTCGGCCTCGCCGCGGGCGGCGCGGGCCTTGGCCATGGCGGTCTTCAGGCCGAAGCTGGCGATCAGGTAGTGCAGGGCGGCCCACAGGCCGACGCCATAGGCCAGGATCTCACCCTGGCGGGTGGCCAGCACCAGGGCGCCGTGGCAGCTCGCCGCCGCCGCCGCGCCGGCCGTCTTGGGCGCCACGCCGCCCGGGCAGGCGTGCTGGAAGTCGGCCGGATGGGCGCCGAACATGCCCTGCACCGCCGCCCACATGCCGGGCAGGTCCGGGTGGGCGAAGTGGAAGGCCGCCAGGTGGTCGATGACCATGCCGGTGATCGGCGGCCCGCCGCCCAGCGCGATCAGGTTCAGGAAGAAGAACAGCACGGCGGTCGCCGTGGCCCGGCGGTGGGTCGGCACCATGTTCTGCACCACCCCGAACGACGGGCCGAGATAGGTGTAGGAGAACAGCCCCGGCAGCATCAGGAAGAGGCCGGCCATCAGCGGGGTCGGCGCGTTGAACACCCCCACCAGGAACGGATAGGCCGCGGTGATGCCGATGGCCGGCACCAGGGCGTACCAGCGCGCCCCGAACCGCGACAGCTTGTCGGTCAGGAAGCCGCCGGCCAGCGTGCCGATGCCCTGGCTGGCGCCGGCGATCAGCCCGACCATCAGGCCCACCTGGGCGTAGTTCATGTGGAAGGTGCGGATGAAGTAGGGCTGGATGAACTGGCCGCCGCCGTAGCCGGCGAACGACACCAGCGTCACGCCGAGCACGATGTTGAGCACCGGCCAGTTGCCGAACAGGGTGGCGATGACCGCGCCCATCTCGCGGAACTCGCGGGCCAGGGTGGGGGCGGGCTTGGCCGGCTCGTCGGGGACCACGTCCTCGGCCAACGCCGGGCGCGCCTCGGGCTCGGAGTGGCCGCGCGGCGGCTCCTTGATCAGGAGCTTGATCAGGATGGCGATGATCACGCCGGGCAGGCCGACGATGAAGAAGGCGATGCGCCAGGAGAAGTTCTGCGCCAGGTAGCCGCCCAGCACCGCGCCGATCATGGTGCCGAGCGGGATGCCGAAGGAATAGACGCTGAGCGCCGAGGCCCGCTGCTTGGGGGCGTAGTAGTCGCTGATCAGGCTGTGGGCCGGCGGCGACAGGCCCGCCTCGCCGACGCCCACGCCGAAGCGGTAGAGCCCCAGCATGGCGAAGGAGCCGGCCGTGCCGCAGAGCGCAGTGAAGGCCGACCAGATGACGATGGCGCCGGAGATGATGTTGACCCGGCTGAACCGCTCGGCGAAGCGCGCCAGCGGGATGCCCAGGAAGGTGTAGAGCAGGGCGAAGTAGAGCCCGCCTAAGAGGCCCAGCTGGGTGTCGGTGATCTTCAGGTCGACTTTGATCGCCTGGCCGATGGCGGCGATGATCGTGCGGTCGACGAAGTTGAAGGTGTAGGCGGCGACCAGCAGCGTCAGGACCAGGCGCTTGTAGCCCTCGGTGTAGACCGGCTTGGCCGGCGCCTTCGATACGCCGCGCGCGGCCGTGGTCGCTGAATTCGCCATGCTGGTACGCTGTCCCCCCACGCGGCCGCCGAACGCCGGGCCGGCTGATTTGCGCGGGAGGTTAGCCGGGCGGGGCGGCCGGAGGGAAGCGCCAAAGCGGCGGCGCAGTTCAGCCGACGCTCCGCGCCTCGGCCTCCCAGTGGGCCAGGATGCCGAGGCTGGCGCAGCGGGCGAACAGCCGCTGCAGGTTCTGGAAGTTCTCGGCCAGGCCGCCGCCGGCCTCGGGGGCCTCGCGCATCAGCTTCTCCACCGCGGCGAGGCGACCGCGCTTGACCACCCGGCAGAGGCCCTCGGCCTCCAGCTTCTTGACGTGGCGGCGCACGGTCTCGGCCGGCAGGCCCACGTGGCGCGACAGCGCCAGCATGGAGATCGGCACCCGGCGGTGGTCGGGGATCGGGCCCTCCACCTGCAGGTCGATGGCGTCGAGCTGGGCGGCGTTGGCGCGGCCCATCTCCATGAGGATCAGGCCGGAGATCGGATCGCCGACCTCGCGCATGACGGTCTCGACGACCCGCAGCACATATTCGCTGACCAGCCGGTTGGCGACGCGGATCGGGGCTGACGGATAGCTTGGCACGTCGTTGGGCCGCAGGGCCGCGGACTCCAGCGCGCCCAGCGCCTTGAGCTCGAAATAGAAGGCCTTCAGCCGCTCGTACCGGGCGGTGGCGGTGACCAGGTAGAACGGGCTGTTGAGCGCCAGGCCCGGCACACAGACGCCGCGCGGCGTGGAGACCAGGGCGCCGCTCTCGATCAGCCGCGCGCAGCGGCGGCGCACGGTCTCGTAGGGCAGCTGGATGGAGGCGGCCAGGGCGTTGATGGTCACCGGCCGGCGCAGCGCCTCCGGCGGCATGCTCTCCAGGGTCGCATAGCGGGCCGACAGCTCCGGGTCCTGGTTGATGGGGGCGAGGTTGGCCTCCAGCACCACCGACAGGATCAGCGGGTCGATGACGTCGCCGGTCCCGCGGCCCAGCGTCATGATGTCCAGAAGGAAGCCGATCGAGGCCCGCCCGACGCGCCACCACGGCGGGTTCTGGCCTGCGGAAGCCGACGGGAACGGGTGCGACGCCTCCATCAGGCGAAGGTGACGGGGGAATCGAGGCGGGGCAATGGTGAAGGTCGCTGCGACGCGGTTTCCGGCCGCAGGCTGGGCGTACTGTTGCTTCGACAGCGGTGGCCGGCGCGACCGCGACAGATGTTCGCATTTTGTTCTTGACAGCCGCGTGCGTTTTCGGCTAGGATCCGGCATCGTCGGAGGCTGCGCCTGGCGCCAGCCTCAAGGTCCGGCGCGCTTCAGGACATCATCATGACAGACGAGAACGGGCCGGCGCATGCCGGCGCGGCGGGCGACGGCGTTCCGGCGTCGTCCGACGACCCCAAGCGTTGGCGCAGATGGCCCGCCGCCACGGCGGCGGAGATCGTGCGCCGGACGGCGGCGGGCGAGACGATGCTGGCCATTTGCCGCGATCCGCAGATGCCGGGCCCGCGGATCGTGTTCCGCTGGATGGCCGAGCGGCCGGCCTTCCGCCAGGCGATCGACGAGGCGCGCCGGAAGGCCGGACGCTCGCTCTTCGACACCTCGACCTATTGCCGCGAGACCGCCGAGGCGATCTTCCAGCGGCTGTGCGCGGGGGAGGGGCTGTCGCGCATCTGCCGCGACCCGCAGATGCCGGCCAACATCACCGTCTATCGCTGGATGGCCAAGCACGAAGACTTCCGCGCCGCCGTCGCCCTGGCGCGGGAGATCGCCGCGGAGAATTTCTTCGAGCGGGGCTGGGAGCTCGCGGAGGACGCGACGCCGCAGACCGCCTACCTCACCGATGTCAGGCTGAAGCACCTGCGCTGGCATGCCGGCAAGCTGAGCCCCGGCAAGTTCGGCGCGCACAGGCCCCAGGACCCGGCGCCGGCCAACGACGACGACCGCAACAACCTGACCGTGGTGATCAAGAAATACAGCTGGGACGGCGAGCCCGTGGAGGGCCCGGAGGCGCGCGAGCAGGTGCTCTACCGCAAGAAGATCCCGCCCCCGACCCCGGCCCAACGCCGCGCCGAGCAGGCGGAAGAGGCCGAGGAGGAGCGCGCGGCGCGGGAGGCGGCGAAAGGGGCGGCGCGGGCGCAGCCGCCGGAGAAGCCGTGGGATCCGGAGGGGTGGACGTGAGGGGGCGGGGGTGGGCGGCTGACTGACCGCCCTCGCCCCCCGGCGATCCATAGCGAACCTCTCGCAGAACCATGCTACCCAGCCGCGAAAGTGATCCGCTGGGGGCGGCGCGTTGGAAATCCACAAGCCCAAGCCATGGCATGGCTTCCGGGAGTTCCTGAAGGAATACCTGATCATCGTCGTCGGCGTGTTGACCGCGCTGGCGGCTGAGCAGGCCGTCGAAGCGCTTCACGGGATGCATCAGGTGGAGGCGGGCGAAGCGGAACTGCGCATCGCCTTCGTCCGCGATGTGAACAATGCGGCGCTGCGGGCGGCGCAGGACCGCTGCGTGACCGAGCGCCTTGCCGCCCTGTCCTCGATCCTGCGGCAGGCGGAGCAAACCGGCCGGCTTCCCCCGATCGCGGCTGTCGGCCACCCGTCCTTCACACCCTGGACGGTGGGCGCCTGGCCGGCGCTGGTGGCCGATCAGACCGTCTCGCATCTGCCTCGACAGAAGGCGATCGACGACACCGCGATCATCCAGCAGACCGCCTATCTCAGCGCGCTGAGCGACCGCGAGGAGGACCAGTGGACGGTGATCGACAGCATGGCCGGCCCCGGCCGTCGGCTGAGCGACGTCGAGGCCCAGCAACTGCGCACGACCCTGGCCATGGCCGCGGGTTCGAGCCTCCACATGACCCAGACCAGCGCCCGTCTGGGTGACGCCTTGAAGGCGACCGGCCTGGTCACCGCCTCCGATCTGGCCGCGGCTGGCCGGCGCGCGGCGGAGGGCAAGCCGACGGCCGACATCTGCCGCCCGATCGTCGTGGTCCCGCCGGCGCCGGCGCAACCGACGGGGCGGCGATAGGTCTGGACATCCCCAGCCCACGCCCAAATGGATGCGTTCAGCGCCAGAGCGGACGTTGCCCTCACGCCCGCAAGCGGACGTTGGGATCGGGAAGCTGATGCGCCTCACGTCCGGGTTGGCTAGACTCGGGCATGCCTGACGCCGATCTCCCCCTGCTGACCTTTGCGGACGCGGCCGCCTTCGAAGGCTGGCTGGACGCGCATGGAACGAGCGCCCCGGGCGCTTGGCTTCGTTTCGCCAAGCTGGGCGCGCCCGCCGCGACGATCAGCAAGTCGGACGCCATAGACTGCGCCCTCGCCTACGGCTGGGTGGACGGTCAGCTCGGCCGGGTGGACGAGCATTTCTTCAAGACGCGCTTCACGCCGCGCCGGCCCCGCAGCGCCTGGTCCCAGGCCAACCGGCAGCGCATCGAAAAGCTCGAGCAGGCGGGGCGCATGCGCCGCGCCGGCCTGGCCCAGGTCGAGCTGGCCAAGGCCGACGGCCGCTGGGCCGCCGCCTACGCCGGCCAGAGCCAAGCCGTGCCGGACGCGGACCTGCAGGCGGCGCTGGACGCCGATCCGGCCGCGCGCGGGCTGTTCGACGCCCTGGACGCGGCGAACAGATACGCGGTGCTCTACCGGGTTCAGCAGGCCAAGACTCCCGAGAAGCGCACCGCCAAGGTCGCCGAGTTGGTGGCCATGCTCAGCCGAGGCGAGACGATCCACCCTCGCCGGTCACGGCGCGGCGGAAGCCACAAGGGAGGTTGACGGACCGAAGGCTCCGCGTCGGAGAAGCGCCAATTGCGGATATTGGCCTCAGTCCACCATCCGGACATTAGGCGATGGCGCGGTCAGGCGGCTTGTGGGCGGAGCGCCAACGACCGCCTCTCACCCAATCGTTACGGCGTCCGCTGCGAGAGCGTCATGAATCTCGCAACGGGAAATCCGGATTTGGCAGCATCGCGGCCCGTTATTCCGGGGCTGGGAGTTGGTGTGCTTTCCCGTTCCGAACCGTCCCCTGGTGATCGGGGTTTTCGATGCAGGCGAAACGCTATCTCGGCGCTAGCCTGAGATACCTGCCAGCGCTGCAAAGGTGTGGCCGACCTTGCTGACCTCTGAGAAGTCAAATCCGCGGTAGCTGATAACGATGAAGGCTCGACCGAAAGACTGTCCAAATCGGAAGGGCTGGGCATCCGCGCTTAGATGAAATCCATCTGGACTCGCGAAGGCCACCTGGACCCCGCCGCCGACGGTGCCTGGTTTGTCTTCCTCTAGTTGGGCCCGCAGCATGTCGAGTGGCTGTCGCCGCCAGGGCTGACTTTCCGGATTGATCTTGCGAAGTTGATCCTCAGCGTCGGCCTTGCCGCTGCCGAACAACGCCATCTCGCCGTTGCCGAGGACTAGTTGCTGGACCGACAGGTCGATGCCGTTGTCACCGCGCATAGCAGCCGCGCGCCAAACCTCCACGGCGTCCGCTTTGTCATCGTGACCGAGCAGAAGACATTCCGTTGCGACTGCACCTCCAGTACCGGCGATATCAGATGCATACTCCTGCAGGAACATCCCCAAATGCTCCGCGCAATCGCCCATGCTCGGAAGGGTCTGTTCGCCGGAGGATTTGAGCCGCGACCAGAGCGGCAAGACCGCCGCATAGGCCTCAAGCGCGATGAGCGTGCTGCCGGTGTAGGCGAAGCCGACGGTTCGAGATTGGAGAGGGGGTTCGCTTGGCTTACGCCCATGCAGAAGCACTTGGGCTTCGAGCACCTTGGCCGCTCGATCCGTGTAGCGGATGTCTCCGGATTGGCCTTTGGCAGACAGCCGGCTGTCGCTGACCACCCAGAGTCTGTCGGCTTCGCCTTCGCGCCAGACCATCAAGAGGGTCATTCGTCGTCGCCCATCTGGCGCTCAAACGACTGGCGGACCAGCCCGATAATGTAGGGCAGGTCTCCTTCGTCGCTGAGGCCCACCTCCACATCGCCGTTGCCCCACCGGCCTATGGCCGAGATATCGCGGCAGAGGCCACGCGGATCGTTGATCTCGGGGAATTTCATATTGAGCGCTAGACGCAGGCGCTTGGCCTGCGGAACGACGTCGACGAAATTCGTCTCCGCCTTGTACGCCACATAAAATTTGAGGAACTCCTCGGTGACGCAGGGATCGAGGACGAGAACCTCTTTGCGGAACTTATCGAACAAGTCCCCCATCGCACCGGTCAGGTGCGGATGATCCGCGCGCGTATAGCCGTCTATCGACGCATTGGGCCGGTAGGCCTCCAGCACATCAGCGGGGAGTTGAGGCGCCGCCCAAACGCGGACGGCGAGGGCTGCTAACCTCTCAGCGCGGTCTTGGATGGCTTTTTCAGTCCAGCTTTCCAACTGACCCAGGCCCGCGTTCATGCGCATGGGGCTTTCTCTGAAACCGCCCTCCATGTCGCGCTTTTCGGCGAAGGGGCGGTTTGAATATTCTGAATTGTAGCCAGTGAGCGTGAGGTTTCCGAGGGTGTGGCGGTAGTTCGTCCAGACCCTTTCCCAATCCTCGCCCAGCTCCTGCCGCCACGATGCAGGCAGCTTCTGAGGGTCGTTGTCGCTTTGGGGTAGGATGTGTTCGACAGAATATTCGTCGACCGACACGCGCTCCTTGCGGCCGAAATTTTCCATCCGCCGTATCCAGTAAGTGCGGTTGCGGAAATTGTAGAGATCGCGGGTCTGGATATCACGCTGGACCTCGGCATCCGATGGCAAGCGGCGGTAGGACTGAAGGCTCAAAAATTGGGCCTGAATGCTCTCCAGGTAGCGATCTTTCTTCAGCGATTTGCCGAGCGTGGCGAAGGTCTTGTTATGTGAGTTCGGCGGGACGGCGCAGATCGCGCGGCGGAACACATAGGTTTCCACGAGCCGCACGGCGGCGAGCAGTTCGGCCTTCTGGAGGTGGCCAAGTTTGTAGTCGTGATAGAGCTCCAGGAGGAACGGATAGGACACCTCCACCTTGAGATCGCGGAGATCCTGGAACGCCGTGGCCAGTTCGGGGTCCGCCTCTGTGGCGAGCGCCATGGCACAGTAATAGGTGGCAAAGTCACGAAGCTCTTTGACGAGTTCTTCGACGCGCCCGCCGACGGTGGCGGGTTCGCGCGCGAGCCGCTTGAAGGTGAGATAGACCTCGTCGATGCGCGGAATCTCGCCGGTTTTGACGGTGAGATAGTGGCGCATGAAGGTGTCGAAATACTCGCTATAGGCCTCCTGTCCAAAGGCCAGCTCCATAGGCCGCCAGTAGGCCTCATAGAGGCGCGTTTGCAGGGACGGTTCGAGCCCCATAAGGACGAAATTTCGGATGAGGTCGGCCTGGCTGAGTTCGCGGCCTGTCGAGTTCATGCTCTCGAAAATGAGCTGCGGGTTATCCTGGGTTCGATTGAGCGCGACATCGACGATCAAGAGCTTAGCCAGCCCACGACACAAGGTCTTGAGGTCGGCTTTTTTCTGCCTGATGAGATCGCGGAACTGGTCGAGATTTTCCGAAATCCGGATCGACTTGTCGGCGGGTGCGTCGATCTTATCAACCGCAGCCTTGAGGGTCGTCTTGTCGGTTTGAGACAGGATGAGCTTGTAGTGCTTGTCACCCTCTTCCAGGGCGTTGACGAGGTAATATTGCCTGATCTTGGCAGGCGAGAAGCCGTCAATAGGCTCTTGTTCTGCGACCGACATGCCCTCTAGGGCCTCCGCCAGGGCAATCAGGATCAACGTCAACGTCGTCAAACGCTGTTGCCCGTCGATTACGAGCATCGGTTCCTGCAAAGTTAGATTGGAGAGACCTTTTTCGATATAGACGATGGACCCCACAAAGTGAGCAGGGACCGAGTCATTCCCGCCGGTACGAATGATATCATCCCAAAGCTGGCGACATTCATCGAGAGTCCAAGAGTAAGTCCTTTGGTATATTGGAATTGCAAATTGCTGCGCATTCTTAAGAATGCTTAGAAATATTGCTTCGGTAGCCTTCATATTGCCCCTATATGCCAGTCGATATTGATCCGTTTGGCGGGGCCTACTCCTGCGGGCGGAATACCGCCTGCCCAGTGAAGGTCACAGCGACACGGCTGTAGCGAACAGACATTGTGCCGCCACAAGCGGACGCGGCCAATGCCCGCAATGAGTCACCAGCGGTCGACCACTCACCGGCGCCAGGGCCAAATCCCCCATGACACCGCCGCCCACCGGCGTAGTCTCTAGGCAGCGGCGCCGGCAGATGCGCCGGGTGGGAGGATTGGCATGGCGAGCGAGAGCTTGACCGCGAGCCCCGCGGCGGAGCGCCTGGAAGGCGCGTGGGTGACGCCGCGCAACCTCTGGCAGGGGGCGGACAACTCGATCCACACCGACGCGGTGGCCAGGAAGATCGGCATGCGCGGCGGGACCATCCCGGGGACCGTGCACCTGTCGCACTTCGCGCCGCTGCTGACCGGCCTGTTTGGCGAGCGGTGGCTGGAGGCCGGGCAGGTGTCGATGTTCTACACCTTCGCCACCCTGGACGGCGAAGCGGTGCGGGCGGTGATCGAGCGGCCGATGGATGAGGCGGGCGGGCCTGGCGAAGGCCCGCTGGAGGACCGCCAGCTGAAGGCCTGGATCGAGACGCCGGAGGGCAAGGTGGTGGCCAAGGGCACGGTGGCCTGCGGCGCGCCGGCCGAGCCCGGCTATGTGCGGGGCCTGGCGCTCGTGGAGGCGGACCGCGGCGAGATCCGCATCCTCGAGGCCATGACGCCGGGGCTGGTGACTGTCGAGAAGGACGGCTTCCGGGTGAAGGACGGCGCCGACGCCGACGGGGTGCTGCGCGATCCGCAAGAGGTCTATCGGGCGCTGCAGCCCTATTCGCCGGGCGTGACGGTGACCGACGCCGTGGGCTTCTTCGGCGCCACCGAGATCGTCTGGCGGGCCGGGCCGGTGCGGGCCGGCGTGCCCTACCGCAAGACCGCCCGCGTGGTCAGCGTCGGCGCCTCGCCGAAGACCGAGTTCGCCTGGTTCGACAGCGAACTGGCGGACGCGGCCGGGCGGGTGGTGGCCGAGATGCGGCACATGACGCGCTGGATGAAGGTGAGCTCGCCGAAGTGGGCGGAGGCGAAGAGCTGATGGGTCGGGGGTGTCGTACCTCCACCGCGTGAGCGGGGGAGGGGGACCGCGAAGCGGTGGAGGGGGCGCTGCCGGCGCACGGAACCGCAGCGCACGGCCCCAACGCCCCCTCCGTCGCGTTCGCGACACCTCCCCCGCTTGCGGGGGAGGTTCTATCTGGTCAGCTCGGCCAGCTTGCCCACCGTGTTCCAGTTGCGGCCGGTGCCGCGCAGGCCGATGGCGCGCTCGATGACCTGGCCGGTGAGCTTGGAGGTCCCCAGGCCGGCGCCGTAGGCGATGTAGAGGCAGCCGGGGCCGGCCGCGACCTGCTCGGGGCCGACGATCTTGGCGCGCAGGGCGGCGACGCCGGCGGCGGTGGGCTCACCCTTCAGGAACAGCACGAGGAGGCCGCTGGGCTTGTCCTCGGCCATGGCGGCGAAGGGGTTGGTCGCCAGGATGGCTGCGAGCTCGGCGTGGGTGCGGACGAAGGCGTCGGTGGTCAGGGCGAAGCGGGCCTTCAGGTCGGCCTCCAGGGCGGTCTCGACGGCGGCCGGCCTGGCGGCGGTGGCGATCACCGCGGAGCCGGCGGCGCCGAGGGTCGCGGGCGCGTCGTAGCCGAGGTCGGCGAGGGCGGCCCTGAGGTCGGCCATGGGCAGCTTGCCGGTCCCGCCGACGTTGACCGCGCGCAGCAGGACGGCCAGGCGCCTCACCGCGCGTCGGCTTCCCAGGCCTTGAACTCCGGCGTCTCCAGCAGGCGCTCGGCATAGGCGCCGCAGGGGCCGGTGTCGCCGAAGTCGGAGAGCTGCACGCCGTAGGTGCGGAAGCGGGCGGCGACGGGGGTGAAGAAGGCGTCGGCGATCGACCACGGGCCGGCCAGGAACGGGCCGCCGTAGCGGGCCAGCAGCTCGCTCCATAGGGCGACGATGCGGCGGATGTCCTTGTGGGTGGCCTCCGACAGCTCGGTGTCGGTGGGCGCGGCGGTGAGGTCCATGGGGCACTCGCCGCGCAGCGAGCCGAAGCCCGAGTGCATCTCGGCGGCGGCGGCGCGGGCCTGGGCGCGGGCGGCGGGTTCGGCAGGCCACAGGCCGGGCGCCTTCTCGGCCAGGTATTCGCTGATCGCCAGGCTGTCCCAGACGGTGAGGTCGCCGTCCTTCAGCACCGGCACCAGGCCGGACGGCGAGTGGAGGCGGATGGCGGCCTCCGAGGCGTTGTTCTCCTGGCGCAGCGTCACCAGGGTCTCGGTGAAGGCCAGGCCCGAGCGCTTGGCGACCAGCCAGGGGCGCAGCGACCAGCTGGACCACGACTTGCTTCCGATGACGAGTTCCATGGCGCTCTCCTGGCTGGGCTGGCCCTGGATTTAGGTCACCGGGCGGCGGCGGGAAACCCCCGGACGCGCCGGGTCAGCCCTCCAGCCGGTAGCCGACCCCGCTCTCGGAGCTGATCCGCGTGGCGCCCAGCTTGTGGCGCAGCTGGCCCATGTAGACGCGCAGGTACTGGATCTCGGCGCGCTCATCGCCCCAGACGGCGCGCAGCAGGTCCTTGTGGCGCACCGTGCGGCCCAGGTTGATGGCCAGCTCGGAGAGCAGGTCGAACTCCTTGGGCGAGAGTTTGAGCGGGGCCCCGTCGCGGGCCACCGCGCGGCGGCCGAAGTCGATGACCACGTCGCCGGCGCGGACCACCGGCTCGGCGCCGCGGGCCTGGACGGCGTGGCGCAGGCCGGCGCGCAGGCGGGCCAGCAGCTCCTCCACCCCGAACGGCTTCTGCACATAGTCGTCGGCGCCCAGGTCCAGGGCCTCGACCTTGATGGCCTCGCCGTTGCGGGCGGAGAGCACCACGATGGGGGTGGCGGCGCGCTGGCGGATGTCGCGGATGACGCTCAGGCCGTCGCGGTCGGGCAGGCCGAGGTCGAGCAGCACCAGGTCCGGCGAATAGTGGGTGAACCAGCGCATCCCCTCGGCGGCGGTGGTCGCCGCGACCGGCCGGAAGCCGGCCAGCCGCAGGGTGGTGGTGAGCGCGGTGTTGAGGCTGGGATCGTCCTCGACCACCAGCACGGTGGCGGGATCGGCGGCGGGGCTCATGCGGAAAGCTCCGCGGTGTGGGCCAGCGGCGCCACCAGGCGCACCCAGGCCCCTTGGACGTCATGCCGCGCCCCGGCCTCCAGGCGCCCGCCCTGGGCCTCCAGGAAGCCCTTGGCGATGGCCAGGCCGAGGCCCGTGCCGGGCGGTCGGCCGTCGCCGGGGACGCCCCTGGCGAACTTCTCGAACAGCGGCTCCGGCCGGCCGCCGAAGCCCGGCCCCTCGTCCGCCACCTCGATCCAGCCCATGGGCCCCTCGGCGCCGGCGCGGATGCGCACGCCGCCGCCCTGCGGGGAATACTTCCCGGCGTTCTCCAGGACGTTGGCCAGCGCGCTCTCGAACAGCGACGGATCGACCAGCAGGGCGGGCGCGGCCTGCACTTGGTTCTCCAGCGCATGGCCGGCGAGGGCGGCGGCGGTGCGCTTCAGGGCGTCGGCGACCAGGGTGGCCGGGGCTATGGCCTCGGGGCGGACGGCGACGGCGCCGGCCTCCAGGCGGTTCATGTCCAGCAGGTTGCCGACCATGCCGGTGAGGCGGGCGGCCTCGGTCTCGGCCAGCGCCAGCAGCTGGTCGCGGTCCGCTTGCCGGCCGGCGAACTTCCTCAGGCTCTGCAGGGTGACCAGGATGGTGGAGAGCGGGGTCTTCAGGTCGTGGGAGACGGCGGCCAGCAGGTCGGCCTTCAGCTGTTCGCTGGCCTGTTGCACGCGGCTCTCGAGCAGCTGGCGGGCGTATTCCTCGCGGTCGAGGGCCACCGAGAGGTAGCCGGCGACGGTGTCGACCAGCCGCTCCGGCGCCTCGGGGCGGGCCTGGTCGCGGCCGGAGATCGCCAGGCCGATGGCCACATGGCTGCGCTGCGGCGTGACCACCGGCCAGAAGTCGAACACCGCGGCCTCGACGGGATAGGCGCCGCCGCGGGTCGGCAGGCGCGAGGCCAGCGCCCAGCGGGCGGCCTCCCGGTCGGCGTCGGTGAGCGCTGCGCCGCCGATCTCGGCCGCCACCTGCATCTCGTCGGCGCCGGGCCACAGGATGACCACCGGGGTCTGGAACAGGCGGTGCAGGGCCTCGGCCCCGGCGACCAGGATCCGCTGGCGATTGGCGGCGCCGGCCAGGTCGCGGGCCAGGGTCTGCAGCGCCTTGGCCTGCTCGGCGGCCGCGGCGCCGGCCAAGGCCCGGCGGCGGGATTCGGCGGCGACGGCGCTGACGATGGCCACGGCGATGACCAGCAGGATCAGCGCCCAGACGTTGGCCGGATCGGCGATGCGCAGGGTGTAGAGCGGCGGGATCAGGAAGAAGTTGTAGGCGAAGACGCCGGTCACCGCGGCCAGCAGCGCCGGGCGCCAGCCGAAGCTGACGGCGGCGATCAGCACCGGCAGGACGAAGACCAGCGACAGGTTCGGCACGGTGACCAGCTGGGCGACGATCACCGCCGCGAGGGTGGCCACGGCCACCAGCGCCAGCGACAGGCCATAGCCGGCCCAGGCCGGCAGGGGTTCGGCGCGCGGGCTGGGATCGGTCGCGAGCGGCGGCATGGCGCGCTTCCTGTCACAAATGTCGGGCTCCTGACAAAGGCGCTCGAATGCGGCGGCGCAAGGTCCGGCCGGTGTCAGAACTGCACAACCACATGGGATTTTTATGCGCTTCGGCGCGACAAGCCGCCGCCCGACAGTCCGGATCCGCGTACCGCCCATGACCGCCACCCTGGCCGATCCTGCCCCCGCCCCAATACCCGTCCCGGCCAAATCCATGAGGACCTTCCTGACGCTGTCGGTGGCCTCGGCCGGCGTCGTCTACGGCGACATCGGCACCAGCCCGCTCTACGCCTTCAAGCAATCGATCGCGCACCTGAAACGGGCGGGCGGCGCGATTCCGGCGGCCGACATCATCGGCGTGGTGTCGCTGATGTTCTGGACCCTGATGGTGATCTGCACGGTGAAGTACGTGCTGGTGCTGCTGCGCTTCGACAACCGCGGCGAGGGCGGCACCCTGTCGCTCACCGCCTTGGTGCAGCGGGCCGGCGGGCGGGCGGCGCGGGCGATCACCATCATCGGCATGCTGGGCGCGGGCCTGTTCTTCGGCGACGCCATGCTGACCCCGGCCATCTCGGTGCTGTCGGCGGTCGAGGGGCTGAAGGTGATCCAGGGCCTGGACGGGCGGATCGATCCGTTCGTGGTCCCCATCGCGCTCGCCGTGCTGGTGGCGCTGTTCATGATCCAGCGGCGCGGCACCGGCGGCGTCGGGCGCTGGTTCGGGCCGATCTGCCTGGTGTGGTTCGCCACCATCGCGGTGCTGGGCCTGGCCTCGATCGTCCGCGCGCCGCAGATCCTGATGGCGCTGAACCCGCTGGAGGGCGCGCGGATCTTCGCGCGCCATCCGGTGCTGTCGCCGGCGGTGCTGGGCTCGGTGTTCCTGACGGTGACCGGCGCCGAGGCGCTCTATGCCGACATGGGCCATTTCGGGCGCAAGCCGATCCAGGCCACCTGGCTCGTCCTGGTGTTCCCCTGCCTGACGCTGAACTACCTGGGGCAAGGCGCGCTGACGCTGTCCAACAACGCCGCCGCCGAGAGCCCGTTCTTCCTGATGGCGCCGCAGTGGTTCCAGCTGCCGCTGGTGATCCTGGCCACCGCGGCCACGGTGATCGCCTCGCAGGCGGTGATCTCCGGCGCCTTCTCGCTGAGCCAGCAGGCGGTGCAGCTCGGCCTGCTGCCGCGCCTGACCCTGCAGCCGACCTCGGAGGAGCACGCCGGCCAGATCTACGCGCCGCAGATCAACTGGATCCTGATGCTGGGCGTGGCCGCGCTGGTGCTGGGCTTCGGCTCGTCGGATGCGCTGGCCGACGCCTACGGCATCTCGGTGGTGGGGGCGATGATCACCTCCTCGGTGCTGGCGGTGGTGGCGATCCACCGGCTGAACAAGCGGCCGATCTGGCAGGCGGCGCTGATCTTCTCGCCGTTCCTGGTGATCGAGGGCGCGTTCCTGGCGGCCAACCTGCTGAAGGTGATGCACGGGGGCTATGTGCCGCTGGGGATCGCCGGGGCCCTGATCCTGATCATGTGGACCTGGACGCGGGGGCTGGCGCGGCTGGCCAAGGCCGAGGAGAGCGACCTGACCATGGCCGAGGTGATGGCCATGCTGGCCGCCCGGCCGCCCATGCGGGCGCGCGGCACGGCGGTGTTCCTGACCCAGCATCCGGACAAGGTGCCGGTGTCGCTGATGCACAACCTCAAGCACAACCAGGTGCTGCACGAGCAGGTGGTGCTGCTGACCGTCAAGGTGGTGAGGAAGCCGCGCGTGGCCGACGCCGACCGGGTGGAGATCAAGGACCTCGGGCCGGGGTTCAAGGCGCTGTCGCTGAGCTTCGGCTTCATGGAGCGGCCGAACGTGGCGCTCGGCCTGTCGCTGGCTCGCGCCAAGGGCCTGAAGTTCGACATCATGCGCACCAGCTTCTTCGTCAGCCGCCGCACCCTGCTGCCGCGGCCCTCGGTCGGCCCCGGCCACCTGCAGGACCTGTTGTTCGTGTTCCTGATGCGCAACGCCCAGCGCGCCGCCGACTTCTTCCAGATCCCGCCCAGCCGGGTGGTGGAGCTGGGAACCCAGGTGGCGTTCTAGGCCGCCGCCGCCGTCACCACGCCCACTTCAGGTCGGCCACCACCGTCCGCTGCGGGAAGGGGTGGAAGAGGACGTACTTGCGGTCGTTCAGGTTGGTGACGGCGAGGTCGGCCGTGAGGCGCTCGGTGACCCGGTAGCTGGCGCGGGCGTCGGCCACGAAGTCGGCGCCAAAGCCCTGGTAGGTGTTGGCGTTGTGGTCGCTGTTGTCGATGGTGGCGAAGGCGCGGTCGCTGTAGCGGGCGGCCAGCGTCAGATCGAGTTTCGGGGTGGCGGCGTAGGTGGCCACCACCGCGCCACGCCAGCGCGGCAGCTGCGGCAGGCGCTTGCCGACCGCGGCCGGGAAGGCGGCGTCCTTGACGATCTCGGTGTCCAGGTAGGTGACCCAGCCGGACAGCTCGAGGCCGTGGACCCAGAGGTCCTTGCGGTCGCCGACCAGCTCGATGCCGGTGGCCCGCGTGCGGTCGATGTTCTGCACGAAGCTGGCGGTGAAGGCGCCCAGCGGCGCCGTCTGGGAGAGCAGGGCGTCGCGGATGCGCTCATCGAAGATCGAGACGCGCAGGCTGGCCTTGGACCAGCGGCGCTCGGCGGAGAGCTCGCTGGAGACGGCGCGCTCGGGGCGCAGGTTGGGGTTGGGGACCGACAGGATCTGGCCGGTGGTGATCGCCTGATAGAGCTCGCCCACCGTCGGGAAGCGGTTGGCGACGCCCACCGAGACCTTGAAGGTCCAGGCCTCCGACGGCGACCAGGCCAGCACGGCCTTGGGCGAGAAGGCGTCGTGGCTGAGCGCCGGCTGGCCGACGTTGAGAGCCGGCGTGGCGGAGAAATTCACCCCGTCATAGGCCCGCCACCGCTCGAAGCGGCCGCCGAGCGTCAGCTTCAGAGCCGGCGCGAGGCTCCAGACGTCCTGCGCCCAGAGCGCCTGGGTGCGGGTGCGGCCCGCATTGCGGGCCAGCGTCGCGCCGGGCGAGCCGCCCTGCCAGTCGGCCAGGGCGAAGCGCGGGTTGTCGAGCTTGAAGCTGTCCTGGTGGGCGCCGAAGGTGATGGTGTGCGCCGCCGAGGGCCGCCACTTGCCGTTGGCGTCCAGGGTGTGCCAGCCGGTCCCGTCCAGCTCGGCGTCGGAGCCCGCGCCGCCCGCGAAGCCGCCCGGCAAGGCGGTGGTCGGCGTCCGCTGGTGGCTCTTCAGATATTCGAAGGCGGTCGCCGTCAGGTCGTAGTCGAAGACGCCCTGGGTGTGCGAGCTCAGCGACAGGCCCTGGGCGAGCTGCAGCTCGTCCAGATGATAGACGCCGCCGGAGAAGGCGGCGGGAGCGATATTGTAGGCATGGCCGGCGATGTTCAGGGCGCCGGAATAGACCGGCGCGCCGGCGGCGTCGCGCAGGTAGCTGTTGACGCTCGCATGGTCGTCGTTGGCGAACAGGCCGAAGGTGTAGGCGAGGGTGACGGCGGGGGTGAGGTCGTAGGTGAGGCGGCCGGAGGCGTTGTCCTGCAGCTGGTGCTCGATGCCGCTCGACCCCAGCACCATGATGGGAACGCCGATGCGGTTGGCGTCGCTGAAGGCGCCGGTGACCGGCAGGCCGGCTGCGCTGGCGGCCGTGGGCACGGTGGCGGTGACGTAGGTCAGGGGCTGGCTGCGGCTGTCCAGGTGGTTGTAGCTGAGCCGGAAGGCGAACGGCCCGCGGGCGTCGCCGAGGTCGGCGGCCACGCGGCCGGTCCAGTAGCTCGCATCATCGCCGTACTTGGCGAAGGACTGGACGGCGGCCTGCGCCTCCACATGGCCCTCGAAGGCCGACGGCATGCGGGTCACGAAGGTGACGACGCTGCCGATGGAGTTGCCGGCGAAGGCGGCCGCGAAGGGCCCGTTCAGCACGTCCACACGGGCCACGGCGTCCGGGGTGATCAGGCCCCACTTGGGCGAGGCGCTGGTGTTGTTGTTGCCGATCAGGGCCGAGATCAGGATGCCGTCGACGAACAGCAGGGTGCGGGCCGAGGCGCCGACCCCGGAGGTGCGGCTGGTGATCGGCGACTGGGTGTCGCCGATGTGCCGCTGGCGGATCAGCACATTGGGCACGTAGCGCAGGGCGTCTTCGGGCGTGATGACGCTGGTCGTGCGCGCCAGGTCGGCGGCGGTGACCGTCGAGGTGGTGTTCGGCACATCGGCCAGGTTGGCGATGGAGGAGGGGGCGGTGACGATCACCGACTCCACGGTGCGCGAGGATGCGTCGGCCGCGTCAGCCTCCGCGGCGTGGGCGAGAGTCGGCAGGGCGCAGGCGGCGGCGGCGAGCAGCAGGGCGCGGCGGAGCGCGCGGGGAACGGGATTCATCTCGAAAGGTCCTGAAGCAGAGACATGCGGACGCGCCCGATCCGGGCGCGGAGCGAGGTCGTGTCAGCTTCAGGCGGTGGGCGGGCCCTGTCCGGGCGGGCGGGGCGGCGCGCGGGCGAAGGCCAGGCGGACGGCCGGGCCGGGGACGTGCTCGATGCGCACGAAGCCCACGGTGGCCGGCGTGAAGACCGGTGGCGGTGTGAGCACCACGGCCACGGCCGCGGTCAGGCAGTCGGGGCAGGGCAGGCCGGCGAAGCCCTTGTGCGGCGCCGGCACATGGTCGATCCGCACGGCGTGGCTGCCGTCGATGGTGCAGACCACCAGGGTCTGGTCGCCGCGCTGGGCCGCCTGGGCGGCGACCGGCAGCAGGACCTGGATCAGGATGGCGAACACGGCGAAGGCGGCGGCCATCGGCCGCCACCCCTCGGGTCGTGCAAGCTTATGCGGGCTGCGCATCACGGCTGCGGTGTCGGCGAGATCGACGTTCGGCGCAAGCGACGTTTCGGCCGGCCCCGCCCGAAACGGATAGCCCCCGATCCTGGCGGGGATGGGGGGCTGGAGGAAGCGCCGGCGAGGCAGGGTTCGTGGGGGGCGTCGTGTCCGGGCCGGCGTGCCGGAAGAACGTGGTTCGGCAAGGCCCGTTCCGCGTCTGGCCCGGGAAATCTGCGGGCGCGCGAAAATCGGGAGAATCTTGCGCCCGGCATCGCTCGGCCAGGCAAAACTTGCGAGCCCAGGCCTTGTCAGGGACGGAGCATGCTGTAGCGGTATCGGCAACCGAACAGGGAGCGCCGACAAGGCGCCTCGGAACCACAGGAACCGCCATGCATCGTCACCTCCGCACGCTCCTCCTGGGCGCCGCCGCCTGCGCGCTGGCCGCCGCCGCCGCAGAGGCCGCGCCGAAGAAGGGCCACGCCGCCATGACCAGCACCGCCGCCAAGCCGGGCGCGATCTTCGAGCACGCCAGCCCGCTGTTCCTGCAGGCCCCGCAGTTCGACAAGATCAAGGACAGCGACTTCAAGCCGGCGATCTACGAGGCCATGGCCCAGCAGAAGGCCGAGGTGACCCGGATCGCCGACAACCCGGCGCCGGCCACCTTCGACAACACCATCGTGGCGCTGGAGCGCTCGGGCCGGATGCTGGATCGGGTGACCCAGGTGTTCTCGGCCCTGACCGGCGCCAACACCAACGACACCCTCGACAAGATCGACGCCGAGACCTCGCCGAAGCTCGCCGCGCACAACGACTTCATCTACCTGAACCCCAAGCTCTTCGCCCGGGTGCAGAAGGTCTATGGCGCCCGCGCCAGCCTGAAGGACCCCGAGGCCCGCCAGCTGGTGGCGGTCTATTACGAACAGTTCCTGCGGGCCGGCGCCAAGCTGTCGCCGGGCGACCAGACCAAGCTGAAGGCGCTCAACGAACAGCTGTCGAGCAATTCGACGGCCTTCCAGCAGAAGCTGGTGGCCGCGGCCAAGGCCGGCGCCCTGGTGGTCGACGACAAGGCGAAGCTCGCCGGCCTGTCGGAGCAGCAGATCGCCTCGGCGGCGCAGGCGGCGAAGACCCGGGGCCTCGACGGCAAGTGGGTGCTGCCGTTGCAGAACACCACGCAACAGCCCCTGCTGCAGGATCTCTCGGACCGCGCGGTGCGCGAGGAGCTGTTCAACCACAGCTGGACGCGGGCCGAGAAGGGCGACGCCAACGACACCCGCGAGCTGATCGCCAACCAGGCGCAGCTGCGCGCCCAGAAGGCCAAGCTGCTCGGCTTCCCGAACTACGCGGCCTATGTGCTGCAGAACCAGATGGCCAAGGACCCGCAGGCGGTGCAGGCCTTCATCGGCCAGCTGGCCCCGGCGGCCGGCGCGCGGGCCGGCCGCGAGGCCGCCGACATCCAGAAGGTCATCGAGGCCGGCGGCGAGCACTTCCAGCTGAAGCCCTGGGACTGGGAGCGCTACTCCGAGCGGGTGCGCAAGGCGAAGTACGACCTCAACGGGGAGGAGATCAAACCGTACTTCGAGCTCAACAAGGTGCTGACCGACGGCGTGCTCTATGCGGCGACGCAGCTCTACGGGGTCACCTTCAAGGAGCGCCACGACATCCCGACCTACGTGCCCGAGATGCGGGTCTTCGAGGTGCACGACAAGGACGGCTCGCTGATGGGCCTGATGTACTTCGACTACTTCAAGCGGGACAATAAATCCGGCGGCGCCTGGATGAGCAACCTGGTCGGCCAGTCGAAGCTGTTGGGCACCAAGCCGGTGGTGTTCAACGTGGCGAACTTCTCCAAGCCCGCGCCCGGCCAGCCGGCGCTGATCAGCTTCGATGACGTGACCACCATGTTCCACGAGTTCGGCCATGCGCTGCACGGCCTGTTCGCCAGCCAGACCTATCCGACCCTGTCGGGCACCAACGTGGCGCGCGACTTCGTGGAGTTCCCCTCGCAGTTCAACGAGAACTGGGCGCTCGATCCGAAGGTGCTGAGCCACTACGCCATGCACTACAAGACCGGCCAGCCGATCCCCCAGGCGCTGGTGGCCAAGATCAAGAAGGCCTCCAGCTTCAACCAGGGCTACACCATGGGCGAGCTGATCGCCGCGGCCGAGATGGACATGCAGTGGCACATGCTGGCCGCCGACGCCGGCAAGCAGGATGTCGACGCCTTTGAGAAGCAGGCGCTGAAGGCCGGCGGCGTGGACTATGCC
Organism: Phenylobacterium sp.; assembly: GCA_028290945.1. Lineage (GTDB taxonomy): Bacteria > Pseudomonadota > Alphaproteobacteria > Caulobacterales > Caulobacteraceae > Phenylobacterium. The sequence continues at coordinate 3,533 of JAQGIV010000063.1, read as the reverse complement.
GACGTGCCGCCGCGCTACCGGACCAGCTACTTCCTGCACATCTGGGCCAACGGCTACGCGGCCGGCTACTACGCCTATCTGTGGACCCAGATGCTGGCCGACGACTCCTACAGCTGGTTCGAGACGCACGGCGGCCTGACTCGGGCGAACGGCCAGCGGTTCCGCGACCTGATCCTGTCCAAGGGCCACACCCTCGACTACGGCCCGATGTTCCACGCCTTCTACGGCAAGGACCCGGACATCGGCCCGATGCTGAAGCACCGGGGATTGGCTGGGGACGACTAGCTAGAGACGACCTTTCAATTTGCCGTCTCAGGCCGCAGCGCTCGCTCACTACCCGGCGCAGGAATCTCCAGCACCGGGAATTGGACCGTGACGGTCGTTCCGGTTTCATCCGATCTGGACACGTCCAGCTTGCCGCCCAGCTGGCGCACAAAGATCGCCACATAGTCGGACCCGTGCTTCCCGGTCCCGCTCGACGGGCCCGTGGGGGCCATGCCCACCCCGTCATCCGCGACGACCAGCTCAATCTGGTCGCCGGCCCGTTCGATGCTCAACACGATCCGTCCGCTCCCGCCCGGAAATGCGTGCTTGATGGCGTTGGTGCCCAGTTCGTTGACGAGCAGGCCGAACGGCACGGCGCGATCCGGGTCGATATCCACGGGCTGCGACCTCACCTCGATGCTGATCCTCGACAAGGGTTCCAGCAGGCTCGCCGACATGGTCTTGGCGATTTCCCGCAGATAGGCGTCCAGGGAGACGCTTTCGACGCGGCTGGATCGGGAGATCAAATCGTAGAGCTTGGCGATGGCGGCGATACGCGCCTCCATGGCGACGTAGCCCTGCGCCAACCCGGCCGGCACCCGCCGGATCTCGTTGGCGATCAGGGCGACGACGATCTGCAGGTTGTTCTTGATCCGGTGCGAGATTTCCTTGGTCAGCATCAGCGCGTCGGACTCGGATTGCATGCGCTGGCCGATTTCCGTCCGCAGTCGGGTGTTCGACAGGTCGGCGGCTTCGGTGAGTTCATGCTGGCGCAGGGAGCCGAGCAGCAACGCCTCGTTCATCGCCAGCGTCTTGTCGTAGAGCGACTGGGCCTGGATCACCTGGATCATCACGCCTACCGGACGTTGATCCGCGATCACCGGCCACATGGTGAACAGCGGGACGACGGGCCGCTGGCCGACGGGTTTCTGCCCCTTGTAGATGGCGGCTCCTCCCGTGCGATAGACGCTGTCCAGCAGCGCCAGGCATTCGTCGTCTGCCGGCAGCAATTCGGCGAACGGCTTTCCCACGACGTCCTCGCTGGCCATGTCGATCAGCTGGCAAAAGGCGGGATTGATGTAGCGCACGATGTGGGTCTCGCCCTCGACCGTGGCCAGAGGAAACGGCACGTGATCGAGGGTCGGGGACGCGGGGTCCGATGTCGGTTTCGTGGCCATGGCGAAGGACCCTATTCGTCTGCCTTGGGCTCTGGTGGGATTTCGTCCTGCTGCTCCGGGCGCGGACCGGTCCGGTGGGGAAGCCCGGTGCTCAACTGGGCATAGTCCGTTCGCCGGGGGTGGATGACCACCACCCCCTTATCGGTGATGACGTATTCCCGGATGTCCTTGCTGTGGTTGCCGCCGCGCATCTTGATCACCACCATGGTCTTCCGCAGCTGGCCGTCGATCTCCACATAGCGCAACCGGACGATGTCGTCCGTGAGGAACGATATGGCGTAGTGGCTGAACTGCAGCGAGGTGAAGTTGTCCTCCACCTCGACGGTCGAGAGGATGGTGATTCCGGCGCCGGTCAGGGCCCCGATCATCCGGTAGAGCGACTCTCGGAAGTCGGCGCGGAAGCTGGGCGCCAGCGCCATCTCGAAACCGACCAGGGAATCGATCACCACCCGCTTGGCGCCGACCCGCTTGATCGCGTCGAGGATCGCCAGCATCGTCTCATCCACCGACAGGTCGAGCGGCCGCAGGTAGAGGGTCTCCAGCGTCCCCTTCTTTTCCGCTTCGGCCAGCTTCAGGCCGAAGCTGTCCGCCCGCCGGATGTAGCCTTGCGGCCGCTCCTCGAAGATCACCATGATCCCCGGTTCGCCCTGGCGCAGGCCCTCGGCGATGAACTGGGTCGCCAGGGCCGACTTGCCCGTGCCCGAGGGGCCGGCCACCAGCAGGCTGTCGCCTTCGATGATCCCACCGCCCAACATCTTGTCCAGTTCGGGAATGCCGACGGAGAGTCTCCGGCGTCGAGGCGATTTCGGCTTGACGCTCTCCAGTCCGAGCGTGCGCGAAAAGGCCTGCAGGCCATCTCCCGTGATGCGGATGGTGTGCAGACCCGGCACCGAGGCCTGGCCGCGCAGCTTCATGACCTGCAGCTTGCGCACCACCGAGTTCCGCTCGGTGACCTGGGAGAGCCAGAGGATGCCGTCGACCATGGTGAACAGCGGATTGTCGCGGATCTCTTCCTCGACATATTCACCCACCAGGAAGGTCGTCGCCTCCGAACTGGTCAGGAACTGGCTGAGGCGGTGGATGAACGATTGTACTTCGAGCTCGCCCACGGCGTTCGTCGCCTTGCGCGCCAAGGTGCGGAAGGAATCCACCATCACCACGCCGGCATTCGCCGCCGCGACCTGCGCAGTGATCTCCTCCAGCACGGCGTTCAGGTCCTTATCGAGGACCAGATCGGAGAGGTTGATGAACCGGACGGCCGCGCCCACCTTGGCTTCGTCGAAGAACGAGAACTGCTGCTGATAGCGCAGCATCTTGATGACCGGCTCGCCGAGCACCGTGAAGTAGAGCGCTGGTCTTTCGGGAGTCGCATTGGCGAACGCGACCTGATGCACCAGGGTGGTCTTTCCGCTGCCGGGCGAGCCTGCGATCAGGTTGAAGGAAAACTCCGGCACACCGCCGCCCAGGATATCGTCGAGCCCGCGCACGCCGGTGGGCAGCGTATGCAGCTTGACCCTCGCCGAACGGTCCCCAGTCGTCTTCGGCGCAGCGGCTTTCGCCGTCTTACCTGGCTTCTTCACGGTCATCCTCCTTGCCGAAATCCCGGTCTTTGAGGGGGACCTGCGGCCAAATCTCGCTGATCAGGCGTGAGACCAAACCCGGGCCGATGAAGGCCACCAGCAAGCCGAGCAATTGGGCGAGCAGAATGACCCGGCCTTCGAGAAATTGGGCGGGGTCGAGGTCTGCGCGAACGGCGTCCAGTCCTTCGATGTCACCTTCGGCGTTCACGTGAGCAGCGCTCAGCCAAGTGACCTCCGCCGTGGCCAGAACGAGGGCCCGCGCCAGCAGCGCCCGAACGCCGCCCTTGCCCACCAGCGTCGCCAGATGCGGACGCAGCTTGTCCGTCACAGGAAACGTCGCCGCGGGCATTGCCCTGGCGGAGGGCTCCCCCGCGGTCTCGGCGACCATGAGGCGCTTGGCGATCCTCTGCATCCGCAGAGTGGCTCTAATCATTGTGCCCCGGCCTTATGGCGACCTTGGGAAAGTCTCCCGCCTAAGTTCGGCGCCGGGGGGGGGGGGGGGGGGGGGAAC
>JAQGIV010000057.1 GCA_028290945.1 Phenylobacterium sp. | reverse complement strand
CGCGGCACCATGTTCGTGGGCGGCGGCGAGAAGACCTACCAGGGCATGATCATCGGCGAGAACAGCCGCGGCGACGACCTCGACGTCAATCCGATGAAGGCCAAGCAGCTGACCAACGTGCGGGCCTCGGGCAAGGACGAGGCCGTTCGCCTGACCCCGCCGCGCCGCCCGACCCTCGAACAGGCCATCGCCTATATCGAGGAGGACGAGCTGGTGGAGGTGACGCCCAAGTCCATCCGCCTGCGCAAGAAGGTGCTCAACCCCAGCTTCCGCAAGAAGCGGGTGCGCGAGGACTAGAGCCGAAATTGCTCCCCTTCGGGGGAGCTGTCCCGGAGGGACTGAGGGGGCTTCCGCTCAGAAGGCGCAGCTGCAAATCCGCGGCGGAAACCCCCTCCGGCGCTTCGCGCCACCTCCCCCAAATCGCGCTGCGCGCTGGGGGAGGAACTTACAGCCTCAGCTCCATGAAGACGTCGGCGCGGGCGTAGGCGCTGGCGACCGGCGCCAGGTCACGGAAGCCCATGGCCCGATAGAGGCCGATGGCCGGGGCCAGCGACGAGTTGGTCTCCAGATAGAGCCTTGGCGCGCCGAGCTGCTCGCCGGCGTCGATGCAGGCCTGCATCAGCAGGCGTCCAAGGCCCGCGCCGCGCAGCGCCTCCGACACCGTCATCTTGGCCACCTCATAGCCGCCGTCCGGCATGGCGATCAGCGCCGCGCAGCCCACCGCCTGGCCGTCCTCCACCGCCATGAAGATCTTGCCGCCGTGGGCGATGATCTTGCCCTGCGGGTCCTCCAGCACCTCGCGGTCCTTGGCCTCGATGGCGAAGTGCTTGCCGATCCAGGCCTCGTTGAGGGCCTTGAAGGCGCCCGCGTGCTCGGGCCGGAACTCGACGATCTCCATGGACGGCGCCCCCGGAATGGTCTTCAGGACTAGAGCTAAGCATCCGAAAATTCAGGCGCCATGGCCAACCCGATTTTCTCCAACCTGCCGACCACCATCTTCGAGGAGATGAGCGGCCTGGCCCGCGAGCTTTCCGCCGTGAACCTCGGCCAGGGCTTCCCCGACGATCCGGGGCCGGAAGCGATCCGCGCCAAGGCCGCCGACGCCGTGCTGAACGGCTACAACCAGTACCCGCCCATGGCTGGCCTGCCGGAGCTGCGCCAGGCGGTGGCGGCGCATTACCGGCGGACCCAGGGCCTCGACCTCGATTGGGCCTCCGAGGTGACCATCACCTCCGGCGCCACCGAGGCCCTGGCCGCGGCCTTCCTGGCGCTGATCCAGCCGGGCGACGAGGTGATCGTCTTCCAGCCGCTCTACGACAGCTACCTGCCGATCATCCGCCTGGCCGGCGGCGTTCCGAAGCTGATCAGCCTGCAGCCGCCGCACTGGCGCTTCACCCGGGCGATGCTGGAGGCCGCGTTCACGCCGAAGACCCGCTTCGTGGTGCTCAACAACCCGACCAATCCCACCGGCGTGGTGATGCCGCAGGAGGATCTCGCCGCGCTCGCCGAGCTCTGCGTGGCCCACGACGTCATCGCCATCTGCGACGAGGTCTGGGAGCAGGTGGTGTTCGGCGGCGCGCAGCACCGGCCGCTGATCGGCTTGCCCGGCATGCGCGAGCGGTGCGTGAAGATCGGCTCGGCCGGCAAGATGTTCGGCCTGACCGGCTGGAAGGTGGGCTTCCTGGCCGCCGCCCCGGCCCTGACCCACAGCCTGGCCCGCGCCCACCAGTTCCTGACCTTCACCACCCCGCCCAACCTGCAGACCGCCGTCGCCTGGGGGCTGGAGAACGCCGACGACTGGTTCGAGGAGATGCCGCGCGGCCTGGAGCGCGCCCGCGACCGGCTGGGCGAGGGCCTGCGCCGCGAAGGCTTCGCCGTCCTGCCGAGCCAGGGGACCTATTTCCTCAATGTCGACCTGGCCGCCTCGGGGGTGGCCATGAGCGACCGGGCCTTCTGCCTGCACGCGGTGAAGCAGGCCGGCGTGGCTGCGATCCCGGTCTCCGCCCTCTACGAAGCCGACCCGGTGACCCACATCGTGCGCCTGTGCTTCTCCAAGCGCGACGCCACCCTCGACGCCGGCATCGAGCGGCTGGCCAGGGCGCGCGAGCTTGCCAGGACCGCCGGGAAGGTCACAGCCTAGCTTCCGCGCAAAGGGGCGACCGTCGGATCACCCCGCCGTCAGCAGGTCGATCCGCCGTCGACCACGATGGTCTGGCCGGTGGTCCAGGCGCCGGCCCGCGAGGCCAGGTAGATGGCCGCGCCGGCCAGGTCGTCGGGCTCGCCCAGGCGGCGCAGCGGCGTGCCGGAGCTGGCCCTCTTCTCGCCCTCCGGGGTGTCCCACAGGGCGCGGGCGAAGTCGGTCTTCACCAGGCCCGGCGCGATGCAGTTGACCCGGATGTTATCGGGGCCGAGCTCCTGGGCCAGGTTGCGGGCCAGCTGCATGTCGGCGGCCTTGGAGATGCAGTAGGCGCCGATCACCGTCGAGCCGCGCAGGCCGCCGATCGAGGAGACGATGATGATCGCCCCGTCCTTCCGCGCCTTCATCTCCGGCGCCACCATCTGGATCAGCCAGTTGTTGGCGACGATGTTGTTGGAGAGGATCTTGTTGAAGGCGTCGTCGCCGATGTCGAGCTGGCTGCCGTAGTAGGGGTTCGAGGCGGCGTTGCAGACCAGGATGTCGATCTTGCCGAACGCCGTGCGGGTCTCGTCGATCAGCCGCTGCAGGTCCTCCTTCGAGGAGATGTTGGCCGGCACGGCGATGGCGTGGCCGGGGCTTTTCTCGTTGATGGCGCTCGCCACCTCCTCGCAGGGGCCAGCCTTGCGCGACGAGATCACCACCTTGGCGCCCTGCTGGGCCATGCGCTCGGCGATGGCCTTGCCGATGCCGCGCGAGGAGCCGGTGATCACCGCCACCTTGCCGGTGAGGTCGAAGAGGCCGCCCGTGATCGACTGGGTCCTGTCCATCACCTCGCTCATGACGCGCTCCTCCTGAAACAGTTGTTTGAGTTGGCCGCCATTTGCGTCGCCGCGCCGCGAGAGGTCAAGGGCGCAGCCGGCGCTCCATCCGGGCCACGATGATCCGGCCGCTCTGCGGATGCGCCACCTCGCGCTGGTCGATGCGCCGGAAGCCGAAGCCCTCATAGACCCGCGCCAGGTCCGGGTGGCAGTCGAGCCGCAGCAGGTCGCGCCCCCACCCCGCGGCGCGCGCCGCCGAGGCCTCGATCAGGGCGCCGGAGACGCCGCGGCCGGCGTAGTCGCGGCTGACCGCCAGCTTGTGCAGATAGCCGGCCTCGCCGGGCGGCCGGTCCGGCCAGAACAGCGGATCCTCCGGCTCGACGATGGCGACGCCGGCGATCGCGCCGTCGGCGCGGGCCACCAGGAACTCGCCGCGCGCCACCACCGGCGCCACGAAGGCCTCGCCCAGCAGGTCGGGGTCCCACAGCCGGCCGCGCCAGGTCTCGATCCAGCGGGCGGCGGCCTGCAGCAGCTCGGCGATCTCGGCCACGTCGGCGGCGATGGCGGGGCCGATCTCGAGCGGCGGCGGGGAGGCGAGCGTCGTCATACCGCCAAGCTGTGGTGGGCGCGAACGCGATGCAAGAGGCGCCGTGGAGGCGGAATCTGCGCCGGCCCGCTTGCGGGAACCCGCGGGGGCCAATAACTGCAAGGGGAGCAATCTTCGCCGGAGGACTTGCGGCGCCTCGGCGGCGCGCCCTGCCCCGGCCCACCTTAAGGAGCCCCCGATGACCGAGTGGAAAGTCTGGCTGGACGACGAAGAGCCGGATGACGAGGAGAAGGGCCGCCTGCCCGACATGCCGATGACCTCGGGGCCGGTGCAGAACGCGCTCTACAAGTCGCGCACCGTGCTGATCTTCGGCGAGATCGACATGCGGCTGGCCGAGCGGGTCACCGCCCAGATCACCGCGCTGGCGTCCGAGAGCGACAAGCCGATCCGCATCATCATCAACTCGCCGGGCGGCCATGTGGAGAGCGGCGACACCGTCCACGACATGATCAAGTTCTGCGGCGCGCCGGTGAAGGTGATCGGCACCGGCTGGGTGGCGAGCTCGGGCGCGCACATCTTCCTGGGCGCGGACAAGGAGAACCGTCTCTGCCTGCCCAACACCCGCTTCCTGCTGCACCAGCCTACCGGCGGCGTGCGCGGCCAGGCCTCGGACATCGAGATCGAGGCCGAGGAGATCATCAAGATGCGCGAGCGGGTGAACCGCATCATCGCCCGCGAGACCGGCCAGACCTACGAGCGCATCGAGAAGGACACCCAGCGGAACTTCTGGATGAGCGCCGAGCAGGCCGTGGAGTACGGCATCGTCTCGAGGATCATCAACAAGATCGCCGAGGCCTGACCGCGAGATGGCGGCGTGGTGGCAGGGGGCGAGCTAGCTCGCTCCCCGTCAGAGGCTTTTGAAGTTACGTGCGAATTCGGACAGCGCCCCGAGGTTCACGGGGCGAATTCGATCCGTTTTTTCTCCGAGCCACCGCGGCGGCACATCCGGTGCCTTTTCGAAAATGCGGAGCTGGTCCGGCGTAAGGCGAAGTTCGTCCGGGTCTAAAGCTTCGCAGATAAATTCCGGCCAGCCGTCTAGATTCTTGATTTCGAACGCCCCCCCTTTGTGAAGCAGCAGAGCTCGCTTCTGGGGCTTGGTCACCAGATGTTCTTTCAGAATCGAATCATAGGTCTTCACCATGATCCGATCGGTCGAATAGAGGGTCGAGGCAAAGTCGGCATGCCTACCGTCCCCATACCTTCCGATGACGATCAAGAACTCAAGCGTAAGACGTACACGTCCAGGGCCGGTACCGGCATACCAAAGCAGACCGCTTAGCCGCTGGCACAGATCCTGGCGGACAGTTGGATTCTCAAGCTCTCGCCGCCACGCCTGGACCTGCGCAATGGCGGCGGTGAGTTCGGCCGTCGGGACGGGGTAGTTACCGCCCCGCTTCATGAGGCGCTTGGCCCCATGCTCCAGCTCAACGAGGACGATTTTCACCTCCTCGCTGTGCTTCGTCACATACAAATAGTCAGCCTCGAAGCGACCGATCGTCGGTTTTTCCACAACGACGTTGTGGAATACCCCATGGTGGAGCTGGATGAAGGTCGGAATGAGCTCTGTGTGCGTGGAGAGGTGGGTCTGGATTTCACCTTCGATGTGTTCGCGGTCCAAAATCTCCGCGAACTGAGCCCGTGCGGAAGAAAATTTGTCTTCGTTCTCCCCCTCAGTAGCAACCGACATGATCTACTCCCCAGGATTACCCCGCTGCCGGAGCCTACATGCCGCCGTTGTCTAATGCGAATGAGCCGTGGTGGCAGGGCGCGGTCCTCTACCACGTCTACATCCGCTCCTTCTTCGACAGCGACGGCGACGGCTACGGCGACCTGGCGGGCGTCGAGGCCAAGCTCGACTACATCAAGGCCCTGGGGGTCGACGGGATCTGGCTGTCGCCGATCCATCCCTCGCCCGACCGCGACTGGGGCTATGACGTCGCCGACTTCGCCGGCGTGCACCGCGACTATGGCGGCATGGCGGCCTTCGAGGCCCTGCTGGCCGCCGCCCACGCCAAGGGGCTGAAGCTGGTGCTCGACGAGGTGCTGTCGCACACCTCCGACGAGCACGCCTGGTTCCTGGAGGGCCTGACCGGCGGGGCCGATGGCCCCAAGGCCGACTGGTACGTCTGGGCCGACCCGGCCCCGGACGGCACGGCGCCCAACAACTGGCTGTCGGTGTTCGGCGGTCCGGCCTGGGCCTACCAGCCGGCTAGGCGCCAGCACTACCACCACAAGTTCCTCCGCCAGCAGCCGAAGCTGAACTGGCGCAACGCCGACGCCCGCGAGGCGGCGCTGTCGGTGCTGGATTTCTGGCTGCAGAAGGGCGTCGACGGCTTCCGGCTGGATGTGGCCGGCACCTACCTCCACGACGCGGCGCTCACCGACAATCCGGCCGTGCCGGCGGCCGAGCGCACCCGCCTCAACTGGAGCCACGCCGGCAACCTGCAGCGCCACCTCCACGATTCCAACCTGCCGGAGAATGAGCAGGTGCTGGAGATCATCCGCAAGCGCGTCGAGGCCCACGGCGACAGGTTTGTGTTCGGCGAATTCTCCGAGGAGGAGGATCGCTGCGGCGGCTACCTCTCGCCCGACGCCGGCCTGCACTCCGGCTACACCTTCGTCATGCTGCTGCAGCGCCGGCTGACGCCCGCGTTCGTGAAAGAGCACTACCGGACGCTCAGCGCCTATCCGGGGCACTGGCCGACCATCTCCTTCTCCAACCACGACGTGCCGCGCACGGTCAGCCGGTTCGGCGGCGAGGACCCCTCGCCGGAGCTGGCGAAGCTGATGTTCGCCCTGTTGATCGCGCTCAAGGGCACCACCCTGATCTACCAGGGCGAGGAGCTTGGCCTGCCGCAGGCGGCGCTGACGCGCGACCAGCTGCGCGACCCGGTGGGCGACCTCTACTGGCCCTACACCGGCGGCCGCGACGGCTGCCGCACGCCGATGCCGTGGGACAGCGCCGAGCCCAGCCTCGGCTTCACCGCCGGCCAGCCCTGGCTGCCCATGGCCCGCGAGCACCTGGGCCTGAGCGTCGCCGCCCAGGACGCCGACCCGGAGTCCAACCTGGCCTTCGCCCGGGACGTGATCGCCTTCCGCAAGGCCTCACCGGCCATGACGCTGGGCGACCTGGAGTTCCTCGACGCGCCGGACCCGGTGCTGGCCTTCGTGCGGACCGAGGGCCATGAGCGCATCGCCTGCGTCTTCAACCTCTCCGACGCCCCGGCCGCGCCCACCATCGCCGAGCTGGAGGCCGCCGAGCTGCTGGAGCTGCGCGCCGGCGACGCGGAACTGCGCGGCGCCTCGCTGGGGCTCAGCCCTTACGCCGCCGTGTTCCTGCGACTCCCCTAATCCGCTAAAGCGGGTCCTGATGGCCGAAGGCGACACCAAGACCGCGCGATCCGAAACCAAGTTCGGCGAGGGCTTCCTCACCGACATCTGGTACTTCGCGGCCCTGTCATCGGACCTGAAGCCCGGCCGCATGGCGCGCCATGAGCTGCTGGGCGAGCCGGTGCTGCTGGGGCGTTCGAACGCCGGCGAGTTGTTCGCCCTGCGCGACATCTGCCCGCACCGCGCCGCGCCGCTGTCGGCCGGCCAGTTCCACAAGGAAGCCGCGGGCGGCGAGACCGTCGAGTGCCCCTATCACGGGTGGCGGTTCCGGGCGGACGGCGCCTGCGCGGCGATCCCGTCGCTGGTCGACGACCAGGCCATGGACGTCAGCCGCATCCGCGTGCGGCGCTATCCGATCGTGGAAAGCCAGGGGCTGGTGTTCGTCTGGGTGGCGTCCGACGCGCGCAGCCAGGCCGAGCCCAGCGAGCCGCCGCCGGTGTTCCCGGGCGTGGTGGGCGGCGGGCCGAAGCTGGTCGACCGCATGGAGTTCGACGCCCACATCGACCACGCGGTGGTCGGGCTGATGGACCCGGCGCACGGGCCCTATGTGCACCAGCAATGGTGGTGGCGCTCGGCCGGCAGCCAGCACGAGAAGGCCAAGCGGTTCGAGCCGCGCGAGCAGGGCTTCGCCATGGTCCGCCACGAACCGTCGAAGAACAGCCGGGCCTACGCCATCCTCGGCGGCGAGCCGCTGACCGAGATCACCTTCCGCATCCCCGGCCTGCGCTGGGAACACGTGACGGTGGGCAGGCGCCAGGTGCTGTCGCTGACCTGCCTGACGCCGATCTCGGAGACCAGGACCAAGATCACCCAGATCGTCTGGTCCGACCATCCGGCGTTCGTCTTCCTGAAGCCGTTCATCGCCGCCGGCGCCAGGGCCTTCCTGCGCCAGGACGGCGACATGGTGAACCTGCAGAACCAGGGGCTGAAGTACGACCCGCCGCTGCTGTGGATCGACGACGCCGACAAGCAGGCCAAGTGGTATCACCAGCTGAAGCGCGAATGGTCCGCCAGCCGCCGCGCCGGCCGGGCCTTCGTCAACCCGGTCGAGGCTGCGACCTTGCGCTGGCGGAGTTGAGCTTCAGCTTCGGGTGCGTCACCCGCTCGGTGCCGACGAAGGTCACCGCCACCCCCGGCTTCACCGCCGACGACAGTTGCCGCACGTCCCAGTTGGTCAGGCGCACGCAGCCGTGGCTCGCCGTCTTGCCGACCAGCCGCGGATCCGGAGCGCCGTGGATGCCGTAGGTGGGGATCGACAGGTCGATCCAGGCCACGCCCACCGGATTGTTCGGCCCCGGCTTGACGACCACCTTGCCCATCGACTTGTCCCCGTAGGTCAGGCGGGTCGGATCGTAGGTGTAGGTCGGATTGCGGGCCACGCCCTTGACCTTGTAGGCCCCGACCGGCGCCGGCCGCTCCGTCGAACCCACGGTCGCCGGATAGCTGGCCAGCAGCAGGCCATCGGCGCCATAGGCGCGGACCTGGCCGGCGGTCTTGTCGACCTCGATGGCGGCCACCGCGGCCGGCAGGGTCTCCGGCCCGGCGGCGGCGACCAGGATCTGGGTTCCGGCCGCGCCGAAGTCGGCGCCCGGATTGAGGCTCTTCAGCAGGGCCTCGTCCATGTGGAACTTCTCGCCCAACGCTTCCAGCGGGGTGGTGAAGGACAGCCTCTCGAGCTTGGCCATCTCCGGATATTCCTTGGGGATGGCCGCGACGAAGGGGCCGGCGGCGTCCTGGGCGGTGATCACATAGGCCACCACCGCGGGGCCGGGATCGGCCGCCGTCAGCGCCGCCCACACATCGCCGCTCAGCTTGCCGTCCACCGGCAGGCCATGGGCCTCCTGGAAGGCGGAGACCGCGTTCTTGAGGTTGCCGCCGTCCTGGCCGTCGATGACGCCGGGCGAGAAGCGGGCGCGGGCCAGCAGCACCTCGGCGCGGACCAGGGCGGCGCTCTTGGCCTCGGCGCGCGGCGCGGCCGGAGGCCAGGTCGCTTGGTTGAGGGCGGTTGGGGCGGGCGACCCCGGCGCGGCCGCGTCGGGCAGCGTCGCGGCCAGC
>JAQGIV010000055.1 GCA_028290945.1 Phenylobacterium sp. | reverse complement strand
CGCCGCGCGCCGCGGGCTCGCCCTGCAGCCGGGCGCCCAGTCGCTGTGGGGCTGGGCCGCCACCGCCGCCCGCGCCGCCGGCGATCCGCTCTACGCCGAGGTCTACGACTACGAGACCATGGTCGGGTCCTACCAACTCGAGACGCCGCCCGGCTGGGCCTCGCTGGAGGCCTATCTCGCCGACCTCGCGGCGGTGCTGCAGCGGATGCATCCCTACGCCCGCCACCCGTTCCACCAGTCGCTGCGCAACGGCAGCCAGACCCTGCAGCCCATCGCCGGCTCCTCCGAGCCCGCGCTGAAGGCCTTCTTCCAGGCCATCGACAAGCCGATCCGCGAACACATGGCCTGGCTGGGCAAGGGCGCCGATCCGCTGCGCCGTCGCAACACCGGGGACTATCTGATCGACGGCGCCTGGTCGGTGTCTCTGAAGCCCGGCGGCTTCCACAAGGACCATTTCCACCCGCAGGGCTGGCTGTCCTCAGCCTTCTATGTGGAAACGCCGGACCGGGCGCTGGACGCCGGCGGGAAAGAGGGCTGGATCCGCTTCGGCCGGCCGCCGCTGGAGACCACGCCGCGCATGGAGGCGGCGCATTATGTGCGCCCGCAGCCCGGCCGGCTGGTGCTGTTCCCGTCCTACATGTGGCACGGCACCGAGCCGTTCACGACCGACGAGCGGCGGCTGACCATCGCCTTCGACGTGATCCCGGCCTGAGGCCCGGTCAGGGCTCCTCGGCGAGCCGATAGCCGGCCCCGCGCACGGTGTGCAGCAGCGGCTTGTCGAAGCCGGTCTCCAGCGACTTCCGCAACCGGCTGATGTGGGTGTCGATGATCGAGGTGTGCGGGTCGAAGCGGTAGTCCCAGACCCGCTCCAGCAGCATCACCCGGGTGACCACCCGGTTCTGGTTGCGCAGCAGGAACTCCAGCAGCTTGAACTCGCGCGGCAACAGCTCGATGGGCCGGCCGGCGCGGACCACCTTGCGGGTCAAGAGGTCCATGGTCAGGTCGCCGCAGCTGAGTTCGGTCTCCACCGCCTTCTCGGTGCGCCGGCGGATCAGGTTCTCGATGCGCGCGTGCAGCTCGGAGAAGCCGAACGGCTTGGTCAGGTAGTCGTCGCCGCCGGCCCTGAGGCCTTTGACCCGCTCGTCCAGGTGGCCCATGGCCGAGAGGATCAGGATCGGGGTCGGCACGGCGGCGGCGCGCAGCGCCTTGACCACCGACAGGCCGTCGAGGCCGGGGATCATGCGGTCCATGACGATGGCGTCGAATTCCGAGGAGCTGGCGATATAGAGCGCGTCGCGCCCGTCGCCGACGTGCTCGACCGTGAAGCCTTCTTCGCGAAGGCCCTTGGCGATGAAGTCCGCCGTCGAGGGGTCGTCCTCGACCACCAGCACGCGCCTGGACATGATCCGTCTCCCTGGCGTCCGACGTTCGAACGGTCCTCCGAGGCCTGGCGCAGCTAGGACTCCGGCCGCTCGTCTTGGCAAGAGATGGCCCGGCCGCCTGACCCGAGGTTGGCCGGTTTCCTTACAAGCCTGTGGGCCGGGCCTGAGCCAGCTTGCATTCCTGTAAGGCGCGGACCGAGGGCGCTGTGAGGGACCCGGCGAAGGATCGCATCGCTAGGTCATCGGGAGCCCCGCCATGCATAGCGCCTTCGCCGAGCCGGACCGGCGCCTCGCCGCCCAGGAGGCGAACCATCGGTTCCTGAACACCCTCACCGCCCTCAACGGGCTGCTGCGCACCGACTTCGGCGGGTTCGCCGATCCGGCGGTGCGCGAGGCGGTCGGCCTGTTCTCCAGCCGCATCCTGGCCTTCGCCACGGTGCACCGGACGCTCAGCGACGCGGCGGGCGAGGGCCTGGTGGACGCCCCGGCCTATCTGGCGCGGCTGTGCGCCGAGCTGTGCGCCGCCCACCTGGCGCCGCGCGGCCTGCATTGCGACTTCCGCGCCGACACCGGGACCCTGCCGCGCGAGGCCTGCCAGACGCTGGGCCTGATCATCGTCGAGCTGGTCACCAACGCCGCCAAGCACGCCTTCTCCGGGCGCGCCGGCGGGCGGATCACCGTTTGCCTGCGGCGCTCCGCCGACGGCTGGGTCTGCGTGGTGGCCGACAACGGCCGCGGCTTGCCGGACGGCGCCGGCGGCGGCGGCCAGGGCATGACCCTGATCCGCGGGCTCGCCAAGCGCCTGGGCGGCGAGCTGCGTGTCCACTCCGACGGCGGCGGCCTGGTGGTGGCGCTCAGCCTTCCCGACCCCGCCATGGCGCCCCGCATCGAGGCGACCACCGTCCCATACCCCGCTGAGCGCGCCTAGCCGCCGCTGACCAGCGTCAGCACCGCGCGCAGCCCCGGATGGTTGTCCTCCAGCCGCAGCTCGCCGCCGTGCAGCTTCGCCGCCGCCGCCACGATGGAGAGGCCCAGCCCCGAGCCCGAGCCGCCGCGCGCCGCGTCCAGCCTGACGAACCGGTCCTTCACCCGCCCGCGGTCCGCCTCGGGGATGCCGGGTCCGTTGTCGGCCACCACGATCTCGGCGACCCCGCCCGCGTTGTGGACCTCCAGCGTCACCGCGGCGCCGGGGCCGGCGTGGCGCGCGGCGTTGAACAGCAGGTTGCCGACCGCCTGGCGCAGCAGCTGTTCGTGACCCTCGATGGTCAGCGGCTCGGTCGCGCCGACCGCCAGCGTCTGGCCGGCGTCTTCCAGCACCGGGGCGAACAGGCTGGCCAGGTCCTGCACCACCTCGTCGACCCGCAGCGGCTGCATCATCTCGCGCGACAGGCCGGATTCCGCGCGCGCGATGTCGATCAGAGCCGCGAACACCGAAAGCACCCGATCCAGCTCCAGGCTGACCTGTTCGAGCGCGGCCCGGCAGTCCACGTGGCTGGTCGCCGGATCGAGGGCGCCCTCGATGGCGCCGCGCATCCGGGTCAGCGGCGTGCGCAGGTCGTGGGACAGGCTGTCGGTCACCGTGCGCATGCCGGTCAGCAGCTCTTCGATACGGTCCAGCATGTGGTTCAGCGAACCGCCGATGCGGTCGAAGGAATCGCCGCGCGGCGAGACCTCGGCCCGTGCGCGCAGGTCGCCGGCGGCGATGCGCTCGGCGACGCCGGCCACCGCGTCGGCCCGGCGGATCACCAGGGCGTTGAGCAGCAGCCCGACCCCCAGGCTCGCGGCCACCACCACGGCCAGCGCGATCAGCAGGGCGTCGGCGGTGCGGCCTTCGAAGGCGCGCTGTCCGGCCGCGTCGCGGCCGATGACCAGCAGCGATCCGTCGGGCAGCCGCAAGGTGGTGGCGTAGAGCGCGATGCGGCCGGCGCGGGTCCGCGACTTGGCGCGCCCCCAGGCCCCCTCCGCCACCCCGCGGGGCGGGCTCAGCAGGTCGCCGCCCAGGTGGCGGCCGGTCTCGTCGAACAGGGCGTAGTGCTCCTCCGGCGCGGCCAACCGCGAGCGGCGCTCCATCCGCGTGACGAGGCCCGGCCGTCCCTCGTTCCGGAACGCCTCGTTGAGGATCTGCCGCTCCGCGACCGCGGCGTCGCGTTCGCGGTCGAGGAACACGTCCTCGGCCGACAGGCTGACCAGGTAGAAGGCGAAGGCCACTGCCCCCAGCACCGTGATCATCGCAAAGGCGGTGAACATCAGCGGCCGCAACCGCAGCGGCCCCCTCAGCCACCGGCTCGTCGTGCTCGGGTCCGCGGTCGGCTCCATCTGGCCCCCTTTTCCTGCGGCAGGTTGCGCGCCCGCCCTCCAGGACGGCCCGGCGGGGAGCTTACACCCTTGTAAGTCCGGGGCGAGGCGGTCGGGGCGCCGGCCGGGTGACCATGCGTCAAGGCTTGGGACCGAGTCGTCTTTTGGAGACCGATGTGAGTTGGAAGTTCTGGTTGGGCAGCGTTGTCGCCGCGGTCGTTGCGAGCGGGCTTTGCCTCGTCTCGCCCCGGCTAGGCGGTTTCGCCCTGATCGTCCTCGCGCTCGGGGTGGTGGCGACCTTCGCCTACCGGCTGCTCTGAGCTCGGCCGATCGCGGGAGAGGCTTGGGAAATGGACGAGATGGACATCGCCGCCCCGCCCCGGCGCGCGCCTTCAAAGGCGCTGGCGGTGTGCGCCGCGGCCCTGCTGAGCGGCTGCGCCAGCTATTCGCCGCTGCCGCTGCCGGCCCAGCCGCATCTGGCGGGAACCGTGGACCAGCTGGCCCACGCCGATCCCCTGCCCGCCGGCCCGCTGAGCGTCGCCCAGGTCACCGCGCTCGCCGTCCAGAACAATCCCGACCTACGCGCCGCCCGCGCCCAGCACGGCGTCGCCCAGGCCCAGCTGATCCAGGCCGGCGTATTGCCCAATCCCCTGCTCAGCGTGGCGGTCCTGCCGCTGCTGGCCGGGGTCGGGACCACCACCGCCTGGAACGCTGCGCTGAACTTCAACTTCGCCTCCCTGCTCACCTATCGTTCCAAGAAGGAGGCGGCGCAGAAGGCCGTGCAGCAGGTCGACGCCGACATCCTCTGGCGCGAGTGGCTGCTGGCCGGCCAGGCGCGGCTGCTGGCCGTGGACCTGATCGAGGGCCAGCGCGCCGTCGAGCTGCTCACCCGGTCCCGCGATCTGCTGGCCGGGCGCGGCCAGCGGCTGGAGACCGCGCTCGGCCAGGGCAATGTGACGCTGGTCGACGCCGCGCCCTATCTCGCCGTGCGCCAGACGACCCAGACGCAGCTCGATGACCTGCAGCGCCTGTTGCTCGCCAAGCGGCACCAGCTGAACGCCCTGCTGGGCCTCGCGCCCGAGGTCGTCGTCCCGCTGGCGGCGAGCATCGACCTGCCGCCGCTCGATCCCGCCGCCATCGCCCAGGACCTGCCCAACCTGGCGCACCGCCGGCCGGACCTGGTGGCCCTGCAGCTCGGCTACGCCGCCCAGGACGCCAAGCTGCGCACCGCGCTGCTGTCGCAGTTCCCCAACCTGACCTTCGGGGTCTCCGGCGGCAGCGACAACGCCAATGTCCGCAACGGCGGCCCCACCGCCAGCGTCGGCCTGCCGGTCTTCGACCGCAACCAGGGCGGCGTCGCCATCGAACGGGCCACCCGCGTCCATCTGCACGCGGAATACGCCGCCCGGCTGACCGCCGCCGTGGGCGACGTCCGCGCCCGGCTGAGCGAGATCGCCGCCACCGAGCGCCAGCTGGCCCAGGTGCGCGCCGACCTGCCGATCGCCGAGCAGCGCGCCGCCCGCGCCGAAGCCGCGCTCGCCACCCGCGACATCGACCAGCGGACCTACGTCGACCTGGTCAACCTCCGCATCACCCGCGCCGTCCAGATCGTCACCCTTGAGCAGGCCCTGCGCGAGCAGCAGGTGGCCATCGCCACCGTCGTCGGCGCCGGTCTGCCGTCCATCGAAGCCCCGCCACAGGAGCCGCCGAAATGAGCGCGCGCCACATCCGCTCCGCGAGGCTGCTCCCCGGTCTGCTGGCGGCCGGCGTCGCCGCGGCGCTGGCCAGCTGCGG
>JAQGIV010000044.1 GCA_028290945.1 Phenylobacterium sp. | reverse complement strand
TCCGGCAAGCGCGCCGTGGCGCTCGGCGCGGCGGCCGGGGTCCTGGCCGCCGCGGCGCTGGCCGGGGTGATCTGGCCGGCCTACGCCGAGACGGCCGGCCAGGGCTCGACCGTCGCCGAGGCCTCCGCCGAAGCCTACAGCCCCGAACGCCTGGCGGCCCTGCGCGCCGAGGGCACGCCGGTGTTCGTCAACTACACCGCCGCCTGGTGCGTCTCCTGCCAGGTCAACGACCGCGTGGTGCTCTCCACCCGCCCGGTGGTCGACGCCATGAAGGCCCACAAGGTCGCCTATCTGAAGGCCGACTGGACCAAGCGCGATCCGGTCATCGCCGCCGACCTCGCGCGCTACGGCCGGGCCGGGGTGCCGCTCTACCTGGTCTTTGGCGCCAAGGGCGGCGAGCCGCAGATCCTGCCGGCCATCCTCACCCAGGGCATCGTACTGAAGGCCCTGGAGGCCGCCGCGAAGACCTGATGCTGACCCGCCGCTTCCTCGTTGCCGTCGCCCTCGCCGCCCTGGCCGCGCCCGCGCTCGCCGCGCCGGAGATCGATGCGCCCGCGCCGGCGTTCAGCGCGGCCGACGAGACCGGCAAGCTCCGCGCGCTCGCCGATTTCAAGGGCAAGGTCGTGGTGCTGGAATGGACCAGCGACGCCTGCCCCTACAGCCACAAGCACTACGATTCCGGGACCATGCAGCGGCTGCAGGCCAAGGCTCGCCAGGGTGGCGTCGTCTGGCTGACGGTGATCACCGATGCGCCGGGGTCGGCCGGTTACATGAGCCCCGAACAGGTCCGCCGCTGGAAGCGCAAGGTGGGCTCCCACGCCACGGCCGTGCTGATCGACGCCGACGCCCGCGTGGCCCGCGCCTATGAGGCCAAGACGACGCCGCACATGTTCGTCGTCGATCGCGCCGGCCGGCTCGTCTACATGGGCGGCATCGACGACCGGCCCTACGTGGATCCCGCCAGCCTGAAGGGCGCGACCAACTACGTGGCCCTGGCGCTCGCCGACCTGAAGGCCCACCGGCCCATTGCGCATCCGGTGACCCGCCCTTACGGCTGCAGCGTCAAGTACGCGCCCGTGGGCCGACCTTAAGATTTGGATGGATCGTCGCTTGTCTGAGCTGGACACGGCCTGGAGCCGCCTGGACACCGCGGGCGCGGCCGCCAAGGATCGCCGGATCGAGGCCCTGTTCGACGCCGAGCCCGACCGGCTGGCGCGCCTGGGCGTGAGCGCCGCCGGCCTCGACCTCGACCTCTCGAAACAGCCCTGGTCGCTGGCCGATCTGGACGCCGCCCTGGACCTCGCCCGCGCCGCCGACGTGGAAGGCCGCCGCGCCGCCCTGTTCGCCGGCGAGATCGTCAACGCCTCGGAAGGCCGCCCGGCCCTGCATATGGCGCTGCGCGCGCCGCGCGGCGCCGACTTCCGCGCCGCCGGCCAGCCGGTCTCGGGCGAAGTGGACGCCACCCGCGCCCGGATGAAGGCCTTCGCCGAGCAGGTGCGGTCCGGCCCGACCCGAGCGATCGTCCACATCGGCATCGGCGGCTCGGACCTCGGCCCGCGGCTGATCTGGGAAGCGCTGAAGCCGCTGGACCCGCGGATCGAGCTGCGCTTCGCCGCCAACGTCGATCCCAACGAGCTCGCCCAGGCGCTGACCGGCCTCGACCCGGCGACCACCCTGGTGGTGGTGGTCTCCAAGACCTTCACCACCCTGGAGACCCTGACCAACGCCGAAGCCGCCCGCGGCTGGCTGCGGGCCGCGCTCGGCGACGCCGCCGATGGCCATCTCGTCGCGGTCTCCGCCGCCCCCGACAAGGCCCGGGCCTTCGGCGTGCCCGCCGACCAGGTGTTCGCCTTCTGGGACTGGGTGGGCGGCCGCTATTCCCTGTGGTCGGCGGTGGGACTCTCGTGCGCGGTTGCGCTTGGATACGAGGTGTTCGAGCGCCTGCTGGCCGGGGCCGCGGCCATGGACGCGCATTTCGCCAAGGCCCCGCTGGAGGCCAACGCCCCGGTGCTGCTGGCGCTGGCCCACGTGTTCAACCGCAACGGCCTGGACCGCCCGGTCCGCGCGGTGGTGCCCTACGCCCAGCGGCTGCGGCTGTTCCCGGCCTTCCTGCAGCAGCTGGAGACCGAGTCGAACGGCAAGCGGGTGACCGCCGACTCGCGGCCCGCGCCCCACGCCACCGCGGCGGCGGTGTTCGGCGACGCCGGCACCAACGGCCAGCACGCCTTCTTCCAGTTGCTGCACCAGGGGACCGAGGTGATCCCGGTCGACATCCTGGCTGTCCGCCAGCCGACCGACGGCGATCCGGAAGGCCAGAAGAAGCTGCTGGCCAACGCCATCGCCCAGGCCGAGGCCCTGATGGCCGGTCGCTCGGAATCCGATGTCCGCGCCGAGCTGCAGGCCAAGGGGCTCAAGCCCGCCGAGATCGACGCGCTCGCCCCGCAGCGCACCTTCCCCGGCGACCGGCCCACCGCCTTCCTGCTGATCGAGCGCCTGACGCCGGAGGCGCTGGGCGCCTTGATCGCGCTCTATGAGCACAAGGTCTTCGTCGAGGGCGTGCTCTGGGGCATCAACAGTTTCGACCAATGGGGCGTCGAGCTCGGCAAGACGCTGGCGGCCCGCGTCCTGGGCGAGCTGGAAGGCGGCCCGGCCGGTCGCCACGACCCATCGACCGCCGCCCTGATCGCCAAGCTCAGGTAGCGTCGCATCGCTTTTCGACGTGCGGTTGTGACGGGGCGCGGAAACGCCGCGGGCCTGCCGCAATCGTCTGCAAACTACAGCTTGCGCTTCGGGTCGCGGTCGTGACTTTGAAGCGCCAGTCATCGCCATGGAAGCGGGGGTTCAATGACGACGAGGCGCAGCATCGAGGGTCCGCACCGGCTGGATGTCGCCATCGGCCAACGCGTGCGCGAGCGGCGTCGCGGCATCGGCCTGTCGCAGCAGGAGCTGGCCGAGGCGCTCGGCGTCTCCTTCCAGCAGGTCCAGAAGTACGAGCGCGGCGCCAACCGGATCTCGTTCTCGCGGCTCGTCGAGGTGGCGGGCGCCCTGAACTGCCGGCTGGCCGACCTCGCCGACGGCCTCGATCCCGACCACAAGCCCGACCACATCGAGCACGTGAACACGCTGATGGATTGCGACGGGGCCCTGGAGCTGCTGGAGGCCTATGTGGCCATGCCCAACAGTGGCTTCCGGCGCGCCCTGCTGCACCACGCCCGCAACCTCGCGGAACTGGGCGAGGCCGCGCCGTCCGATGTATCCTCGGCGGGTTCCAAGCCATAGGCCGCCGCTGACGCCAATTCGGAGGTTGCGGCGGCAACCTCGATTGCGGCCGGCTCCTGAGATGGCCGCGGACAGGACAGACGGGTGCGAGCGGAGTTCCTTGCAGCCCTGGAGTTCGCCCAGGGCGCCGACGAGATCACCGATCCGGGCGAGCTCAACCGCCGCTTCGGCGAGGTCGTGCGCCGGTTCGGGGTGCGCTATTTCTCGACCATCGTCGCCGCCGCGCCCGGCCAGCCGGTGATGCCCCGGATCCTGTCCGGCGAGGTCGACCCGGCCTGGAGCGAGCGCTATTCCGCGGAGGGCTTCGCCGCCGTCGACCCGGTGCTGGCCACCCTGTTCGAGACCCGCAAGCCGTTCACCTGGCGCGAAGCCGCCGGGCGGCGGTCGACCCGCGCGGGCCAGCGCGTCATGGGCGAGGTGCGCGACATCACCGGGACGGACGAGGCCCTGGTGGTGCCGATCCACGACCGCATGGGCGAGGTCGCCGCCGTGATCCTCAGCGGCTCCGGCGTCAGCTTCGAGCCCGACGTCCGGCCGGTGCTGCACCTGGCCTCGGTCTATTTCAGCGGGGTGGCCCGCGACCTCGCCGATGGCGCGCCGGTCGAGGCGTGCTGCCCGCTGACCGCGCGCCAGCTCGAATGCCTGCGCTGGGTGATGGACGGAAAGTCGGACTGGGAAATCGGTGAAATCCTCGGTATCTCGGAACACACCGCCCACAACCACGTCGAGGCGGCCAAGCGCACGCTGGACCTCGGCACCCGCGTCCAGGCCTCGGTCCACGCCTGGCGGCGCGGCTGGCTGATCTGATCGGATCATAGCGGCCCCTCCAGGGCTGGCCGACGCTCCCCCCAACACCAAACGCCGGGGGGCGCCATGATCCATCTCATCAACGCAGCGAACCGACATCTCTATCGCGACGTGCTGGCCCAGATGCACCGGGCCCGCACCGATCACTTCGTCGAGGAGCGCGGCTGGCGGAACCTGTGCGTGGAGGCCGGCCAGGAGCTCGACGAATACGACAACGACCAGGCCCTCTACCTGGTCGGCTTCGACGAGTTCGGCGCCATCGCGGTGAGCGCCCGGCTGCTGCCGGCCGACCGCGGTTGCGTGCTCTCCGACCACTTCCCGCACCTGGTGGTGGAAGGTCCGGCCTGCGGACCGGGGGTCTTCGAGCTCTCCCGCTACTTCGCCTCGCCGGCGCTGCGCGGCCGCAAGCACTTCCCGGTGAAGGCGTCGATGAACCTCGCCGTCGTCGAGGCGATGGTCGAGCGCCGCGCCCGGCGGCTGGTGGGTTTCACCGACCTGCATATCCTGGGGATCATGCGTTACAGCGGCTGGCGGGTGCGGCCGATCGGCCTGCCCACGGCCTATGACGAAGGCACGGCGGCCGCCTTCGAGATCGCCTGCCAAGCCGATGATCTTGCGGAGATGCAGGCGGCCGTCGAGCTGTCCGGCCGCCAGCTGTTCGAGGCGCCGGCCTGGCTGCCCCACGGCAGCGACGTGCGCGCGCTCGCCGATGTGACGAGCCTGGTGATCAACCTGCCCGCCGAGCTGCGCGGGCCGGTGCTGGAGGTGGTCTCCCGCACGGTCCGGGATTGGCGCCCGCAGGGCGACCTTGGCCCGCTGTTCGCCCGGCTGGGCGAACGGGCGGCGGCCTAGGGGCGGGCGTGATGGCCAGTCCGCTCCGAGCCCAACCCTTCGACGGCGATGCGCCAGGTCCCGAGGCCGGCAGCCCCGCCGACATCATCCGCGGCCTGGTGCTGGCGGCCGGCGGGGTGACCGAGCCGCAGGCCGAGCTGCTGCTCAGGATCCTCGACCAGTTGCACGGCATCGAGGCCCGCTCCGGACGCGACGCCGCCAACGCCGCCGCGCGGCGCATCCGCACCATCTGGATGCAGGACCTCGCCTGAGCAGCTAAGGTGCCGCTTCGGGAGGAACACAACATGAAGCCGATTTCCGCAGCCATCTTCGCCGGCCTGCTGCTGGCCGCCGCCGCCGCGCCGTCCATGGGCCTGACCCAAGTGCCGCAGGCGAACGCCGACGCCATGACCGATCCGGCCATGAAGCGGGCCGAGGTGCTGGCCTTCATCGGCGTGAAGCCGGGCGACAAGGTGGCCGACATCGTGGCCGGCCGCTTCGTGCGCGCGCTGAGCGCCGCCGTCGGGCCCAACGGCAAGGTCTACGCCGTCATGCCGGCCGAGGTGATCAAGGCCCACCCGGAGGTGGAGGGCATGCTCAAGGCCGGCGCCGCCGCCCCCGGCTCGAACATCGTGGTCTTGACGGACCCGATCAACGCCACCGCCCTGCCCAAGGGCCTGGACGCGGTGTTCATCCGCCAGAATTACCACGACCTCTACGACAAGTTCATGGGCCCGGCCGACGTGCCGGCCTTCAACAAGGCGGTGTACGCGGCCCTGAAGCCCGGCGGCGTCTATGTGATCCTCGACCATGCCGCGGCGCCCGGCGCGCCGGCCAACGTCACCGAGACCCTGCACCGGATCGACATCGCCACGGTGAAGGCGGACCTCGCCAAGGCCGGCTTCAAGCTGGACGGCGAGAGCGCGATCCTCGCCAATCCGGCCGACGACCACTCCAAGATGGTGTTCAACCCGGCGATCCGCGGCAAGACCGACCAATTCCTGCTGCGCTTCCGCAAGCCGCGCTGAGCCCGTCCGGCCAAGCTTGCGTCCCAGCCTGGGCATTGCCGAGCGACAGACGACCCTCGGCCGGCTAAAATGTGACAGGGACCGGGGGCGGTCACCCCGGTGTCCGCCGCTGCTGTGTCCTGGCTCGAACAGGCGGCTGCCGTGGTCGAAACTCTGCGCCAGAGCGGGATCGAGCCTCTCGGCGATCTGCCGTGGGGCGCGCACATCTGCCTGTTCTACGAGGGCGTCGGCGATCTGCTCGACGTCGTGGTCCCCTATTTCTCGGCCGGCGTGCGCGGCAACGAATGCTGCATCTGGGCGGTGGCCGAGGGCGTCCCCATGGACGAGGCGAAGGCGGCCCTGCGCCGCGAGGTCCCCGACCTGGACCGGCGCCTCGCGGACGGCGCCGTCGAGCTGGTGCCCTGCCGCGACTGGTACCTGCCGGACAGCCGCTTCGACCTGCAGCGGATCGTCCGCGGCTGGCACGAGAGGCTGGACGAGGCCCTGGCGCGGGGCTTCGACGGCCTGCGGGTCAGCGGCGACGCCTTCTGGGTGGAATCCCGCTACCGCCAGGCGTTCAGCGACTACGAGCTTGAGCTCGACGAGTCGGTGGCCGGCCGCAAGCTGCTGGTGCTCTGCACCTATCCGGCCGAGCTGAGCCGGGCGGTCGACGTGCTCGAGGTGACCCGCTCGCACCAGCTCACCCTCGCCCGCCGGCGCGGCGAGTGGGAGGTGCTGGAGACCGCCGAGCTGATCCGGGCCAAGCAGGAGCTGCTGCGGCTGAAGGCCGAGCTGGAGGACCGGGTGCGGCTGCGCACCTTGCAACTGGCCGCCGCGAACGCCCAGCTGGAGACCGAGAACCAGGAGCGCGAGCGCGCCGAGGCGGCCCTCGCGGAGGCCCAGACCGAGCTGGCCCGCGCCGCACGCCTGACCAGCCTCGGCGTGCTGGCGGCCTCCATCGCCCACGAGGTCAACCAGCCCCTGGCCGCCATCCTCACCAACGCCGAGGCCTCGCTGCGGCTGCTGGCCGCCGATCCGCCCGACATGGCCGAGGCGCTGGCCGCCCTGAAGCAGATCGCCGGCGACGCCCGCCGCGCCGGCGACGTGATCAAGCGCCTGCGCAGCCTGGTGGCCGGCACCGCTGAGCATGCCGACGTCGACATCAACGACGCCATCCGAGAGGTCGCCGCCCTGATGCGATCCCAGTTGCAGGCCCGGCGCGTCACCCTGCGACTCGACCTGGAGCCTGGCGATCCTCACGTGCTCGGCGACCGGCTGCAGCTGCAGCAGGCGATCATGAACCTGGTCAGCAACGCCGTGGAGGCCATGGGCCGCGCGGGCGGACCGCCCACCGTGACCATCCGCTCCGACGTCGACGCCGACGGCGCGGTGGTGCTGTCGGTGGAGGATCAGGGCCCCGGCGTCGAGCCGGAGACGGCGGACCGGCTGTTCGACCCCTTCTTCACCACCAAGGCCGGCGGCATGGGCATGGGGCTGTCGATCGTGCGCTCGGTGGCCGAGGCCCACGGCGGCCGGCTCTCGCTATCGGCGGGGCCGCGGGCCGGGGCGGTGTTCCAGCTGACCATCCCCAGCCGCCGCGCCGCGCCGTGAGCGAGGACGCCGCCAAGGTGGTGGTCATCGACGACGACCCGTCGGTCCGCGACGCCATCCGCCGGCTGCTGCAATCGGTGGGCCTGCAGGTCGAGGCTTTCGGCTCGGTGCCGGCCTTCGTGGCCGACGGCCTGCCGACCGGTCCGGCGTGCCTGGTGCTCGACGTGCGGCTGCCGGGCCAGAGCGGGCTGGATTTCCAGGCGGAGCTGGCCAAGGCCGGGGTCCGCCTGCCGGTGATCTTCATCACCGGCCACGGCGACGTGCAGATGTCGGTGCGCGCCATGAAGGCCGGGGCCGTGGAGTTCCTGACCAAGCCGTTCCGCGACCAGGACCTGCTCGACGCCATCCAGGTGGCGATCACCCGCGACCGCGCGCGGCTGGAGGCCCAGGCCGGGCTCGCCGATCTGCGGGCCCGCGCGGCGGAGCTGACGGCGCGCGAACGCGAGGTTATGGCCCAGGTGGTGAGCGGCCGGGCCAACAAGCAGATCGCCGCCGACCTGGGCGTCAGCGAGATCACCGTGAAAGCCCACCGCGGGCAGGTGATGCGCAAGCTGGACGCCCGCTCGGTCGCCCAGCTGGTCCGGATGGCCGATCGCCTGGCGCTGGGCGAGGAGCCCGCCAAGGAAGACCAATACTAAGGTATCGACGACCCTGGACCAAAGGGCAGTCGTCATCCGACGTTCAGGCAATAGACCTTCATAGCCCGCCGCTTTCCAAGGGTCCGCAGTGACGCCGGGACCCCACATGCCAAGCCGCAGCCCTCTACGGTCGATCGCGCGCGCCCATGAGGCGCCGGCCCTGGTGGCCGTGATCGATGACAACCCCGACGTCTGCGACCTCATCCGCGACCTGCTGTCCACGGTCGGGCTGCAGGTGGACACCTTCGGGTCGACCCAGGCCTTCATGGGCGAGGCCGATCCCGGCGCCATGAGCTGCCTGGTGATCGACGTCCGTCTGCCCGGCAAGAACGGGCTCGAGTTCTTCGAGGAGCTCAAACGCGCCCAGGTCCGCGTGCCGGTGGTGTTCATCAGCGGCTATGGCGACATCCCCATGGCGGTGCGCGCTATGAAGGGCGGGGCGGTGGAATTCCTCTGCAAGCCGTTCGCGGCCCAGGACCTGCTGGACGCCGTGCAGCGTGGCATCGAGCAGGATCGGCGGCGGCGCGACCGCGAGGCTCCCGCCCAGGCGCTGCGCGCCCGCATGGTCATGCTGACCCGCCGGGAACGCCAGGTGATGGCCCAAGTGGTCAGCGGCGCGCCCAACAAGGAGATCGCCCAGGCGCTGCGCATCAGCGAGGTGACCGTGAAGGCCCACCGCCGCCAGGTGATGTCGAAGATGGCGGCCGCAACCTTTGCCGACCTGGTCCGCATGAGCGTCCTGCTGGGTCTGGACGAGCGGGGCGGGCAGCCTGCCGCTGACCCACACCAAAGCGCCATCCGATCAATACCTTAGATCAATATACGCTTCGCGCGATCCGGTCGTGAATGGGCAGGCCGGCGACCGGGGCCGGCTTGGCTGAAACCGGTGGTGGCTGTGAGCAGTGTGGCTCTGAAACACGACCTGACGGGAACCCCTTCGGCCTGGCGCCGCAAGGGCCTCGTCACCGAACGCTATCCCGCCATGGCGACCGAGCTGCTCAACCCGCTGCTCGACCTGCTCGGCCGCTCGCGCGAAGCCTGCGGCGGCGACATGGACACCTTCCTGGTCATGCTGGTGATCCTGGTCCGCACCGCCCAGCATCCGGAGTTCAAGAAGCTCAGCCACCAGCAGCTGCTCAGTGGGGAGGTGCCGGTGTTCCCGAGCCTGCGCACCAACGTCCGCTCGGTCGCCGCCTCGATCGGCATCCCGCGCGAATCCGTGCGCCGGAAGGTGACGCAGCTGATCGGCCGCGGTTGGGTGATGCGGGCCGACGGCGACCTGTTCATCACCGCCGAGGCCTATCGCCAGCTGGTCCCGGTGCACGAAGGCCTCGAACGGCTGGCGATCCGCTATTTCGAGGCGGTCTCGGCCTGTCTGGACAACCGGTAGATCAGGCTTCGCCCGCGGCGCGACCGGCTGCGCGACTCGCTTTGTTCACATTCCTCCGCTATAGGCCCCGCCCCATGAGCGGCGTTTCGCATCATCACGGCCACCCCCACCATCCGACCCTCGCGGGATCGGCTTGGGAGCGCTTGGCTTAGGCCGCGACCCCTTTCCGAGCCCCGCCGAATGCGGACGGGGCTCGTTGACTGAGCTCCGTCCGTCGACCCCTTCACCAGGACCGACCGATGGACCTTCCCAGCGACAAGCCTTCCTTGAGCGAACCGGCCGCAACCGCTAAGCGCGCAGGCATGACCGACGCCGCCAAATCTCCAGGATCGGGCCCCGAGGCCCGCACCCCGCGCGGTTTCATCGACCGCCGCGCCCGCGATCTCGTGGCCGAGCGCGCCATCCTGGGCGCAGTGTCGGCGGTCTATGAGCGCTACGGCTTCGAGCCGCTGGACACGCCGGCCTTCGAATATGCCGACGCGCTGGGCAAGTTCCTGCCCGACGCCGACCGGCCGAACGAGGGCGTCTTCGCCGTCCAGGACGACGACGAGCAATGGATGGCGCTGCGCTACGACCTGACCGCGCCGCTGGCCCGCTTCGCCGCCCAGAACTGGGAGACGCTGGCCAAGCCGTTCCGCCGCTACGCCTATGGGCCGGTGTGGCGCAACGAGAAGCCGGGGCCGGGCCGCTATCGCGAGTTCGTGCAGTGCGACGCCGACACCGTGGGCTCCGCGCGGCCCGAGGCCGACGCCGAGATCATCGCCATGGCCGTCGAGGGCCTGCAGGCCGCCGGCGTGCCGGCCGGCTCGGCGATCCTGAAGATCAACAACCGCAAGCTGCTCAACGGCCTGATGGCCTCGGCGGGCGTGACGGAGGATGGCCAGAAGCTGGCGGTGCTGCGCGCCGTCGACAAGCTCGACCGCCTGGGTCCGGACGGCGTGCGCCTGCTGCTGGGCGAGGGCCGCAAGGACGAAAGCGGCGCCTTCACCAAGGGCGCCGGCCTGAACGCGGGGGCCGCCGAGCGGGTGCTGGCCTTCACCGCGGCCGGGGCCGGGCGGGCCGAGACCCTGAGCCGGCTCGCGAACGTCATCGGCGGCTCGGCCGAGGGCGACGAGGGGTTGGCCGAGCTGGAGGCCATCGACCGGGCGCTGGCGAGCCTCGGCGTCGGGGCCGACCGGGCGGTGTTCGATCCCTCGGTGGTGCGCGGGCTGGAGTACTACACCGGCGCGGTGTTCGAGGCCGAGCTGCTGCTCGACACCCTCGACGACAAGGGCCAGCCGATCCGCTTCGGCTCGGTGGGCGGCGGCGGCCGCTACGACGACCTGGTGGCCCGTTTCACCGGCGAGCGCGTGCCGGCCACCGGCTTCTCCTTCGGCGTCTCCCGCCTGGCCGCGGCGCTCCGAGCCGCCGGCAAGGGCGAGGCCGCCGCGGCGCGCGGCCCGGTGGTGGTCATCGTCTTCGACCAGGCCCGCATGGCTGACTATTTCGCGGTGGCCGGCGAGCTGCGCGCCGCCGGGATCGCGGCCGAAGTCTATCTCGGCCAGTCTGGCATGCGGGCGCAGATGAAGTACGCCGACCGCCGCCTGTCGCCCGCCGCGGTGATCATCGGCGAGGATGAGTTCGCCGCCGGCGCCGCCACGGTGAAGGACCTGGACCTTGGCCGGGCGCTGTCGCAGGGCGTCACCGACAACGCCGCCTGGCGCGCCGAGCGGCCGGGCCAGGTGGTGGTCCCGCGCGCCGAGCTGGTGGCTGCGATCCGCAAGATCCTGGACAGCCAGCTGTGAGGACCGAGCCGCCCGTCCCGACGGACGCCTTGTCGGCGATCCGCGCGGCGCTCGCGCCCGGCGCGGCAGTCGTCGATGCGCCGATCCTGCAGCCGCTCGGCCTGCTGCTCGACCTCGCCGGCGAGGCCATGCGTGCGCGCCTGTTCGTGGTCCAGGCCGAGGGTGGGGCGGAGCTCTGCCTGCGCCCCGACTTCACCGTCGCCGTGGCGCGGCGCCACCTCGATACGGGCGCCGCGGCCGGCCGCTATTTCTATGAAGGCCCCGCCTTCCGCGCCTCGCCGGGGACCGACCGGCCGGAGGAGTTCGTGCAGATGGGGGTCGAGCTGTTCGCTCCGGCGTCCGCGCCTGCCGTCGCCGCCGACGCCGAGATCGCGGCCCTGGCCTGGCGCGCCGCCCGGGCCGGTGGGCGAGGGGACCTGACGCTGTGGCTGGGCGATGTCGGCCTGTTCGCCGCCTTCATCGAGAGCCTGTCGCTGCCCGCCGCCGTGGCCGCCCGCCTGAAGCGCGTCGCTGGCCGGCCGCGGCTGCTGGCCGCCGAACTGGCCCGCGCCGGCCAGG
>JAQGIV010000043.1 GCA_028290945.1 Phenylobacterium sp. | reverse complement strand
CGCCGCGCGGCCGGCGCGGGTCCCGAACACCGCGGCTTCCAGCAGCGAGTTGGAGGCCAGCCGGTTGGCGCCATGCACGCCGGTCGAGGCGCATTCGCCGGCCGCGAACAGGCCGGCCAGGGTGGTGCGGCCCTCGGCGTCGGTGACGATGCCGCCCATGTGGTAGTGGCAGGCCGGCGCCACCGGAATGGCTTGCGTCCGCGGATCGACCCCGCCGGCCAGGCAGGCGGCGAACACCGCCGGGAAGTCCTCGGGGAAGCCCGCGCCCACCGCGTCGCGGGCGTCCAAGAAGGCCCCGCGGCCCGCCTCGAGCTCGGCATGGATGGCGCGGGCCACCACGTCGCGCGGCGCGAGCTCGGCGTCGGCGTGATAGCGACCCATGAACCGCGCGCCGTCGGCGTTGACCAGCACCGCGCCCTCGCCGCGCAGCGCCTCGGTGGCCAGCGGCGCCGGATCGCGGGCGATGTCGATGGCGGTGGGATGGAACTGCACGAACTCCGGATCGCCGATCAGGGCGCCGGCCAGCGCCGCCAGCCCCAGGCCGTCGCCGGTCAGCTCGGCCGGGGTGGTGGTCACCGCATAGAGCCCGCCGATCCCGCCGGTGGCCAGCACCACGGCCGCGGCGGTGATCTCGACCAGCCGCCCGTCGATCTCGGCGATCACCCCGCGCACCCGGCCGTTGGCGTCCTGCAACAGGCCGCGCAGCTTGGCGCCCGTCTGCACGCGGATGTGCGGGGCGGCCAGCGCCGCCACCGTGACGGCTTCCATGATCGCGCGGCCGGCCTGGTCGCCCTTCACGCGGGCCACGCGGGCCTTGCCGTGGGCGGCCTCCAGGCTCTGGGCGAAGCCGCCGTCGGCCGTGCGGTCGAAGGGCGCGCCGAGCGCCGCCAGCGCGCGCACCGCCGCCGGGCCTTCTTCCGCCAGCAGCCGCGCCATGGCCGGATCGACCAGGCCTGCGCCCGCGCCCACCGTGTCGCGCGCATGCAGCTCCGGCGCGTCGTCGGCGCCGAGCGCCGCGGCCATGCCGCCCTGCGCCCAGGCCGAGGAACAGCCGTGGTTCAGCGCCGTGGGGCTCAACACCAGCGCCCGGCGCGGCGCGGCGGCCAGGGCGGCCGACAGGCCCGCCAGGCCGGCGCCGACCACCAGCACACCGTCATGCTGGATGCGCTCCATCCTACTTCGCTCCCTTCAGGAGCTTCGAAGGATCGGACCCTCCGTAGCCTTGGCGAAGGAGGGCCATCAGATCAGCTCCACGTCCACGTGATGGCGCGCCCTGACCAGGTCGTAGCGGGCGGGCTTGGCCGGCGGCGGCAGGTCGACCATCCGCTGCACCGCCAGCCGCGCGCGATCGGCGATCGCCGGATCGACGGTCACCTCATGGCGTCCGTAGAGCAGCGCCTCGTAGATGTTCTCCAGCGTGATCCGCTTCATGTGCGGGCAGAGGTTGCAGGGCCGCAGGAACTCGGTGTCGACGGCGTCGGCGGCCACGTTGTCGGCCATCGAGCACTCGGTGATCAGCACCACCCGCTTGGGCTTCCGGGTCAGCACATAGTCGTTCATCGCCGCCGTCGAGCCCGCGAAATCCGACAGCTCCAGCACCTCGGCCGGGCATTCCGGGTGGGCCAGCACCTCGGCGTCCGGATAGGCCTCCCGGATCTCCAGGATGTCGGCGGCGGTGAACCGCTCGTGCACCTCGCAGCGGCCCTTCCAGGCGATGATCCTGATGTCGGTCTGGCGGGCCACGTTGCGGGCCAGGAATTCGTCGGGGATCATGATCACCCGGTCGACGCCCCACAGCCGCGCGGCCTCCTCCACCACCTGCACGGCGTTGGCGCTGGTGCAGCAGATGTCGGTCTCGGCCTTCACCTCGGCCGTGGTGTTGACGTAGGTCACCACCGGCAGGCCCGGATAGCGCTGCTTGATCAGCCGCACGTCGGCCCCGATGATCGAGCTCGCCAGCGAGCAGCCGGCCCTGAGGTCCGGGATCAGCACGGTCTTCTCCGGCGACAGCACCTTCGAGGTCTCGGCCATGAAGTGCACGCCGGCCTGGACGATGATCTTGGCCTGCGACTTGGCGGCCTCCTTGGCCAGCCCCAGGCTGTCGCCGACATAGTCGCCGACCCCGTGGAAGATCTCCGGCGTCATGTAGTTGTGCGCCAGGATCACCGCGTCCTTCTCGCGCTTCAGCCGGTTGATCTCGGCGATCAGCGGGGCCTGGGCGCGCCATTCCATGGGCGTGACGTGATGCTTGACCTTCTGCCAGGCCGGCGCGGTCTGCGCCTCAATCTCGGGCGTGAACGCGAACTGGAACCCGTCGGCGGCCATGGAACCCTCCATTATGCTCAATATGAGCATTTCTCGGGTCTAAAAAGACGCCTCGGAGCTGGAGCTCGTCGGCGGCGTTATGCTCAATGCGAGCAAAACATACCCAAGACATATAGCCCTGCGAGGGGAGAGGGCAAGACCTAACCGCGAATTCACTGGCCGCGCGGGGCGCCGCGGCGCCTATACCCATATCGATCGGCCGCCAGGCGGCAGGGGAAGGTCCTTGTTTTCGCCCGGTTCTCGCGCCAAGACGCCCGGCCGAGCCACAGAGACCAGCAAGGGCCCTCAACATCTCGTGAGCTTCAAGACCGCCATATCGACCCTCAGGCCCGCGCGCCTGGCCGTGACCGTCCTGGCGCTGGCGGCGCTCTGCGCCTGCACGCCGGCCGACAAGCGCCAGGCCCCGCCGCCGCAGGCCCGCCTGGCGTCGGCCCACCTGACCGTCGCCCAGCTGCAGAAGCTGGCCTCGGGCGCCGATCCGGCCGCCCTGGGCCTCGCCCCGCCGGCCGGGCCGGTCAACGCCCTGCCGGCCGCCGGCACGGTGCAGGCGGTGGGCGCCCAGGCCGAACAGCTCAACGCGTCCCGCCCGTTCGCGGCGGAGCCGATCCGGCCCATGCGGCCCTTCGTGCTGAAGACCGACGCCGCCGACCAGGCCCGCGCCGTCCATTGCCTGGCCCAGGCGATCTATTTCGAGGCCGCCCGCGAGCCGGTGAAGGGCCAGCAGGCGGTGGCCCAGGTGGTGCTCAACCGCCTCCGCCACCCGGCCTACCCGAAGACCGTCTGCGGCGTGGTCTACCAGGGCGCCTTGCTGCCCACCGGCTGCCAGTTCACCTTCACCTGCGACGGCGCCCTGCGCTGGCGGCCCGAGGCCGACCTGTTCGCCCGCGCCGAGGACGTGGCCCACAAGGCGCTGGCCGGCTACGTGGACACCGACGTGGGCTCCGCCACCCACTATCACGCCGCCTACGTGGCCCCGTACTGGGCGCCGACCCTGGTCAAGATGACGAAGGTCGGCCAGCACATCTTCTACCGCTGGACCGGGACCTGGGGCGAACCCGCCGCCTTCACCGGCCGCTATGCCGGCCGCGAGGCCATGCTGACGCCGGCGCTGCTGACCAGCGATGCGCCGACCCCCGTCGTCCCCGAGCCGCGCAAGGTGACCCTCGCGGTGGCCGGCGAGACCCGCACCTATCAGGTCGCCGATCCGGGCGCCCCGGCCGCCGACGCCGCCGCCCGCCCCATCGGCACCCTCTACGCCTCGCGCCGCCAACCGACCCGCGAAGAGATCCAGAAGATCAACGCCAGCCTGGCGGCCGTCGAGGCCCGCCTCAATCCCTCCGCTCATCCCCGCGAAGGCGGGGACCCAAGCCGAGGCGGCCTCATAGCTCCGGCAGGCTGAGTCCGCTCAGCGGCCCCTCGGACGCCCAGCCCACCAGCTCCTCATACAGATCGACCCAGGTCGGATTCTCGGCCTCGATCAGCCGCACCTTCCAGGCGCGATTCCACTTTTTGATCTGTCGCTCCCGGCGGAACGCTTCGCCGCGTTCGCCATGCGCCTCGTACCAGACGAGGCGGCTCACGCCGTACTTGGCCGTGAAGCCGCTGAAGACCTTCTCGCGGTGCTGAGACACACGCACCGTCAGCGTGTCGGTGTGCCCGCAATAAAGCGTCCCATACGGTGCGCTAGCGAGCAGATAGGTGAAAAACGCCATTTCCAACCCGCTCCTCCCCGCGAAGGCGGGGATCCAAGCTGCAGTGGGAGACAGCCTACTCATAGAACACAAAGAGAACAATGCCGGAGGCCGGTGCGTTTGACGGCGCGCTTGGGTCCCCGCCTTCGCGGGGATGAGCGGCGGCTAGGTGCGCCGATCTCGCGGGGAGGGGAGGGCCGGGCCCTCAGCCTCCGCTGGCTTGTCGAAAGGGAGAGATGTCTCGGTCCGCGCCCCGGCCCGGTTCGTCGTGCCGCTCGTTGCGCCGCGCCTCGGCCGCCAGCCGGCGCCAGCCCTCGGCGATGGTCTCATAGACGCGGCGCTCGGGCGCGTTGCCGGCCCGTCCCGCCATCCGCAGGACCGCGTCGGCCTGCGCCATGTACCTGTCGCTGTTGCGCATCCATGTCTCTCGAACCCGGTCAACATTTGACGCGGGCTGCGAGTTTCCAGGCTTCAGCGTGGGTCCGGCGGACGGCCTACCAGACGCCGATCTTCTCGGCCTCTTCGTGGCTGATCGGGTGATGGGCGCGGCGGTGGTCTTCCTCGGCCAGGAACCGCACCGCCTCGAGCGCGGCCATGCAGCCCATGCCGGCCGCCGTCACCGCCTGGCGATAGAGGTCGTCGGTCACGTCGCCGGCCGCATAGACCCCCTCGATGGCGGTCGAGGCCGTGCCGGCCTTCACCTTCAGGTATCCTGCGGCGTCCATCTCCAACTGCCCCTGGAACAGCTGCGAGGCCGGCGCGTGGCCGATGGCGATGAACACCCCGTCGCAGGCGATCTCGCGGGTCTCGCCGGTCTTGACGCTCTTCAGGCGCACGCCGGTGACCCCCATCGGATCCTCGGCGCCGGTCACCTCGTCGATGGCGTTGTCCCAGACCACCTCGATCTTCGGGTGGGCGAACAGCCGCTCCTGCAGGATCTTCTCGGCCCGGAACTCGTCGCGCCGGTGCACCACGGTCACCTTGGAGGCGAAGTTGGTCAGGAACAGCGCCTCCTCGACGGCGGTGTTGCCGCCGCCCACCACCACCACCTGCTTGCCGCGGTAGAAGAAGCCGTCGCAGGTGGCGCACGCCGAGACGCCGAAGCCCTGGAACCGCTGTTCCGAGGCGATGCCCAGCCACTTGGCCTGGGCGCCGGTGGCGATGATCAGGGTCTCGGCCAGCCACACCTGGCCGGAATCCGTCTCCAGCCGGAACGGCCGCTTGGAGAGGTCCGCCTTGGTGACGATGTCGTTGACGATCTCGGTCCCGACATGCTCGGCCTGGGCCTGCATCTGCTCCATCAGCCAGGGGCCCTGGATGACCTCGGCGAAGCCCGGATAGTTCTCCACGTCGGTGGTGATGGTCAGCTGGCCGCCGGGCTGGATGCCCTGGATCAGCACGGGGTTCAGCAGGGCGCGCGCCGCATAGACGGCGGCGGTGTAGCCCGCGGGGCCGGAACCCACGATCAGGCAGCGGACGGAACGTTCTTCAGCCATCCCCGTAATGTAGGGGC
>JAQGIV010000029.1 GCA_028290945.1 Phenylobacterium sp. | reverse complement strand
GCCTTGTTGAACTGCACCGGGAAGCCGGTGATCGCCGAGACGTAGCGCGAGGCCCGGGTGATGTGGGTGGTGTCGAGGCCGGTGTCGTAGGGCAGCCGGTCGCCGCGCACCTTCAGCGCCATGACGATCTCTTCCAGCGCCGCGTTGCCGGCGCGCTCGCCCAGGCCGTTGATGGCGCATTCCACCTGCCGCGCCCCGCCCTGCACGCCGGCCAGGCTGTTGGCCACCGCCAGGCCGAGGTCGTTGTGGCAGTGGGTGGAGAAGACCACCTTGTCGGCGCCCTCCACCGTCGAGATCATCTCGCGGAACAGGTCGGCGTATTCGCTGGGATAGGTGTAGCCGACGGTGTCGGGCAGGTTGATCGTGGTGGCGCCGGCCTTGATGGCGGTCTCGATCGCCCGGCGCAGGAAATCCGGGTCGCTGCGGGTGGCGTCCTCGGCCGACCACTCGATGTCGTCGCGCAGGTTGCGGGCATAGCCGACCGTGCGGGCGATGGCGTCCAGCACCTCGGTCGGCTCCATCTGCAGCTTGTGCTGCATGTGCAGGGCGCTGGTGGCGATGACGATGTGGATGCGGCCGCGCCTGGCCGGCTTGATCGCCTCGGCGCAGCGGTCGATATCCATCTGGTGGGCCCGGCAGAGGCCCGCGATGGTGCTGTCCTTGACGATCTTGGAGATCTCGTGGACCGCCTCGAAGTCGCCGTTGGAGGCGATCGGGAAGCCGGCCTCGATGACGTCGACCTTCATCTCCTCGAGGATCTTGGCGAGCTCCAGCTTCTCCTCGTGCGACATGGAGGCGCCGGGCGACTGCTCGCCGTCGCGCATGGTGGTGTCGAAGACGATGACGCGATCGGCCTTGGCGGCGGACTTGGCTACGGACATGGGAGGGATCTCTTCGCGGGGTTCAGGAGGGTCGGGCGAGGGTTCGATCAGCCCCTGGACGCCCGGCCGCGAAGGTTGCGCAGCCTAACGGGTCGCCCAGGGGCGGCTAAGCCCCAGCGAGAGAAGAAGCCGGCTGTGCAGCTGCGAACGCATGCGATGCGTGTAGCGAAATGGCCGCTTCGCCGCAAGCTTGTTGCTGAAAGCGCGGCCTTACGCCGCCATTTCGGCAAGAACGTTGCGCACCGCCGGCCGACCGCGGGTCCGCTCCCGGTGTTCATGGACTCTCGCGAACTGCTTCGGATCGACACCGTCGCCCTCCAGCCAGTCGGCGAGGGTGAAGAGGTAGCCGTCAGCGACGGTGAACTGCTCGCCCATCACCCACGGACCTTGCAGATATTCGGTCTCGATCAGGCGGAAGCAGTCGACCTCGTTCTGGGCGACCTTGCGCGTCATGTCCTGAAACGAGCTTTCCTCGGTCGCCCAGCGGTAGCCGCGGTGCTTGTGGGCGTGGGCCACGTGGACCGTCGCGCAGAGGTAGCTGTTGAACGCCTGCATCCGGGCAAAGGCGAACGGATCGGCCGGCGCCAGGCCCGCCTGCGGAAAGCTCTGGGCGATGAAGGCCAGGATCGCCGGCGTCTCGGTGAGCACGCCCCGCTCGGTGACCAGGGCCGGCACGCGGCCCTTCGGGTTGAGCGCCAGGTACTCGGGCTTTCGCTGGTCGCCGTCGCGCGTGCTCATCACCACCAGCTCGTAGTCCGCCCCGGCCTCCTCCAGTGCGATCAGCGCAGCCAGCGAGCACGCCCCCCAGGCGTGGAACAGCTGCATCATGCCTCGACCCCCTCGCGGCGCTTCAGCCACCGCCGCGCGAACCAGCCGATGACCAGCCAGACGACCACCACCGCCACCAGCAGCACGATGTGCCCAGCCCTGCCCTCGCCCCGCATCACCTGCGCCAGCGAGTTCCCGGCGAAACAGGTCAGCGCGATCTTCGGCACGATGCCGACGCCGGTGCCGAGCACGAAGTCCAGCACCCGCATGGGCGTCACGCCGGCCGCCATATTGACCACGATGAACGGCGCCGAGGGCACCAGGCGAACGATCAGGCTGGCCAGAAACCCGTTGCGGCCGATCAGCTCCATGAACCGCGTCAGGCCCTCGCCGGAGAAGCTCCCCAGCGTCCGCGCCCCGGCCAGCCGGCCGAGATAGAACCCCACCAGCGAGGAGACCATGGTGCCGATCCAGCTGTAGGCGAAGCCGGGCCAGGGCCCGAAGGCCACCACGGCGGCGGCGATCAGCATGAACTGCGGCACGCCCAGGAAGGCCAGCGCCGCGAAGGCCGCCACCGAGAGCGGCAGCGACCAGGGCCCGCTCGCCGCGCCCAGCCAGCGCTCGACGGTCGCCTCGCCGTTGAAGCCCAGCACCTGGGCCCCGAACAGGAAGACCAGCCCTACCCCGCCGAACAGCACGAACGAGATCAGCAAGGCCTGCCAGGCCTTGGCGTCCATGTTGGAAAGGAAGGCGAACAGCCGGCGCATCGGGGCTGTCTTAGCCGAGTTGCCATGCGCCGCAACATCGGCGGTTCCCGAGGCGGGCGGCTTAGGCTACACCGCCGCGCATCCGCAAAACCCCAGCCGGGAGACCTGCCGGTCATGTCGTTGCAGTCCGCCGCCCTGTCGCGCGTCAAGCCGTCCGCCACCCTGGCGGCCGACCAGAAAGCCCGCGAGCTGAAGGCGCAGGGCCGCGACGTGATCAGCCTGGCGGCCGGCGAGCCCGACTTCGACACCCCGCAGAACATCAAGGACGCCGCCATCCAGGCGATCGCCGACGGCAAGACCAAGTACACCAGCGTCGACGGCATCGTGGAGCTGAAGGAGGCGATCTGCGCCAAGTTCGCCCGCGAGAATGGCCTGACCTACAAGCCCGCCCAGGTGAACGTCTCGCCGGGCGGCAAGCCGGTGATCTGGAACGCCATGCTGGCGACCCTCAACCCCGGCGACGAGGTCATCGTGCCGACCCCCTATTGGGTCAGCTACTGGGACATCGTGCTGCTGGCGGGCGGCGAGCCGAAGGCGGTGATGACCAGCGCCGAGCAGGGCTTCAAGGTGCAGCCCGAGCAGCTGGAGGCGGCGATCACGCCCAGGACCCGCTGGATCATCCTCAACTCGCCGTCCAACCCGTCGGGGGCGGCCTACACCAAGGTTGAGCTCAGGGCGCTGGCCGACGTGCTGATGAAGCACCCGCAGGTCTGGATCCTCACCGACGACATGTACGAGCACCTGGTGTTCGACGACTTCGAGTTCTGGACCATCGCCCAGGTGGAGCCGGGGCTCTACGACCGCACGCTGACCATGAACGGGGTCTCCAAGGCCTATGCCATGACCGGCTGGCGGATCGGCTACGCCGCCGGGCCCGAGCCGCTGATCAAGCTGATGGCCAAGGTCATGAGCCAGACGACCTCCAACCCCTCCTCCATCTCGCAGTGGGCGGCGGTCGAGGCGCTGAACGGGCCGCAGGACTTCATCAAGCCCAACGCCAAGCTGTTCCAGGAGCGTCGCGACCTGGTGGTCTCGATGCTCAACCAGGCGAGCGGCCTCCGCTGCCCGACGCCGGAAGGCGCCTTCTATGTCTATCCGTCGGTGGAGGGCCTGATCGGCAAGACCGCCCCGTCCGGCAAGACCATCGGCTCGGACGAGGACTTCGCCGTCGAGCTGTTGGAGACCGAGGGAGTCTCGGTGGTGTTCGGCGCAGCCTTCGGCCTCTCGCCGCACTTCCGGATCAGCTACGCGACCGCCAACGCGGTCCTGGAAGACGCCTGCAGCCGCATCCAGCGCTTCTGCGGCGCGGTGAAATAGCGATCCCGCCCAACCCCGGCCTTCGCCGGGGTGAGCGGTCGCCGACCTAGTGCTTCTCGCGCCAGGCGTCCTTGGCGGCGTCCTTGGTCATGTTCAGGCAGGCCTTGTCGTCCTCGACATGGTCGACCCAGCTCAGCGGGATCATGTGGTGCTTGAAGCCCGCGCCCAGGTCCATCTTGGCGAGCTCGATCTCGTCGCCCATCACATGGTCGACCCGGCCCACGTGGCCGCCGTCGGAGCCTATGACTTCCATGTGCTCGTGGATTTCGGAGGGTTGGATCATTGGCTTTCCTCGTCTCTAGTGAGCCTGGGAAACCAGCGGGATCGTGCGGGAGTTTCGCGTGGCCGAGCCGATCAACTTCAACAAGGCCAGGAAGGCGCGCGCGGCGACCGGCGCCAAGCGCCAGGCGGCCGAGAACCGCGTCCGGTTCGGCCGCACCAAGGCGGAGAAGACGGTCTCGAAGCTGGCGGCGGAAAAAGCCGCCCGCGCCCACGAAGATCGGAAACGGGAAGACTAGCCCTACCTTCCCATCGTCATGGCCGGGCTTGTCCCGGCCACCCATGATCGCAGGACTCAATCGGCGGACCGCTGTGGCGCCGTCCAGCCCATTCACAAGACACGGAGTTCATGGATCGCCGGGACAAGCCCGGCCATGACGGCTCCCTATTTTGAAGGAACCGCCCCGTCGCGGGCCTCGGGCGGGATCGAATTGTAGATCACCGGCGCCGGCAGGTTGAGGCGCCGCCGGGCGCTGTCGATCGGCTCGGCCATCAGCCGCTCATAGTCCTCGCCCAGCAGCCAGGCCGCGGCCTGGCCGCGCCGATAGCCTTCCCAGATGGCGCCGACATAGGGATAGGTCTTGGCCTTGCGCGACCGGAGCGCCGCGAAGCTGGCGATGAACGCCCAGCCGAGGCCCTTGGTCTGGGCATAGGAGAAGGCCACCAGGCAGGCCTCGCCCAGGCCGTCACGGCCATAGCCGCTCAGCACGTGCCAGAGGTCGTGCACGTCGCGCGTGCGGCGTCCGAACCAGGCGTAGGGATGCGGCTCGTCGATCTGGGTGGTCCCCAACCGGCTGACCTCCGCCAGGCCGTCGGCGGACAGCTGCTCGGCGCGGATGAAGCTGCGGTAGGCGGCGCCCAGCGAGCCGTCCGGCAGGCTGTCGAGCCAGGCGTCGTCCATCAGCTTCCGGGCGAACTCCTGGCGCTCATAGGCGATGCGGCCGCCCTCGGGCGTGGCCAGCAGGCGGTGGTAGCCGCGCGCCGTCGAGGCGCCGTTCAGCGCGCGCATGATCTCGAACACCTGGACGGTGTCTTCCTTGTCGGCCAGCAGCCGGCGCATGGCCCGCAGCGCATGCGGCCAGTCCAGCCTCGGCTTCTGGCGGCGATAGGCGCCCGCCGAAGGCTGAAGGGTGTCGACCAGGGC
Organism: Phenylobacterium sp.; assembly: GCA_028290945.1. Taxonomy (GTDB): domain Bacteria; phylum Pseudomonadota; class Alphaproteobacteria; order Caulobacterales; family Caulobacteraceae; genus Phenylobacterium. The sequence goes on along the minus strand of JAQGIV010000029.1, from coordinate 1,940 downwards.
CATGGAAGTATCCCGTGCTTGAGCCCTAAAGATGACGCAGGCGTCATCTTTTTGCAAGGGTTTGCTCGACCGCCCGAACGGGCGCAGATCGGCGTCTATGCCAGGGCTTCGTAAACGCTCGGTTCTACTCTCCGGCCACGCGACCTCCATCGCGCTGGAGCCGGCGTTCTGGGCGGTGCTCGACGCGATGGCCAAGGCCGAGGCCCTGAGCCTGGCCGCCCTGATCGGGCGCATCGACGCGGCGCGGGGGCCAAGCGGTCTCGCCTCCGCCTGCCGGCTCGCGGCCCTGAGGTTCGCGCAGTCCCGATAGCTAAGGGTTGCTGTGCGGCTGTTGCGGGCCGTTCAGCTGGCCGGCGGGCGTCGCCGGCGCGCTGCCGTTGGCCGGCGCGGCCGGCATGTAGGCGGTCCCCTCCGCCTGGCTGGGCGTGGCGCCGCCCTGCCGGGTGGTGTCGTGGCCGCCGCGTTCCACCCAGGCCCAGCCGAGGGCCGCCACCAGCAGGAAGATCACGATCCAGACCAGCGGTGGAATGCTGCGGACCCCGCCCCGGTGGGCGTCATCGCGCTCGGCGGTCGCGGAGCTGGGGCGGCGGTCGTCGGTCATGGCGGATCTCTCATCTGGGCGTCGGCACGGGGACCGGCGGCAGGTGCGGGCCCTCCGGCGGCGGCGTGGTCGGCAGGGATGGCAGGTCGGGCCGCGGCAGGGCGATGTCGGCGCGCACCGTGCGCACGGCGTCGTGGCTGCGGCTCCAGGCGAGCCAGGCCAGGACGATCGCCAGCATGACCACAGCCCCGGTCAGGAAGGCGATCCAGCTGCGCGTCTGCGGCTCGGTCCTCGGGTCTGGCCTCTGGGCCATGGCGGAAGCCTCCGTGGCTCCTGCGACCTAACGAGGCCTCCCCCGCGAAGTTCCGCCGCCCGGGCTTAAGTCCGGGGCCGCGCGTGCTACATATGTTCCGATGTCCGACTCCGCCGGCCCTGCCTCCGATCTCCCCGCGACGCGCATCAGCGACCTGGCGCGCCCGGCCTCGCCCATGGGCGACTACCTGGCCGGGCTGAACGCCGAGCAGCGGGCCGCCGTGGAAGCGACCGAAGGGCCCGTGCTGGTGCTGGCCGGCGCGGGCACCGGCAAGACCCGCGTGCTGACCACCCGCCTGGCCCACATCCTGGCCACCGGCCGGGCGCGGCCGTGGGAACTGCTCACCGTCACCTTCACCAACAAGGCCGCCCGCGAGATGCGCGAGCGGATCACCGCCATCATCGGGCCGCAGGCCGAGGGCCTGCGCTGGCTGGGCACCTTCCACTCCATCGCCGCGCAGATCCTGCGCCGCCACGCCGAGCTGGTCGGGCTGAAGTCCAACTACACCATCCTCGACGACGACGATCAGCAGCGGCTGATCAAGCAACTGCTGGAGGCCGAGAACATCGACGCCAAGCGCTGGACGCCCAAGGCGCTGGCCGGGATGATCGACCACTGGAAGAACCGCGGCTGGACGCCCGACAAGCTGCCGGCGCAGGAAGGCGCCCACTTCGCCAACGGCAAGGGCGAGAAGCTCTACCGCATGTACCAGGAGCGGCTGCGCATCCTGAACGCCTGCGATTTCGGCGACCTGCTGCTGCACAACCTGACCATCTTCACCGGCCATCCCGACGTGCTGGCCGAGTACCACAACCGCTTCCGCTACATCCTGGTGGACGAGTACCAGGACACCAACGTCGCCCAGTACCTGTGGCTGCGGCTGCTGGCCCAGAAGAGCCAGAACGTCTGCTGCGTGGGCGACGACGACCAGTCGATCTACGGCTGGCGCGGCGCCGAGGTGGACAACATCCTGCGCTTCGAGCGCGACTTCCCGGGCGCCAAGGTGATCCGCCTGGAGCGCAACTACCGCTCCACCAGCCACATCCTGGCCGCCGCCTCGGGCCTGATCGCCGCCAACAAGGGCCG
>JAQGIV010000026.1 GCA_028290945.1 Phenylobacterium sp. | reverse complement strand
GTCCGCCCGCCGCCGCCGCAGCCGCGCCGCCCGCATGGCCGCCAGCAGCGCCTCGCCGAACGCCGGCCGGCGCCACCCCCACTCCCGCACCGACGAGTGATGCGGCATCCCCTCATCGCGGCAGATCGCCATCAGGCTCTCCCCGGCCGCCAGCCGCCCGCAGATCGCCTCGCCAACCTCCTCCGACCAGGTCACCCGCCGAACCGGTGCCGGCCCAGCCGCCAGCTCCACCGGCGGCGACCAGTCGCCGTCCTCATACCTATCCATTTCGCCTGCTCACACCGACCCGGCCGCCGCCCCGCAAGGCGCACGACCCCGAGCCCTAAGCTTCGCCGAAACAACCGCCCATGTCAAGAACAAAAGAAGAACATCTCTCTCCCCTGCGCGGCGGCGGGCGGGGGACCGTCCGCCGACCTCCGCGCAAGCGGACGGAAGAGCGGAGGGTGGAGAGGGCGAGCCGGTGCAGTGCCTCTTCCTCAATCGCTGCGTGTCGGACTAGGTTCGTCGGTGCGGACGGGGTGCGCGTCGATGAAGGCGGTTTTCGATACAAAGCCGAACTCCGGCTACGACGACGAGATCACGCGGCGCTACCACTTCCCAAGGCGCAGCAACTATATGGCCGCGGCGGAAGCCGCTGTGGGCGATTGGATCGTCTACAGGGAGCCCCAGCGCAACAACGGTCGCCGCGCCTACATCGCCGTCGCCCGGGTGCTGGGGATAGAGCCGGATACGGCCCGGCCAGACCATGCCTACGCGATCATCGGCGAATATCTTCCCTTCGACGGCCCGGTGCCCTTCGCCGGACCGGCCGGCTACTGGGAAGCCCCGCTACGCGTCATCGAAGACCCTTCGCGCGTAGGCCAGGGCCTGCAAGGCAAGGCCATGCGTCCACTGGCGGACGCCGACTTCGCCGCCATCGTCCAAGCTGGCCTCACGGAAACCCTGGCGCCTGAAAACGCCCTGCGGCTGGGGCTGGGTGTGGGAGAGTTCGCCGATCCCTTCGACTACTCGGCGACACCGGGCATCGATCAGGTCCGCCGCATCGAGCAGATGCTGGTGAACCGCAAAATACGCGACGCCAATTTCCGCCGGCAGGTCTGCGAGGCATACGACGATCGCTGCGCGGTCACGGGTCTCCGAATCATCAATGGCGGCGGACGGTCAGAGGTTCAGGCCGCCCACATCTGGGGTGTCGGCGACGGTGGCCCCGACGTCGTGCAAAACGGGCTCGCCCTGTCGGGCACGATCCACTGGCTGTTCGACCGCCACCTGATCTCACTGACCAACGACTACCGGCTGCTCGTCTCGCACAACAAGGTGCCGGCCGAACTCCGAAGCCTCTTCGAAAAACAGATGGACCGCATCCATCTCCCGCGGGACGAGAGCCTCAGACCTCACCCGACCTACATCGAGTGGCATCGAAACAGGTACATGGCCGCCTGATGGCCGGCATTCCTCCGGAATGCCACCGGGCCTTCAGGCCCATGCCAAGCCTAAAGCTCCGGCGGCCGAAGGGATCAAGGACGGCCCACCAGGGCCGCCGCCAGCGGGCGCGCCAGCGCTCGTCCGTGAGGCCTCCGGGCAGCGGAGCCTCGTCAGATATCAGCATCTCGTTCTAAGTATTAGGACAATGTCCGTTGATCGCGACTCACACGAGCGGCTCAAGCGCGTCTGGAACCAGAAGGTTATACCCGTGCTCTACCGTCGCGGCCCGGGTCACCCGCTCTTGGCGCGACTTCCATACGACTTAGCAAACCGGGCATGGCTTCAGGAATCTGGCCGGAAGAAACCGGTTTGGCTAAACGACGAGAAATGCTGGGAACTGCCGCAAGCCTGGTTCAACGATCTCGTGAAGCGCAGCCTCGCGCGCTATGGACGCGTCTACATTGTCCAGCCGTTTCACGCCCAAGAGAAATGCGCACCCGCTTGCTGGAACGCCGAGGGCGAAATCTGCGAATGCTCATGCATGGGCGCCAATCACGGCTCAGGTCACCCGGGCGGCCGCTGGAAAGTCGTTTCTGACACCTTCGCAACTCGCTGGGGTGGGAGAGAACTCGCTTGCAGGCTTCTCGCGCGGCCCGCTGCATGAAGGTCGACGCGTATTGATCAACCCGGACTGCGGGCTGTAGGCCGCAGCGGGTTGAATAGGAGCGGTCATTTGAACGTGAAATCGAACCTGTTGAATGCGTGGGATAGCTTCGCTCGACTGCTGCGAACCGCGTTGGGCCGCCTTCTGACAAGCTCGGCGTCGCTGATCGCGCTAGCGGTGTTTCTCTGGCCGCGGAAAGAGTGGCACCTGGAGCCAGAGAAGTTATTTGCGTTCATCGTCGTTACAGGGATTTGGACTCTGTCCATTTTTCCCGAACGCAGAGCCTCACAGCACGACATGCAACTGTTTGCGGATTTTCGGCAGCTAATGACCCCAGATTGGATCAACTGGCTTAGACGGCATGACTTCGGCGGTTCTTTCAACGCGGATCGGTTGCGACCCCTATTTGAGATTGATCATGCTTGGGAGGGGGCCGCGTACACGTTCGACGATCCCGTCTTGAAGCGGGAATTCAATCAGCTCTTGGGCGAACTTGTCGCGTTCGCCCATCTGGCAGCGCATCGTACGTGGCCCATCCGAGGAGATAGGTGGCAAACGGCAGCACCGGATGGGGAGGAGTCGCTTGAGGAGCCGCATGTGTCGAAACGAGTGTCCGAACTGAACGACGGCTCATCAGCCCTGTCGGTGGCGATCGACAAATTCATCATTCTCGCCCGTCAACGATTGGATGCCGCCCCGACTACTGATGGAGCCTAGCCCCCCGCCCCTACGCCGGCTCATAATTCAAGATCGACCCCAGCCACCGCTCCACCTCCGCCACGCTCATCCCCTTGCGCCGCGCATAGTCCTCCACCTGGTCGCGGTCGATGCGGCCGACACCGAAGTAGTGCGCCTCCGGGTGCGCGAAATAGAGGCCGCTGACCGACGACGGCGGGTTCATGGCCAGGCTTTCGGTCAGCTCGATCCCCGTGGCCGCCGTGGCGTCCAGCAGCTTGAACAGCGTCGTCTTCTCGGTGTGGTCCGGCTGGGCGGGGTAGCCCGCCGCCGGGCGGATGCCGCGGTACTTTTCGGCCAGCATCAGGTCGAGGTCGAAGGCCTCATCGGGGGCGTAGGCCCACAGCTCCGTGCGCACCTTGCGGTGCAGGGCCTCGGCGAAGGCCTCGGCCAGCCGGTCGGCGATGGCCTGGGAAAGGATCGCCGAATAGTCGTCGCCGGCCGCCTTGTACTGCGCCGCCAGCTCCAGCTCGCCGTGCCCCGCCGTCACCGCGAACCCGCCCACATAGTCGGGCCGCGTCCCCACCGGCGCCACGAAGTCGGAAAGCGCCGTGCTGGGCCCGTCCTTCTTCATCTGCTGGCGCAGGGTGTGCAGCCGGCCGATCTCGGCGGTGCGCGTGTCGTCGGCATAGAGCACGATGTCGTCGCCGTCGGCGTTGGCCGGCCAGAAGCCCACCACGCCGCGCGCCTCCACCAGCCCCTCCTGGACCATGCGGGCCAGCATCACCTGGGCGTCGGCGAACAGGTCCGTGGCCGCCTTGCCCACCACCTCGTCCTCGAGGATCGCGGGGTAGCGCCCGACCAGCTCCCAGCTGGCGAAGAACGGCGTCCAGTCGATGTGGCGCGCCAGCTCCGACAGGTCGTAGGGGGCGAAGGTCCGCGTGCCCAGGAACGTCGGCTTCGGCGGATCGTAGGCCGTCCAGTCCGGCGTGAAGGCCTTGGCGCGGGCGTCGGTCAGGCTGGTCCGCGCCCGGGTCCCCTGGCCCCTGGCGAACTGCTCGCGCACCTTCACATAGTCGGCCGCCACCTCGGCCTCGAACCTGGGCCGCTCGGTGGGCGACAGCAGGTTCGACACCACCCCCACCGCCCGGCTGGCGTCGAGGGTGTAGATGGTGGGCCCGGCCTTGTACTGCGGGGCGATCTTCACCGCCGTGTGGGTCTTGGACGTGGTCGCCCCGCCGATCAGCAGCGGCATGGTGAAGCCGCGCCGCTGCATCTCGCCGGCCACGAAGGCCATCTCGTCCAGGCTGGGCGTGATCAGGCCCGACAGGCCGACCATGTCGACGCCGTTCGCCACCGCCTCGTCGAGGATGCGGTCGGCCGGGACCATGACGCCGAGATCGATGACCTCGTAGTTGTTGCAGGCCAGGACCACGCCCACGATGTTCTTGCCGATGTCGTGGACGTCGCCCTTCACCGTGGCCATCAGGATCTTGCCGGCCGCCTGGTGCGTCCCTTGCCCGCCCGCCAGCTTCTCGGCCTCCATGAAGGGCATCAGATAGGCCACCGCCTGCTTCATCACCCGGGCCGACTTCACCACCTGCGGCAGGAACATCTTGCCCGCGCCGAACAGGTCGCCGACCACGTTCATGCCGTCCATCAAGGGGCCCTCGATGACGTGCAGCGGCCGCACCGCTAGGCTGCGGGCCTCCTCCGTATCGGTCTCGATGAATTCGGTGATCCCGTGCACCAGGGCGTGGGTCAGGCGGGCTTCCACCGGCTGCTCGCGCCACGTCAGGTCGGGCCCCTTCTGCTCGGACTTGCCGCCCTTGTACTTGGCGGCCAGCTCCAGCAGCCGCTCGGTGCCCGACAGCCCCGAGGCCGACTTGCGGTTCAGGACCACGTCCTCCACCGCCACCCGCAGCTCCTCGGGGATGTCGTCATAGACCGGCAGGTCGCCGGCGTTGACGATGCCCATGTCCATGCCCGCCGCGATGGCGTGGTAGAGGAACACCGAGTGGATGGCGCGGCGCACCGGCTCGTTGCCGCGGAACGAGAAGCTGACGTTCGACACGCCCCCCGACACGCGGGCGTAGGGCAGCTCGGCCTTGATCCGCTTGGTCGCCTCGATGAAGTCGACGGCGTAGTTGTCGTGCTCCTCGATCCCCGTGGCGATGGCGAAGATGTTGGGGTCGAAGATGATGTCCTCGGGCGGGAAACCCACCTGGTCCACCAGCACCCGGTAGGCGCGGCGGCAGATCTCCACCTTGCGGTCGGCGGTGTCGGCCTGGCCCTGTTCGTCGAAGGCCATGACCACCACGGCCGCGCCATAGCGCAGGCACTTCCGGGCCTGCTCGATGAACTTCGCCTCGCCTTCCTTCATGCTGATGGAATTGACGATCGCCTTGCCCTGCACGCACTTCAGGCCGGCCTCGATCACCTCCCACTTGGATGAGTCGATCATGATCGGCACGCGGGCGATGTCCGGCTCGGCGGCGATCAGGTTGAGGAAGGTCCGCATGGCCGCGACCGAGTCCAGCAGCCCCTCGTCCATGTTGACGTCGAGCACCTGCGCGCCGGCGTCCACCTGCTGCCGCGCGACGCTGAGCGCCGCCGGATAGTCGCCGTCGGCCACCAGCTTGCGGAATTTCGCCGACCCCGTGACGTTGGTCCGCTCGCCGATGTTTACGAAGACAGGTCTCATCTACCTACAATTTCCGTGTCATCCCGGTTTCGGCGCAGCCGAAGACCGGGACCCATAAGCACCGGATGGCGGTGGAATTAGTGCAGACGGCGCCGCTTCGCCATCCCTCGAAGCGCAGGCGATCAGGGGTCCCGGTCTTTGCTTCGCAAAACCGGGATGACAGCCATTTTTCAAACCTCGGATGGTTGCATTCGTCCCGCCAGCACCAGCCGCCGGGTCAGCACTGCGTGCAGGCAACCCTGGTCCATCCAGGCCCGCCACCCCGGCGGGTTCGCCGCCCGGATGGCCTGCAGCCCGGTGACCAGCGTCTGCAGGCCCGCCAGGTCCGCGGCCTTGACCGCCTCCAGCAGCTCGCCCGGCGTCGCCGGCTGCACGCCCTGCGCCAGCAGCTCCAGCCCCGCCCGCGCGCAGACGTCGAAGAAGCCCTTGCTCAGCGGCCCCACCGACTTGTCGCCCAGCGCGCCCTTCGGCACGCGGGCCAGCCGCGCGCGCAGATCGCGGACCTGCTCGGTCACGATGTCCGAAAGCGGGACCTTGATCATGCCAGCTCGAACGGCTCCAGGCCGGCCAGCCGGAGGGCCACGGCGCGCTCCGGCACGGCGCGCGGCGTCGTGCCCCGCACCTCGTCGGCCACGTGCCGGATATGCTCCGGCGTGGTGCCGCAGCAGCCGCCCAGGATGTTGACGATGCCGTCGCGGGCCCAGTCGTGCAGCATGTGGCCGGTCTCGTCCGGCGTCTCGTCGTACTCGCCCATGGCGTTGGGCAGGCCGGCGTTGGGGAAGGCCGCCACCAGGGTGTCGGCGATGCGCGACAGCTCGGCGATGTGCGGCCGCATCAGCTCGGCGCCCAGGGCGCAGTTGAGCCCCACCGCGAACGGCTTGGCGTGCTTCACCGAGTTCCAGAAGGCCTCCACCGTCTGGCCGCTGAGCGTGCGGCCCGAGCGGTCGGTGATGGTGCCGCTGATCCAGATCGGCAGCGCCTCGTAGCCCTCGTCGCCCAAGTCCATGATCGCCTTGATCGCGGCCTTGCAGTTGAGCGTGTCGGTGATCGTCTCGATGAGGAACAGGTCGACGCCGCCCTCGTGCAGGGCGCGGACCTGCTCCAGATAGGCGTCATAGACCTGGTCGAACGTCACCTTGCGCGCGCCCGGATCGTTCACCTCCGAGCTCATCGACAGCATCACCGGCAGCGGCCCGATGGAGCCGGCCACGAACCGCGGCTTCGTGGGCTCCTTGGCCGTCCAGCGGTCGGCGGCCGCGCGGGCGATCCTGGCGCCCTCGAAGTTGATGTCGCGCACCGCCCCCTGCGCCGCGTACTCGCCCTGGCCGATCGAGGTCGCCGAGAAGGTGTTGGTCTCCGAGATATCGGCGCCGGCCGCAAAATAAGCGTCGTGCAGCTCGGCGATGATGTCCGGCCGGGTCAGGCACAGGATGTCGTTGTCGCCCTTCAGCTGGACGGCGTGGTCCTTGAAGCGCTCGCCCCGGTAGTCGGCCTCGGCCAGGCCGCGCTTCTGGATCATCACCCCCCACGAGCCGTCGAGGATCAGGATGCGTTGCTTGGCGGCCGCCTTCAGCGCCGCAATGCGTTCAGCCCGCGTCATGCCGCGGCCTCCTTGGCTTCCGTTGGGGTCTCGCGCACGCCCAGCACCCGGCAGATGGCGTAGGTCAGGTCGGCGCGGTTCAGCGTGTAGAAATGGAAGTCGGCGAAGCCTTCCTCGGCCAGCTTGGCGCACATCTCCGAGGCCACCGAGGCCGCGATCAGCCGCCGCGTCTCCGGATCATTCTCCAATCCTTCGAATAGGTTCGCCAGCCATAGCGGTAACTGGATACCGATTGGCCCGGCCATCCGCTTGAGCGCCTTATAGTTGGTCACCGGCATGATCCCCGGCGACACCGGGATGGTCACCCCGGCCTTGCGGACCTGCTCCATGAACCGCAGGAACCCGTCGATGTCGAAGAAGAACTGGGTGATCGCCCGGCTCGCCCCGGCGTCGACCTTGGCCTTCAGGACGTCGATGTCGTGCTCGATCCCCGGGCTCTCCGGATGGACGTGCGGATAGAGGCCCACGCTGACCTCGAAGTCGCCCACCGCGCGGATCGCCGCCGTCAGCTCGGTGGCGTTGTTGTAGCCGTCGGGCCTCGGCGCATAGGCCCCGCCGATCTGCCCCGGCGGATCGCCGCGCAGCGCCACGATGTGCCGGATGCCCGCCTGCCAGTAGTCGCGGATGACCTCGTTCACCTCTTCGCGGCTGGCCTCGACGCAGGTCAGGTGCGCGGCGGGCTTCAGATCGGTCTCCTCGACCATCCTGAGCACCGTCCGGTGCGTCCGGTCCCGCGTCGAGCCGCCGGCCCCGTAGGTCACCGAGACGAACGACGGCTTCAGCGGCGCCAGCCGGCCGATCGCCTCCCACAGGGCCGCCTCGGCCTCCGGCGTCTTCGGCGGCGAGAACTCGAAGGAGACGTTGGGGCGCGGCGTCCCGCCGACGCCGGCGCGGGCCACAGGACCCAGGGCTGAATTCGTCGGTGTCACGCGGCGGTCCTCTGCCGGGCGGCCGCGCTGTCAGCGACTTTGGCGGCGGTCCAGATCTTGACGGTGAGCCCAGCGTCGCGGGCCGGCGGCAGGGTCTCGACCCTGATGTCGAACGCCCCTTCCCCAAGCCAACGCCGGATCTCCGCGTCGGAGAAGCCGAGCCTGCGGTGCTGGTGCTGCTCGCGCAGGAACTCCAGCTTGTGGGGGGCGAAGTCGACGATGATCAGCCGCCCGCCCGGCGCGGTGATCCGCGCGGCCTCCTTCACCGCCGCCGCCGGGTCGGTGAGGTAGTGCAGCACCTGATGCACGACCACCAGGTCCGCGTCCGCGTCCGGCAGCCGCGTGCCGAAGATGTCGCCGTGGCGCAGCTCGCAGACCTTGAGGCCGGCTTCCGAGACGTGGTTGCGGGCGATGTTGAGCATCTGCTGCGACAGGTCGAGGCCCAGCGCCGCGCCGGCCCGCGGCCCGAGCAGCGTCAGCATGCGGCCGGTGCCCGAGCCGAGGTCCACCAGCCGCTTGAACGGCCCCGGCCCAGCGGCCTGCAGGATCGCGTCTTCCACGTCGCCTTCGGCGATGTAGAGCGAGCGGATCTCGTCCCAGCGGGCGGCGTTGCGGGCGAAATAGTCGGAGGCCACCGAGGCCCGCTCGGCGAACACCGCATGCAGCCGCTCCGCGTCGCGGGCGAACACCAGGTCGGCCGGGTCGATGCGATCCAGCACTTCGCGGATCAGGCCGCCGCCCTGGCCGCCGCCGGTCAGCCGGTAGAACACCCAGGCCCCGTCCGGGAACCGCTCCACCAGGCCGGCTTCGGCGAGCAGCTTCAGGTGGCGCGAGACCCGCGGCTGGCTCTGGTCGAGGACGCCGCAGAGCTCGAGCACCGCCAGCTCCTCGCGGGCCAGCAAGGCAAGGATGCGCAGCCGCGTCGGCTCGCCCGCCGCGCGCAGCACTTCAACCGCCTGACTCGCCCTGAGCTTCATGCGGCATATAAAGATATCTTTATGTCTTTAAGTCAAGAGGGAGCCGCGCCTCAGACCGGACTCATCACCGGCTCGCCCGCCAGGAATAGTCGCACGTTTTCCACCGCCTGGGCCACCATGCGCGGGATGGAGTCGGTGGTGCCGCCGGCCGTGTGCGGCGTCAGCACGGTGTTGGGCACGTCGGCCCAGCGCTCGGCCGGCGTCGGCTCCTCGGCGAACACGTCGAGCCCGGCGCGGCCCAGCCGGCCGTCCTTCAGCGCCGCGATCAGGGCGTCCTCGTCGATCAGTTGGCCGCGGGCGACATTGACGATCATGCCCTGCGGCCCCACCGCCTCGATCACCTCGGCCGAGACCAGGCCGCGGTTCGAGGCCTCGGCGCGGGCCGCCACCACCAGCACGTCGCTGTCGCGGGCGAGGTCGAGCAGGGTCGCGGCGCGCGGCCAGGCGGCCGGCTTGTCGTTCGGACCCCACCAGGCGACGACCATGCCCAGCGCCTCGACCCGACGGGCCACCGCCGCGCCGATCGCGCCCAGGCCGACGATCCCCACCTTGCGGCCCTTCAGGCTGGGTTGCGGTTTCATGCGGTCCTCGTTGCGCCAGCCGCCGCCACGCCGGACGATCTGGTCGCCCACCGCGATGCTGCGCCAGCCGCCGATCAGCAGGCCCAGGGCATGGTCGGCCACGTCCTCCGCGTTCAGCCCCTTGGCGTGGGTCACCTCGATCCCATGCTCGCGGCACCAGGGCACGTCGACGCCGTCGTATCCCACCGAGACATTGGCGATCAGGCCGAGCCCCGGCAGCGAGCCCAGGAACTCCGGCGTCAGCGGGATCTCTCCGGCGTGGACGATGACGCGGATGTCGGCAGCCTCGGCGTCGGCCATTTCCCAGCGCCGGACGACGGGCCAGCCCTGCGCCTCCAGCGGCGCCTGCATGGGCGCCAGCATCGGGTGCGAGAGGAGGATCTTGGAGAAGGTGTCGGACATGCCACCTTCGTATGGGAACCCGACGCCGCGCCAAAGCCTGAATCACCATCCGCAGCCGGCGCGCCTTTCGCTGACGGCCGGCAATGCTTAGGTTCCCACCCATGGCCGTCGCCTTCACCCGGGAAGAGGACTACGAGTCCCAGGCCGCCGATCTGCCGGATCGGCCGGTCTCCACGCATCCGAACCTGGTCACCGCCAGCGGCCTGGCCATGATCGAGGCGGAGCTGGCGGCCGCGCGCGCGGCCTATGCCGCGGCCCAGGCGAAGGGCGGGGTCAGCACCGACCGCACCGCCATGGCGCGGGCCACCCGCGACCTGCGCTACTGGTCGGCCCGCCGCGCCAGCGCCCAGCTCACCGAGCCCGCGGCGGCGGTCGACACGGTGCAGTTCGGCCGCACGGTGGAGATCGAGCGCGAGGACGGCCGTCGCCAGACCTTCCGCATCGTCGGCGAAGACGAGGCCGATCCCACCAAGGGCAGCATCTCCTACCTCTCGCCGCTGGCCGCGGGCCTGCTGCGCAAGGCGGTGGGCGAGGTGGCGGTGGTCAACGGCGCCGAGGTGGAGGTGGTCGCCGTCCGCTGACGCCGCCTTGCCAAATCCGCCAGCCGCGCGAGAGTGACGAGCGACAACCGGCGCGTCACGACGCCGGACGCGGTGGAGGACCGGCCCATGCGCTTCGGCATCTTCTATGAGCACCAGCTGCCGAAACCCTGGAACGAGGGCGACGAGGCGCGGCTGTTCCACCAGGCCCTGGATCAGGTCGTGCTCGCCGACCGCCTCGGCTACGACTATGCCTGGGAGGTCGAGCACCACTTCCTGGAGGAATATTCCCACTCTTCAGCGCCCGAGGTGTTCCTGGCGGCCTGCGCGGCTCTGACCAAGACCATCCGCCTCGGCCACGGCATCCGCCAGGTGATCCCCAACTACAACCACCCCGCCCGCACCGCCGAGGGCCTGGGGACGCTGGACATCATCTCCAACGGCCGGCTGGAGTTCGGCATCGGCGAAGGCGCCACGCGGCTCGAGCTGGGCGGTTTCAAGATCCCGGCCAAGGAGAAGCGCGCCCTGGCGTTGGAGGCCGGGCGCGAGATCGCCAACATGATGGTGATGAGCCCCTACCCCGGCTACGAGGGCCAGGGCTTCTCCTTCCCCTGCCGCAACATCGTGCCCAAGCCCGTGCAGAAGCCGCATCCGCCCATGTGGATGGCCTGCACCAACCGCGACACCATCAAGGTCGCCGCCGCCAACGGCCTGGGGGCGCTGGCCTTCTCCTTCGTCGATCCGGACGAGGCCCGCACCTGGGCCGAGATCTACTACGGGATCATCAAGTCCGAGGACTGCGTGCCGCTCGGCCACAGCGTCAACGCCAACATGGCCATGGTGTCGAACTTCTCCGTGCACGCGGACCGGGACGAGGCCATCCGGCGGGGCCAGGAAGGCTTCGAGTTCTTCGGCTATGCGGTGAACGCGCTTGTGGCGCACGACGCGATCCCCGGCCGCTCCAGCCTGTTCGAGGATTTCCAGAAGTCCCGCGCCCAAAGCGATGAGGAGATCATCGGCGCGCGCAAGCTGAGCCAGCGCAACGCCAACGGCATCGGCACGCCCGACGACATCCGCGAGCACATCCGCGCCTTCCAGGCCGCCGGCGTCGACCAGGTGATCTTCCTGCAGCAGGCCGGCCGCAACCAGCACCAGCACATCTGCGAAAGCCTGGAGCTGTTCGCCGCGGAGGTGATGGGCGAATTCAAGGCCGAGGCGGCCACCCGTGAGGCCCGGAAGGCCGCCGAGCTCGCGCCGTTCATCGCCGCCGCCATGGCCCGCAAGCCCTGGACGCCGCCGCTCGCCGAGCACGAGATCCCGGTGGTGCCGGCCTCCCGCGCCCGGGCGCAGATCAACGCGCCGGCGAGCTGATCCGGCCGGTCCAGTCGATCGGCGCGACCTTGGGGATCAGCAGGCACCAGGAGACCACTCCGCTGAGCGCCACCGCCGCGGCGACGGCGAACGGCGCGCCGAAGCCGCCGGTCTTGTCGACCAGCACCCCGGTGATCAGCGGGGCGACGATGCCGGAGATGTTGCCGATCATGTTCTGGAAGCCGATCCACGCCCCGCCGGCGCGCGGACCGGCCAGCGTCTGGCCGATGCAGTAGATGGCCGGGCCCGAGAAGCCGAAGCCCACCGCGGCGGCGAACAGGCTGGCGTTGGCGATGGCCGGCGGTCCGAAGGCGCAGATCGCCAGGCTGACGGCGACGATCGTCAGGCCCACGCCCATGAAGCCCTTGCGCACCAGGTTGACCGAGCGGCCGCCGGCGATCAGCTGGTCGGAGAGCCAGCCCAGGCCCAGGGAGGCGGCGGCATAGACCACGTAGATCTGGCCGCCCAGCACCGCCATCTCGGCCATGGTGAAGCCGCGCGCCTTGACCAGATAGACCGGCAGCCAGGTGATCACGAAGTAGAAGGAATAGTTGTTGGCGAAGTGGCCGAGGCCGGCGGCCCAGGCCTCGGGGCGGCGGACGATGTCGGCCAGGGACGGCGCGAGGCCCGCGCTGGCGGCCTTGTGCGCGGATGGCGCGGCGCGGGAGACGGCGATCCACGGGATCAGCCAGAGCAGCGAGGCCAGGCCGAAGATCAGGAACACCGGCCGCCAGCCCATCTGGGCCATCAGCATGCCGCCGACGTAGGTGCCGAACGCCGGGCCCAGCGCCGTGCCGATGATGATCATGCCGTTGGCGGCGCCCATCTTGTGGTGCGGCAGGTGCTCGGCGATCAGCTTGGAGGAACAGGGGAAGGCCGCGCTCTCGCCGATCCCCAGCAGGATGCGCAGGGCGATCAGCGCCACGAAGCCGGAGGTCAGCCCCATGGCGGCCGTCGCCAGCGACCAGATCGCCAGCCCCACCGCCAGGGTGCGGTAGGGATTGAACTTCTCGGCCAGCCAGCCGGCTAGCAGCTGGCAGGGCGTGTAGCTCCAGAAGAAGGCGGAGATGATCAGGCCGAGCCGCGACGCGGACAGGCCCAGCTCGTCCTTGATCAGGGGGCCGGCCGTCGCCAGGTTGCCACGGTCCACGTAGTTGATGAACACCGCCAGCGCCATCAGCGGCACCACCGCCGCGCCCAGGCCGATCCGCGGTCTCTCGGCGGCGATTGCGGTCATGCTCGGCCCCCCAGCCTGCTGCTGCGGGACAGTTGAGCATCAATAGCGGAGGCTAGCGAACGGTGTTTTCGATCAGCGCGTAGAAGTCGCGGGCGAAGCCTGCGGTGTCGCCGAGGGGGCTGGAACGGATGCGCTCGCGCAGGGTCCGGCGCAGCTCCGCCCGGCGCGCGCGGTCGCCGGCCAGCGAGAGCGCGACGGCCCGGTAGCCGGCCAGGTCGTCGGCCGCCATATCCTCCAGCCCGAGATTGGCCAGGATCGACCAGGACAGCCGCTCGAAATAGGCCTCGCCGCGCTGGCTGACGACGGGCGCGCCCATCCACAGGGCCTCCACCGTGGTGGTGCCGCCGGTCAGCGGGAAGGTGTCGAGGGTGATGTCGATGTCGTTGTAGAGGGCCATGTGCCCGCCGCGCACCGGTCGGAAGACGATCCGCTCGGCCGCGACGCCTTCCGCCGCAAAGGCCGCGGTGACCTGGCCCCTGAAGACCGCCGAGCCGCTCTCCGGCCGCAGGAACATGAACCGGCTGCCCGGGACCGCCGCCACGATCTGCGCCCAGGTCCGCAGCGCCTGCGGCGTATATTTGTAGGGATTGTTGGCGGTCCCGAAGGTGAGCCCGCCGTGCCGCCCCTCGGGCGGCGCCGGGTCGACGGCATGGGCGTCGGAGAAGGTCGCCTCGCCCAGCGCGATCCAGCTGTTCGGCATCAAGAGCGGCGCTTCGGCCAGCAGGCCGCGGTCCGGAGGCACGTTGAACGGATCGCAGATCAGGCCGTCGATGGTCGGCAGGCCGGCCGAGTGCGGATAGCCCAGCCAGCTCGCCTGCCGCGGCGCCGGGCGCCAGGCCATCACCTCCAGCTTGTTCAGCGCCGTCGAGCCGCCGAGCTCGATCAGCATGTCCAGGTCGTCGTCGGCGATGACCTGCGCGGCGTCGCGGGCCGAGGCATCGGGCATCCGCCGGAACGCCGTGGCGCGGCGGGCGAACAACGCCTGCAGGCTGTCTTCCGGGCGGCTGTCGAAGCCATAGCAGAACAGCTCGCAGCGCGCCGGATCGAGGTGCTCGAACAGCGGCTCGACGAAATAGCCCACCGGGTGGCGGCGCAGGTCGGACGACAGGAACCCGAGGCGGATCTTCGCGCCCGTCGGCCGCGGCGCGGGGCGGCGGATCGGCCGCCGCTCGGCTTCGGCGACCATGGCGCGGCCGCAGATGCGGTGCTGTTCCAGCAATTCCAGCCGATCCTCGTGGCTCGCCACCCGGCTGAGCTGGCGCAGCAGGGCGGTGTGCAGGCCGGCCTCGGCCCAGCTGCGGCCGAGCGTGCGGAAATCGCCCAGCCGTTCGACGCCGGCGAAATCGCAGACCCGGCTGAACAGGTCGCGCATCACCTTGCTCTGGTTGGGCGTGAGCGCGCCGGTCGCCAGCACGACGCCGGCCAGTTGGTGCGCCTCGTCGAGCTTGGCGCCTTCCTCGGGTCCGGTGGCCCGCGCCAGGGCCTGGATCAGCGGCACAAGCGTCGGCGGCGACTGCGGATCGAGCGCCGCCGCCCGGCGCAGATGCTGCTCGGCCCGCGCCGGATCGCGCTCGGCCAGGGCGCCCCCGAGGTGCAGCTGCACCCAGGCCAGGTCCGGCCGCCGCGCCGCCAGGTCCTCCAGGAAGGCCTCGGTTCGCGCCCGCGGCCCGGCGGCCGCCAGCATCAGCGCCTTGGCTTCCAGGAGGCCGAGGTTGTCCGGATCGGCCCCCAGGCCCTCGTCGAGCGCCGCCAGCGCCGCCTCCGGCCCTTCGGCCTCATTGAGGGCGCGGGCGAGATCGAGGACGGCGCCGGCGCGGTTCACCCGCGCGCCGGGATGGTCGGGCTTGAACCCCAGCGCGCGGTCCAGCGCCGCCATCGCCTCACGTGGCCGCCGCAGCTGGCGCAGCATCACCCCGTGGACGTTCCACAGGTCGGCGGCCTCGGGGTAGGCGTCGATGGCGGCCGCGGTGAACCGCTCACCCTCGGCGTAGAGGCCGGCGTGGTAGAGCTCCCGGGCGCGAGCCAGCGCGCCGTCGGCCGTGTCCGGGATGCTCTCGCGCGTCATCTCCGCCGAGATAGCCGCCTCAGGCCGCCACGGTCCACAGCGGACGCACCTCGACCACCCCGTGACCGGACGCCGGGCAGCGGGCCGCCCAGTCGGCGGCGGTCTGCGGGCTCTCGGCCTCGATCAGGTAGAAACCGGCCAGCTGTTCCTTGGTCTCGGCGAAGGGACCATCCATCACCACCGTCTTGCCGCCCTTGGTGCGCACGGTCTGGGAGGTGTCGCTGAGCGAAAGGCGGGCGCTGGCCACCAGCCGGCCCTCGTCCTGCAGCGCCTTGGTGAAGGCGCCATAGGCCGCCAGGCCCTGCGCCTGCTCGTCGGCCGACATCTTGCCCCATTGGCCCTCTTCGGCGTGCAGCAGCAGAAGGTATTGCATGTCTCTCTCCGTTCCTGGGTCCGGCCGGCGTAGCGCGCCCGGTCCACAGGATGACGTGGGCCTCGACAAACAGCCGACATTTTTTCGCGAACTTGACGGCGGAACGCCGTTCGGCGTCTAAGCGGGGCTGGTGAGCGGCGCGGCGGCCGAACAAATCTCGCTCACCCGAGCCCGCCCTCGCGGCTGCGATGGGCCACCTCCGCCGTTCCGGATCCCTCTCCCGATGTCTTCCGACCTCCCGCTCTGGCGCCAGGGCGACTTCCGCCGCCTGTGGGCGGCCCAGGTCGTCTCCGACTTCGGCGCGCGCATCACCCGCGAGGGCCTGCCGATGATGGCGGTGCTGACCCTGGCCGCGACGCCGGCCCAGCTCGGCCTGCTGGCGGCGGTGGCCGGCGCCCCGGCCCTGCTGGTCGGCCTGGCGGCCGGCGGTTTCGTCGACCGCGGCCGCCGTCGCTCCATCCTGATCGGCGCCGACCTGGTGCGCGCTGCGATCCTGGTCGCCGTGCCGCTGGCCGCCTGGCGCGGGGCGCTGAGCCTCGGCCTGGTGTTCGCCGCCGCCGCCCTGGTGGCCGCCGCCTCCAGCCTGTTCGACATCGCCGACCACGCCTACCTGCCGAGCCTGGTGGGCCGCAAGCGCCTGACGGAGGCCAATGCGAGGATCGGCGCCACCGAGAGCCTCGCCGAGATGGGCGGACCGGCGCTGGCGGGCCTGCTGTTCCAGTGGCTGACCGCGCCGTTCGCCGTGGCGGTGAACGCGGCGACCTACCTGGTGTCCGCCGCCTTCCTGGCCGGTATCCGCACCCAGGAGGCGCCTCCAGAGCCGGTGGCGAAGGCGCGCCGCTGGCTGGACGGCGTGCGCACCGGGGCGACCGCCGCCTGGCGGGACCCGCACGTGCGGCCGCTGTTCGTCGCGGCCCCGATCAGCGGCCTGTTCGGCGGCATCTTCTCGGCGCTCTACATCGTCTTCGGGCTGCGGGTGGTGGGGCTGAGCCCCGCCCTCCTGGGGGTCACCATCGCCTTCGGCGGCGGCGGCGCACTGCTGGGCTCGCTGATCGCCCAGCCGCTGGCGCGGCGCATCGGCATCGGCCCGGCGATCATCGCCAGCGCCCTGGCCTCTTCGGCCTGCGCCATGCTGATCCCCCTGGCGCCGCCGGGCGCGGTCCCCGGCATGACGGTGCTGGTCATCGCCCAGGTGCTCGGCGACGCCGTGGGCGTGGCGACCCTGATCCTGGCGGTCAGCCTGCGGCAGGCCCTGTTGCCGCCCGCCCTGCTCGGCCGCACCGGCGCGGCGTTCCAGGCGGCGGCGGGCGCCAGCGCCGTGGCCGGCGCGCTGG
>JAQGIV010000180.1 GCA_028290945.1 Phenylobacterium sp. | reverse complement strand
CCGTGCCGCCCGTGCCGCCGGAGAGGTCGAACAGCCCCTTCTCCTGCTGCACGGCGCCGAACTCGAAGGTCATCTGGCCCGGCTTCAGCTGGCCGCCGCCGACGTTGACGATCCGGGTCTGCTCGCTGCGCTCGCCGTGCGGGCCGTAGGTGACGATGCGGATGACGTTGACGCCCCGCGACAGGGGCACGCTCAGGAACTCGTAGCGGCCCTTGTTGGGCGTGTTCTGGCCGCCCTGCAGGATGTCGTTGATATAGAGCTCGACGTCGTAGCCGATCGGCAGCTCGCCGCGCAGGTCGATGCGGTTGAAGATGTTGGTCTCGTCGAGCGGCACCGTCGAGAACGAGATGCCGCGGCCGGACAGGCTGCGCGGGCCGATGGTCAGGCTGGGCGTATAGACGTCGCCGATGCTGACCACCCGGGCGTGCAGCGGCCCCAGCAGGTGGCCTTCCAGCGAGCGCCGCTCCAGCAGCGCCCGCGCCACCGAGGGCACGCCGGCCTCGTCGGAGCCGATGTAGGCCTGCAGGCCGGCGTAGGCGAGGTCGCCGCCGGCCCGGATGTCGTAGCGGATCGGGAACTTCGGGCCCTGGCTGCTGCTGCCCGAGCTCGCGCCCGTGCTCGCCGAGACGTCCATGCTGGGCAGGCTGAACAGCCGGTAGGGCGAGGCGATGCGCATCACCTCGTCCTGCGCCCGCGGGCCGTCGCCCGGCTGCCGCGAGCGGGCGATGCGCGCCAGCCGCGACTGCACCGGCAGCAGCGCCTCGGGCTGGATGATGATGGTCAGGTTGGAGGCGTCGATCTTCATCGTCAGCGGCAGCAGCCGGGCGACGGCCGAGGCGCGGATGTAGATGTCGCTCGGGGTCACGGCGATGTCGGTCGGGCTCAGGGTGATGGCCTTGGCGCCCACCCGGGCGGTGCCGCTGGCCAGGTCGACGATCAGCGAGGTCCGCGACTGGCCCAGGCGGCCGACGATGCGCCGTTCGGTCGGCAGCACGTCGATGTCGTATTCCAGGAGCCGGCTGAGCTCGCCGAACGGGATCAGCGGATCGTCGGGCGCGCCGTAGGCCGCCAGGCCTTCGGTGAGGGTCAGCTTGTCGAGCTCGACGGAGAACAGCAGCAGGCCGTCGGGGTCGATCTTGGCGGAGGCGGCGAGGGGGGTGGCGTCGGGCGCCGCGCAGGGATTGGTCTTGTCGGCGCAGCTGGGGCCGGCAGGCGCAGGGGCCGCCGCGGGCGCGATACTGGACGCGGTCTTGGGCGGCGGCGTCGGAGAACTCCCCGTCGCAGCAGGGGCTGCGACGGCGGAGGAGGCGATCAGGAGAGAGAGAGTGATGCCGACAAAGCGAGCAAGGCGGTTATAGATCCAGTTTCGCAAGCAGTTTGCCCGGAGACGTGTCGTCGTCTGTGAAGGTGACCTCCAGCTTGTCGCCGGCCCCTGGTTCGCGGGTCAGGGGGATCTTGATCACCCGGCTGGCGATCTCCGGATAGACGCCGAGGCCGCGTGCGAAACCGAGCACTTCCTTGGTCTTCAAGGAGCGGATCTCGACGTTTCCGAACAATGAGCTGGAGCCGACCCGCGCCAGGTCGAACACCATCACCGCGGTGCGCTTGGGCGCCTTGCCGTCGGTGGAAAGCTGGGGGTACTCGAGGTGCGCGTTCTGGATCGCCGCACGCACGTCCGCATCGCTGAACCGCACGATGGCCGGAATGGAGATGCCGAACACCGAGTTGATCTGGAAGCTGATCTCGTTGGGCGCGCCGGCCGCCGCGGCCTCGGCGGAGAGGCCGGCGGTGGGCGGCGGGATGGTGGTGACGGTCAGGTGGCTGCGGGCCTCGCCCTTGGCGCCTTCCGGCACGCTGGCGACCCGCAGGCGGATGGTCTGGCCGGAGCCGGGCGCCAGGGTGATTCGCCGCGGCGAGACCAGCAGCACGTCCTTGGCCGACTTCAGCTGGTCGACGATCGGCTTCAGATCCGGCTTGCCCTCGGTTTCGGGCATGGCGAGGATCTGGCCATCGGGCAGCATGACGCGGTCGACGAGGGCGATGTCGAAGGTCGCCGGCGCGCCGCCCTGATTGTAGATGTACACGGTCGCCGAGCGCCGGTTCTTGTCGAACGTGACGCGCTTGGGCGAGATGTTCAGGTTGGCGCCGACGTTGGTGACGGCGGGTTGCGGCGCAGCCGCAGGTTGTGCCTGCAGGCTAGTCCCCGCGGCGACGATCAGCAGCGCGATGGCTGCGGTGAGGGCTGGCCGGTTCAATTGTATTGAACCACGACAACGAGCAGACCGTCATAGGATCCAGGAACCAGCGGATCGTTGGAGGCCATGGACAGCGAGCCGCCGATGTTGACGCTCATGGTGTCCGCGTTCTGAGCCCCGCCGAGAACGACTCCGTTCCCCGCTAGGCTGTATTCCGAATTGGTGTTGGTCTTCACGGTCAAGGTCTCCGTCCCCCCCGCGCGCGTGACCTGGAAGGTCTGCGGCACGGCCATCGACACTGCATCCCCAGACTGGCCATAAATGGTTAACGTGGCATTGCTGAGGGGAGCCGCGGCTGCGCCGCCGGCCGTGGTCGTGGTTGTGGAGACTGCGGCCCCGGAAACCGCCGGGCCGCCGACCGTGGTGGAAGGGCTGGTGACCCGGGTCACCGGAACCACCGCCGTCGTCGAGACGGTGGGCAGGATGAGGGGGCTGACGACGTCGATGCCCGCCCGCTGGTCGACGGTCAGGCTCACGTCCGCCTGGGCCGTTGCCGCGGCAAGCGCATGCGCACAGCCGGCGAAACAGCCGACCGCCGCGACAGCAAGAAGAAGCACTCTCTTCATCGCCCGCCACTCTAGCATGGAATCAGGTTGTATAGAGCTGAACGTCCCCGCGAGGGGACGCCCAGCCCTACAGATCAAGTTTAGACCGTCTTACTGGTAGGTGACGGTGACGTTGAAGCTGCCGCTCTTCACGCCGGTCGGCGAGGAGTCGGTCAGGGTCACGTTGCCGCCGACGCCGAAGGTGGCGGTGCCGGCCGAGCCGATGGTGCCGTCCAGCGCGCCGGTCGCCGCCGACTTGACCAGGTTGATGGTCACGCCGCCGTTCACGACCGTAGCGTCGGAGACGATGTTGAAGGCTTGGCCGCCTTCACCGTTGACGGTGAACACCGCACGGGTCGGCGTGGTGCTGCCCGAGAAGATGCCGTCGCCGCCCGACGCCGTGGCCGCGCCGGTCGACGCCGCCACGGTATAGATGGTGGTGTTGCCGGTGCTCGGACGGATCACCCGGCCGAACTGCAGGTCGCTGGTCTTGGCGACGGTGATCGGTTGGAACACCGTGACCGAGGCGGTCGCCGAAGTCGTGGCGGACGCCTGCGCAAGGGCCGAGGAGGCCATGGCGGACGCGATGATAGCAGCGCCACCCGCGAGAAGAAGTTTACGAGAAGTGTTCATTATCGCCCCCAGGGCTTGATGAGTTGGTTGTACTAGGCGGAATTGCAATTGGTCTTGCGGACGCGTCGATCTTGATCAGAAATCTCAGCTCAAGTGCGGGTTGCACTGGTAAAACTTCTGGTTGCACGTGCCCGTTTTTAACCGGTGATTAGTCGCGCCGTTTAAAACCTCATTATCCAACTGTCAAGTTAGTAGGACGTTGGCAACTATAGTTTTGAACTGACGCGAGCAGGATCAAAGTGCTCGTGCAAGACGTCTAATCAGATCAGGTTGTCCCCAAGACGTTACTCCTGCCATCGACGATGCATGAGCCGTGCCACTTGCTCGTTTCCCTCTATTTAAAGCGGGATTTTGATCTCGACCCCAGGGCGGACGCTTCGCATTGCATGGCGAAGCTGGTCATTTTAGACCGAACGGCGTTCGATTAGTTGGACTCGTGTGTCAAAACGGCACGCGTTCGTCGAAATTCCGGTACGCCGCGCGGAAAGGCCGCCCGCGACATTCCGTCCACCCCGGTCCGCGCTACCCGTTTTGGGGGGCGAGCCCCGGCTGCACCAGGATCTTCACGTGCGCCTCCGGATCGCCGAGGTCCCGGAAGGCCTGGGCGACGCCGTCCAGCCCCACCTGGCCGGTGACCAGGCCCGCGACGTCGATGATCCCCTCGGACAGCTGGCGCAGCGTCTGGGCGAACTCCTCGGGCGTGTAGCCGAACACGAAGGTCAGCTCGACCTCCTTGGTGATGGCGATCGACGGCTCGATGCGGTCGCTCTCCATGCAGACGCCGGCCACTACGATCTGCGATCCGGCCGGCGCACTCTCTATAAGACTCTGCAGCACGCCCGGCGCGCCGACGCATTCGAACACCACCGGCCGGCCGAAGCCCTTGCCCATCATCCGCATCATCGCCTGCGCGGCCCGCGCCTTGGGCACGCCGAGGCCCTCCCAGCGGTCGTGCGGCGACTCCTTGGCCGGGTCGATGACCATGTCCGCGCCCAGCCGCTCGGCCGCCGCCCGCCGGCGCGGCGAGAAGTCGGCGGCGATCACCGGCCCGTGGCCCGCGGCCTTCAGCGCCGCGATCACCGCCAGCCCCACCGGCCCGCAGCCGACCACCAGTGAGACCGAATCGCTGTCGAGCCTGGCCTTGGCCACCGCATGCGCCCCCACCGCGAACGGCTCGGTCAGCGCCGCCTGGTCGGTGGGCAGGCCGTTCGGCACCTCCAGCAGCAGCGCCTCCGACAGGATCATCCGCTCGGCGAACCCGCCCGGCAGCCGGTTGGAGAAGCCCAGCGCCTCCAGGCCGCCGGTGGGCGTCAGGGTGATCGGCATGCTCACCACCCGCGCCCCGGCCTTCAGCGCCCGCGTGGTCCCCGGCCCGAACTCCAGCACCTCGGCGCAGAACTCGTGGCCGAACACCGTGTCCGCGGTGGGATCGAAGCCGTTGTCGCCGCCGCCGGCGCGCCGGCCCAGCTCGATCATGTGCTCCATGTGATGCAGCGCATGCAGGTCCGAGCCGCAGATCCCGCAGGCCAGCGTCTTGACCAGCACCTGGCCGGCCGCCGGCGTCAGCTCGCCGATCTCGTCGCAGACCAGCTGTTTGTTCCGCCGCACCACCGCGCGCATGGCCGTCTCTCAGCTCCTTGCCCCCAATAATCATATCCCCTAACCCTCGCCGCTCGTATTTTTCCTACGACGGAGCGGCCTTCATGAGCCTCGCCTTCCTCTTTCCCGGCCAGGGCAGCCAGGTGGTCGGCATGGGCGCCGATCTCGCCGAGGCCTTCGCGCCCGCGCGCGAGGTCTATCAGGAGGTCGACGAAGCCCTGGGCCAGAACCTGTCGCGCCTGATGCGCGACGGCCCCGAGGACCAGCTCACCCTCACCGAGAACGCCCAGCCGGCGTTGATGGCGGTCAGCCTGGCGGTCATGCGCACCCTGGAGCGCGAGTTCGCCATCGGCGTCGAGAAGGCGGCCTTCGTGGCCGGCCACAGCCTCGGCGAATATTCCGCCCTGGCCGCCGCCGGCGCCATCAGCCTGGCCGACACCGCCCGCCTGCTGAAGCTGCGCGGCCAGGCCATGCAGCGCGCGGTGCCGGTGGGCGCCGGCGCCATGGCCTCGCTGATCGGGCCCAAGACCGACGTGGCCCTGGCGGAGGAAGCCGCCGCCGCCGGTTCGAAGTTCGGCGTCTGCGTGGTGGCCAACGACAACAACCAGGGCAACGTCGTGATCTCCGGCGACAAGGCCGCCGTCGACGCCGCCATCGAGGCCGCCAAGGCGCTGGGCGCCCGCGCCATCCCGCTGAACGTCTCCGCCCCCTTCCACTGCCCGCTGATGCAGCCGGCCGCCGACGAGATGGCCGAGGCGCTGGCCGCCGCCACCATCCTCAGCCCGGGCGCCCCGCTGGTCGTCAACGTCACCGCCCGGCCGACCAACGATCCCGAGACCATCCGCCGGCTGCTGGTGGAGCAGGTCACCGGCCGCGTCCGCTGGCGGGAAAGCATCCTGTGGCTGGTGGAGCAAGGCGGCGTCACCCGCTTCGCCGAGGCCGGCGCCGGCAAGGTGCTGTCCGGCATGGTCAAGCGCATCGCCGCCGACGCCGAGGCGACCCCGCTCAACACCCCCGCCGACCTCGAAGCCTTCGCCAAGTCCGTTTAATCCGCTCATCCCCGCGAAGGCGGGGACCCAAGCTGAGTCCGCAGACCGATTTCCGCCGCGAGGGCGGCCCTAGGCCGAATGGATCCCCGCCTTCGCGGGGATGAGCGGGCAGGGGGAGTTTGGGGACTAGACCAGAGGAGTCACGACTGATGTTCGACCTCACCGGCAAGACCGCGCTGGTCACCGGCGCCACCGGCGGCCTGGGCTCGGCGATCGCCAGGGCCTTCCACGCCCAGGGCGCCCACGTGGTGCTCTCCGGCACCCGCGAGGCGGTGCTGCAGGAGCTGGCCCAGGAGCTCGGCGAACGCACCTCGGCCGTCCCCGCCAACCTCGCCGACGCCGCCGCCGTCGACGGCCTGGTGGACGCCGCCGAAGCCGCCGCCGGCTCCCCCCTCGACATCCTGGTGGCCAACGCCGGCATCACCCGCGACGGCCTGCTGATGCGCATGAAGGACGAGGACTGGGAGGCGGTGATCAAGGTCAACCTGGAGAGCTACTTCCGCCTCTCGCGCGCCGCCACCAAGGGCATGATGCGCCGCCGTTCCGGCCGGATCATCGGCATCACCTCGATCGTCGGCGTCATGGGCAATCCGGGCCAGGCCAACTACGCCGCCTCCAAGGCCGGGATGATCGGCTTCTCCAAGAGCCTCGCCCAGGAGATCGCCACCCGCGGCGTCACCGTCAACTGCGTGGCTCCGGGGTTCATCGAATCCCCCATGACCGACGCGCTCAACGAGGCGCAGAAGGCGGCCATCCTCTCGACCATCCCGGCCGGCAAGCTGGGGCAGGGGGCCGACGTCGCCGCGGCCTGCGTCTACCTGGCCAGCCAGGAGGCCGGCTACGTCACCG
Source organism: Phenylobacterium sp. (assembly GCA_028290945.1). Taxonomy (GTDB): domain Bacteria; phylum Pseudomonadota; class Alphaproteobacteria; order Caulobacterales; family Caulobacteraceae; genus Phenylobacterium. The sequence continues at coordinate 14,713 of JAQGIV010000180.1, read as the reverse complement.
GCCAGACCCTGCACGTCAACGGCGGCATGGCGATGATCTAGGACCTAACATCTGAGGCTCGCCTGCCTCGGAGGAACATGCTACGCGCCCCCCGAATTGCCTGGCGACTTCCATTGCACCGATCCGGACGGTTGACTTAGCCCGCCGCCTCGCCGATGCAGAGCCTGAACTTTAAGAGGGACCTAACTGATGTCCGACGTCCTAGAGCGCGTCCGCAAGATCGTTATCGAACACCTGGACGCCGATCCGGAGAAGGTCACCGAGAAGGCCTCCTTCATCGACGACCTGGGCGCCGACAGCCTCGACAACGTCGAGCTGGTGATGGCGTTCGAGGAGGAATTCGACATCGAGATCCCGGACGACGCGGCCGAGCACATCCAGACGGTGGGCGACGCGGTGAAGTTCATCCAGGAGCGTCTCGGCTCCTAAAGAACTCATTCGGCTGTAGACTTCAGGCCGCCGCGCCGTTCGGGACAGACCCGGCCGCGGCGGTCTTCGTTTGAGGAACGCCATGCGTCGAGTCGTCGTCACGGGAATCGGTCTGCTGACCCCCCTGGGCCAGGGCACGGAGCTGACCTGGGCCAAGATCCTGGCCGGCACGTCGGGCGCGGGGCGCATCACCACCTTCGATCCCGAGGGCTTCGGCTGCGAGGTGGCCTGCGAGGTGCCGCGCGTCGACGGCCGCGGCGGTGGCGGGCCCGACATCCCCGGCTCCTTCGACCCCGACAAGTCGGTCTCGCCCAAGGACCAGCGGCGGATCGACGACTTCATCCTCTACGCCATGGCCGCCGCCGATGAGGCCGTCCGCGACGCCAATTGGATGCCCGAGGACGAGGAGAGCCGCGAGCGCACCGGGGTGATGATCGGCTCCGGCATCGGCGGCCTGGCGACCATCGAGAAGACCTCCATCGAGCTGCATGAGAAGGGCCCCCGCCGGGTCAGCCCGTTCTTCATCCCCTCGGCCCTGATCAACCTGGCCAGCGGCCAGGTCTCCATCCGCTACGGCTTCAAGGGCCCCAACCACGCGGTGGTCACCGCCTGCGCCACGGGCGCCCACGCCATCGGCGACGCCGCGCGGCTGATCAAGTACGGCGACGCCGAGGTGATGATCGCCGGCGGGGCCGAGGCGGCCATCTGCCCGGTGGGCGTCGCCGGCTTCGTGGCCTGCCGCGCCATGGTCACCTCGTTCAACGACGCGCCCGAGAAGGCCTCGCGTCCCTATGACAAGGACCGCGACGGCTTCGTCATGGGCGAGGGCGCCGGCATCGTGGTGCTGGAGGAGTACGAGCACGCCAAGGCCCGCGGCGCGAAGATCTACGCCGAGGTGGCCGGCTACGGCCTCTCGGCCGACGCCTACCACATCACCGCCCCGGTGGAGGACGGCGACGGCGGCTTCCGCGCCATGAAGGCCGCCCTCAAGGACGCCGGCGTCACCGCCGACCAGATCGACTACGTCAACGCCCACGGCACCTCGACCATGGCCGACGGCATCGAGCTGGGCGCGGTCGAGCGCCTGCTGGGCGATGCGGCGGCCAAGGCCACCATGAGCTCCACCAAGTCGATGACCGGCCACCTGCTGGGCGCCGCCGGCGCCATCGAGGCCGCCTTCTCGATCCTCGCCATCCGCGACCAGATCGCGCCGCCCACCATCAACCTCGACAATCCCGACGTGGAGACGGTGATCGACCTGGTGCCGCACAAGGCCAAGCCCATGAAGATCGACATCGTCATGTCCAACTCCTTCGGCTTCGGCGGCACCAACGCCTCGGTCATCTTCAAGAAGGTGTCGTGAGCCGCAGCCCCCGCCGCCGGCCGGGCTCCACCGGCTATGGCCTCACCGGGCGGGGCACGTTCAGCGGCCTCGTGCTGATCGCCGCGGTCCTGGCGGCGGGCCTCTTCGGCGTCCTCTACGCCGGCCCCGGCCCCAAGGCGGAGCAGGGCGCGCCCGCCACCACCGTGATCCTCAACCGCGGCGCCGGCCTCACCGGCATCGGCAAGGCGCTGAAGGCCGCCCACGTGATCCGCTCCGAGACCGTCTTCCTGGTCATGGGCAAGCTCACCGGCGGCGCCAGCCTGAAGGCCGGCGAATACGCCATCCAGAGCGGCGAGAGCGTGGCGGCGATCATCGCCGACCTCAAGGCCGGCCGCGTGGTCCGCCACTTCGTCACCGTGCCGGAGGGCTGGACCAGCCAGATGGCCGCCGACGCGGTCAACGCCTCGCCGGTGCTCACCGGCTTTGCGCCCACCCCGCCGGAGGGCGCCCTGCTGCCGGAGACCTACGAGGTCCGCCGCGGCGACAACCGCGCCCAGGTCATCGACCGCATGAAGGCCGCCGAGGACCAGCTGCTCGACAGGCTGTGGGCCGCGCGCAAGCCGGAGCTGCCGCTGGCCAGCCCCGCCGACGCCGTGACGCTCGCCTCCATCGTCGAGAAGGAGACCGGCGTCCCCGCCGAGCGCCCGCGCATCGCCGCGGTGTTCGAGAACCGCCTGAAGGCCGGCATGCGCCTGGAAAGCGACCCCACCGTCATCTACGGCGTCTCCAAGGGCGCGCCGCTCGGCCGCGGCCTGACGGTCAGTGAGCTGGCCGCCCAGACCCCCTACAACACCTACAAGATCGCGGGCCTGCCGCCGACGCCGATCGCCAACCCCGGCCGCGCCGCCCTGGAAGCCGTGCTCAACCCGCCCGCCACCCACGACCTCTACTTCGTCGCCAACGGAACCGGCGGCCACGCCTTCGCCGGCGCCTACGCCGACCACCAGAAGAACGTCGCCCGCTGGCGCGAAATCGAACACGCCCGCGCCGCCGCGGGGGCGAGCGCGAAATGAAATTGTCCACGAACCACACGAACCACACGAACGAGGGGCGATCCCAAGCTATCGCGATGCCTCGTGTCGCGCGCCGACGGCGCGCAATCGATCGTCGGCTCAGCGCTCCAGGCCTAGGCTCCCGTTCGTGTGGTTCGTGTGGTTCGTGGACGGAATCTTGAAATGACCATCTCCGGCATGACCGGCTTCGGCCGTTCGGAAGGCGCGCTCGCCGGCTGGTCCTGGGCGGTGGAGGCGCGCAGCGTCAACGGCCGCAACCTGGAGGTCCGTTTCCGCGGCCCCCCCGGCTTCGACGCCCTGGAGCGCGCCGCCCGCGAGCTGGCGCAGGCCCGCTTCCAGCGCGGCCAGCTCACCGTCGGCGTGCAGGCCAAGCGCTCGGAGGGCTCCGCCGCCGTCCGCCTCAACCTGGAACAGCTCGACCGCTACCTGGCCGCCGGCGCCCCCTACATCGCCGGGGGCAAGGTCGCCCCGCCCAGCCTCGACGGCCTGCTGGCGCTCAAGGGCGTCATCGAGACCGAGGACGCCGTCGAGGACCCCGACGCGCGGAGCCAGCTGGAGGCCGCCATCGGCGCCTCCCTGGCCGCTGCCATGGACGCCCTGGCCAAGGCCCGCGGCGAGGAGGGGGCTTCGCTGCTGGCCATCCTCACCGGCTTCCTCGACCGCATCGCCGAGCTGGTGACCCAGGCCGAATCCGTCGCCGCCGAACAGCCCGCCGCCCTCAAGGAGCGCTTCGCCCGGCGGATGGCCGAGCTGATCGGCGAGTCCGCGCCGGAGGAGCGCATCGTTCAGGAGGCCGCCGCCATGGCCACCAAGGCCGACGTGCGCGAGGAGCTCGACCGCCTGGCCGGCCACGTCGCCGCCGCCCGCCAGCTCTTGGCCGCCGACACCGGCGTCGGCCGCCGCCTCGATTTCCTGACCCAGGAATTCATGCGCGAGGCCAACACCCTGTGCTCCAAGTCGGCGTCCTCCGCCTTGACCTCGACCGGCCTCGACCTCAAAGCCGTGATCGACCAGTTCCGCGAGCAGGTGCAGAATGTCGAGTGACCCCGGCTCCCACCCCGCCGACGACGCCGCCAAGCCCTGGGAGACCCAGCGCCGCGGCCTGCTGCTGCTGGTCTCCAGCCCCTCCGGCGCCGGCAAGACCTCGCTCTCGCGCCGCCTGGTCGCCGACCACGCCGACCTGATCCTCTCCATCTCCGCCACCACCCGCGCGCCCCGGCCGGGCGAGGAGGAGGGGCGCGAGTACTATTTCAAGACCGAGGAAGAGTTCGAGCGGATGGTCCAGGCCGGCGAGCTGCTGGAATGGGCCGAGGTGCACCGCGCCCGCTACGGCACCCCCAAGGCCCCGGTGATGGCCGCGCTGGACGCCGGCAAGGACGTGCTCTTCGACATCGACTGGCAGGGCGCCCAGTCCGTTGCCAAACATGCCCCGGCCGACAGCGTCCGCGTCTTCGTCCTGCCGCCCTCCTGGTCCGACCTCTCGCGGCGCCTGCACGCGCGGGCCCAGGACAGCGAGGAGATCATCAACTTCCGCCTCGACCGCGGCCGCGAGGAGATCGGCCACTGGGCCGAATACGACTACGTCATCGTCAACAAGAACTTCGACCGCGCCTACGCCGACTTAGGGCACATCTACCGGGCGGAGCGCATGAAGCCGGGGCGCAATCCGTGGCTGCCGGAGTTCGTGACGGGGCTGGCCGAGGAGCGGACTTAGAGAGTGGGAAGTTAGGTCAGATAGCGAGGAGGCGACGTCGTGTCCGAAGACCGCTCCGCCACACGTTGCCCCTTGTGCCGAGGCGAGTTCGAGGGCGTCTGCTGGGGCTTTGACTCGCCGCGCCCCACCAACGGCTACGACTGTGAGACCTGCGGGCGCTTTGAGGTCAGCAGAGAGGCCCTTGACGACGAACTTGAGCGCGACCGAGTTGGTGAGATTCCTCGTGCGATTTTGGCCCACAAGGTGCGTCTCGCACAGCGCGACGGCGTTCTGCCGATGGTCAAAACCGACATGGTTGACGCGGCAAAGCGGGAGCGACTCCCTAGCCCCGCCACGCAGGTCCTCACTCTGCTGCGCCTAGTTGGCGATAACATTTCGGACACGGGGCACGCGTTCGCGCCAGACGAGACTACCGGCGTGACAATTGGAGCGCCAAATCGCAACGCCTTCTATCGGTTGATCATGTCGGCGGAAGAGAAGGGCTTGATCACGGTGGTTGGGACTGTGAGGCGCCAGCCCAGACATGGCGGTTCAGTAGATACCCGGATGTTCGACCTCACGTTCGACGGGTGGGACAAGTACGAGTCGGAAAAGCGTGGGCAAGTAGTCGGATCGTACGGCTTCATTGCGATGAGGTTCGGCGATCCCATTCTCGATAACCTCGTAAACAACGTGGTGAAGCCGGCCGTACTGTCGGCGTTAGGTTATGATGTTGTGGATTTGCGTGACGTGGCCAGGGCAGGCGTGATCGACAACATCCTTCGCGCGCAGATTCGCGATGCTGCGTTTGTTGTCGTCGATCTCACACACGACAACTCAGGCGCCTATTGGGAGGCAGGCTACGCGGAAGGCTTGGGAAAGCCCGTCATCTATATCTGCGAGCGAGAAAAATTCGATACCGCGAAGACGCACTTCGACACCAATCACTGCACGACGGTGATCTGGTCGGAAGCCGACACCGACTCATTTGCCGAAGGTCTAGTGGCGACTATCCGCCGATCACTCAATCTGTTCCCCGACGTTCGGACAGGCTGAGAAAGCCTGCGACGAAGCGCGAGGGATTGCCGTTCCATGCCCACCCACACCATCCACGGCGACTGCCACCACGTCGGCTGGGACAACGCGCTCCCGCCGGTCCTGACCGTCGCGCCGGGGGCCACGATCGAGTTCGAATGCCTCGACGCCTCGGGCGGGCAGCTCACGGCCGCCAGCACGCTCGCCGACCTCGCCGCCCTGGATTTCGCCCGCATCAACCCCACCACCGGCCCGGTCTTCATCGACGGCGCGCAGCCGGGCGACGCCATCAAGATCACCATCGGCGCCTTCGCCCCCTCCGGCTTCGGCTGGACGGCCAATATCCCGGGGTTCGGCCTGCTGGCCGACCAGTTCGTGGAGCCCGCTCTACATCTTTGGACATACGACAAGGTCGCCATGACCCCGGCCGCCTATTCGCCGGTCGGGCGCGTGCCGCTGAAGCCCTTCGCCGGCACCATCGGCCTCGCTTTGGCCGAGCCCGGCGTCCATTCGGTGGTGCCGCCCCGCCGGGTCGGCGGCAACCTCGACATCCGCGACCTCGCGGCCGGGACGGTCCTCTACCTGCCGGTGGAGGTGGCGGGCGGCCTGTTCTCGGTGGGCGACACCCATGCCGCCCAGGGCGACGGCGAGATCTGCGGCACCGCCATCGAGAGCCCCATGTCGGTCACCCTGACCCTCGACCTGGTCAAGGACGCCCGCCTTGAAACGCCCCGCTACACCACGCCCGGTCCGGTCACCCGCCACTTGGACGCCAAGGGCTACGAGGTCACCACCGGCCTCGGCCCCGACCTGATGACCGCGGCCCGGGGCGCCGTCGCCCGCATGGTCGACCTCATCGCCGCCCGCACCGGCATGGCCCCGGTCGAGGCCTACATGCTCTGCTCGGTCTGCGGCGACCTCCGCATCAGCGAGATCGTCGACCTGCCCAACTGGGTCGTCGGCTTCTACTTCCCGCGGCTGGTGCTGGAGTAGGGCGCGCGCAGCGCCGTCATTTCAAACCGCGGAAAACGCAGAAAGAACGCCGAACGCGCAGCTCCACCGGCCCCGTCTGCGCCCCTCTCTGCGTTTTCTGCGGTTCAAAAAGCCCTTGACGCCGAGCTTCGGATGTTCTACTTTTGTTCATGGTCTCCGCTGCCGATCTTGCGCGCGAACTGGACGAAGGGCTGAAGCAGCTCTTCCAGGCCGGGTTGGAGCTCAGCCTGCAGGTGCAGGCGAACGCCATGGCCGCCGAGCCTGCGGAACAGGCCAGGCTCAGCCTCACCTTCCACCGCCTCTCCAGAGGTGTCCGCCAAACCGCGGCGCTGAGGATGAAGCTCGCCCGCGACGCCGAGCGCTCGCAGCGCGAGACCGCCGAGGAAATCGTCCAGCTCGACCAACGCCGGCTCGCCAAGCGCAAGGCCCACGTCAAGTCCGCCGTCGAAGGCCTGATCTGGACCGAGGCCGAGAGCCCCGAGGCCCTGGAAACCCTCAACCTCGACCTCGAAGACGTCCTCGCCATCGAAACCCAGGACGCTGAGAGCTTCGAGAGCGAACCCGTGGGCGCCCAGATCAAGCGCCTGTGCGAGGTGATCGGTCTCAAAATTCCTCCCCTCTTGGGGGAGGGGGCTTCCGCCGTGGACTCGCAGCGGCCCGGTCTGAGCGGAAGCCCCCTCAGTCCCTCCGGGACAGCTCCCCCGAGTGGGGGAGCAATTGAGAACGACGACCCGCTGCTCTCCGACGACTATTGGCGCTCCTCGGCCTAACCTTCCCCTCTCGACCGTCATCCCCGGGCTTGTCCCGGGGATCCATAAACCCAGGCCGTCATCCAGCGAGATGCGAACCATCCCGCCGCGCCCGCTCACATCCATCGGTGTTCATGGATCCCCGGGACAGGCCCGGGGATGACGATCCCATGGGGAATCGGGGCAAAGCGCCTTTCGTGTTTTTCGTGGTCGATCTTAAGCTCGCTCCGCCATGCTGACCTTCCGTCTCGCCACGCAAGCCGACCTGCCGGCGCTCGCCGCCCTGATGGACCGCGCCATCGCCGAGCTGCAGCGCGACTTCCTCTCGCCCGCCCAGGTCGCCGCCAGCCAGGCGGTGATGGGGCTCGACACCCAGCTGGTCGCCGACCGCACCTATTTCGTGGCCGAGGCGGACGGCCGCCTGGCCGGCTGCGGCGGCTGGAGCCGGCGGGCCACCCTCTACGGCGGCGACCACTCGGCCGACCTGCGCGACGAGGCCCTGCTCGATCCGGCCGCCGACGCCGCCCGCGTGCGGGCCATGTACACCCACCCCGACTTCACCCGCCGCGGGGTGGGCCGTGGCGTGCTCGCCACCTGCGAGGCCGCCGCCCGCGCCGAGGGCTTCCGCCGCACCGAGCTGATGGCCACCCTGGCCGGCGAGCCGCTGTACCGCGCCTGCGGCTACCGCCAGATCGAGCGCACCCAGTCCGCGCCGGTGGACGGCGTGGCTGTGCCCCTGGTGCGCATGGGCAAGGCGCTCGAGCCCTGAGGGCGGCGAAACCGTGTCCGCCGCATGAACCACGGCTAACGACGCCTCGGCCCGGCCGTTCAGGGACGGGGGTCTAGGGTGGCTGCAACATCAGGAGCAGACCATGAAGATCCTTCTTCTCGGCGCCGCTGCGGCGGCCATGACCCTCACCGGCTTCGCGGCCTCCGCGCAGTCCTACGGCGGCCACCGCGACAGCCGCGGCGGCTACGATCAGCACAGCAGCTGGAACCGCAGCGACAACCGTCGTGGCTACGACCAGCGCGGCTACGACCAGCACCGCGGCTACGACAACCGCTACAGCTACAACCAGCGCAGCGACCGCGGCTACGGCTACGACCGCGACGACAACGGCAACGGCCTGAGCTCGGCCCTGGCCGGCGGCCTGCTGGGCTTCGTGCTCGGCGGCGCGCTGTCGAACAACAACAACTCGGGCTACCAGTCCTACGGCTACGCCCAGCCGAGCTACCAGCAGCCCTACGGCTACGGCGGCTACGGCTACCAGCAGCCCTACGGTTACGGTTACCGCTAAGGGCTCGGCGCGGCGGCTGCGGCCGCCGCGCCGCTCGCTTTTGCCTCTCGCAGCTCGGCGGGTTCCCCTACATTGGTCCACGAAGCAGTGGAGGGCGCCATGGCCGGCCTGAAGGACAAGCGCGGGTTCATCGACAAGGAGCGGCTCGACCTCTCCGAGCGCAAGGCCGTGGAGTACTGGATGAAGCGCTGGGGGGTGACCAAGGACCAGCTCACCGCCGCCCACCGCAAGGTCGGCCGGCTGACCAAGGACATCGCCGCCGAGCTGGGCAAGCGCCGCTGACAGGCCTTGCGGCGGCCGCCTTCGCCCCGCATGACAGCCGCGATGCGTAAGTTGCTTGCGGCCGGACTCGGCCTCGCCCTGTCCGTCCTCGCCGTCCAGGCGCACGCCCAGGGCTATTCCCGCACCGCCCAGCGGGTGTTGGCTGAGGCCAGGCAGGCCGCCGGCGGCGCGGCCTGGAACAGGCTGCGCGGCTGGCACGAGGTCGGCCGCCGCGGCGACCAGCGCTACGAGGCCTGGCTCGACCCGCTGCGCTACGGCATGCGCGTGGAGACCCGCGAGCCGGCCGGCCTCGCCGTCCATGGCTTCAACGGGCTCGGCGACTGGCGCATCGCGGCCTCCGGCGCGGTCACCGGCATCGACGTGACCCGCACGGTCTCGCAGGCCCGCACCGAGGCCTTCTATGACGTGCACGGCTACTTCTACCCCGGCCGTTTCGACGCCCGCGGCGAGTCGCTGGGCGTCCGCCGCGCCCAGGGCCGCGCCTTCGAGGTGGTGATGGTCAAGCCGTGGGGCGCTGAGCCGCGCGAACTGTGGTTCGACGCCAAGACCCATTTGCTGGCCCGCATGGTCGACCGCAGCGGCGGAAGGCCCGTGGCCATCAGCTTCTCCGACTACCGCAAGGTCGGCGCCGTGCGTGTGGCCTTCCGCATGACCGAGGAGGACGGCGGGATGGTGCGCGAGCTGCAGAGCCTCGACTTCACGCCCATCGACCGGGGCCGCTTCAGCCTGCCGCGCCTCAACTAGCGGCGGCGGAACGCCGTGTCGGCCGCCAGCCCCAGCGAGGCGATGACCAGCGGCAGCAGGTAGTAGGCCAGCCGGTAGCCCAGGAAGGCGGCCGCCAGCGGCGCCGGCGCTGCACTTGGCAACAGGGTCGAGATGGTCCCCTCGAACACCCCGGCCCCGCCCGGCACGGTGGAGAGCAGGCCGACCACGCAGGCCACGGCGTAGGCGCCCACGAAGCTCGCATAGCTGGCCATGCCGTGCGGCAGCAGCACCCAGACGATGCCGGCGGCGATGCCGTTGTCGACCACGCCGATGATCAGCTGCAGGACCGAGTCGCCCACGCTCGGCAGGGTGAGGCTGCGGCCGAAGCCCCTGAGCGGCTTGCCGTGGCGCAGCGCACAGACCGCGATCCAGCCCAGCGAGCCGGCGAGCAGGGCCACGCCGGCGGTGCGCGCCAGCGGGACCGGGATGGCGGTGGCGGCCAGCTCCGCGTGGCTGGCCAGCAGCAGCCCGCCGCCGCCCAGCGTCGCCAGGCCCACGGCGAAGGACATGCCGTTGAACAGGGTGGTGGCGGCCACCTGCGTCAGGCTCACGCCGTAGCGGTCGTAGAGCCGGGCGCGCACCGCGCCGGCCACCAGCAGGTTGGCGCCGATCGCGTGGCCGATGGCGCCGGACAGGAACGAGCCCACGATCGCCACGCTCCACGGCAGCCTGGCGCCGGCCCACCGCAGCCCCAGCCATTCGACCACGCCCATCAGCAGGAAGCTCAGCACCGCCAGCACCAGGGCCGCGGCGATCGCCGCATGGCCCCAGCCGTCCATGGCCTGCGCCACGGCGGTCCAGCTCAGCCCGCGGAACTCCCGGCGCAGCACGAACACCGCGGCGACCAGCAGGACGATGGGCACGATGCGCAGCGCCAGCTTGACGAGGCGGTGCAGCGGCCGCGCCGCGACGGCGGGCAGGGCTTGCGCCAGCTCGACCTCGACAGGCTCGGCGGGCTTCTTGGGCGGGGAATCGGATTTCAGCACGGCGGGCTCAGTCTCGGTCGAGTCGCGGGCTCAGGTCACGGCCACAAGCCGAAGAAGGGCGGCCGCGTTCCGTACGCGGCCGGGGAACCGAAGTCCACGGCGCCGGTTACGCCGCGCAAGGATCCCGCTCAAGGAGACATCCCATGCCTCGGTCAGACTGGCGCGATCGCGACGAGGAACGGCGCGTGGCGCGGCGCGGCCCCCGAGACGCCCCCCCAGACCAGGAGGATTTCGGCCAGGCCGACTACTCCACCGACTACGGCTACGATCCGGACGCCCGCACCGGCTACCGCGCCGAGGATCGGCTGCCGCCCCGTCACGACTACGGCCAGGCCGGCTACTCCGAGGACTGGGCCTACGACCGCGAGCGCGGCCGACCCTATCGTCGCCACTCCGAGGACGACCGCGAGATGCGCGGCGACGGCGCGGAGCCCCGGTCCTGGATGGACCGCGCCGGCGACTTCCTGGCGGGTCGCGAGGCGAGCGAGGGCCTGCGCCGCCGCCGCGAACCGTCGGACCGGGTGCTCTGGGCGGTGATCGTCGAGCGGTTGAAGGACCAGCGCAGCCTCGACCTCAGCGACGTCGAGGTGCTGGTGCTAGGCGCCGAGGTCACCCTGAACGGCACCGTGCGGCGCAAGGAGGACAAGCGGCGGATCGAGGACGTCGCCGACATCGACGGCGTCCGCCACGTGCAGAACAACCTGCGGGTCCGCGACCGCGGCCACTGGACCTTCCTCTAGCTAGGGCTTGGCCGACGGCCTCCGCCTCGGAAACCGCCGCCGGAACCGCTCCACCACCACCGGCGCGAAGGCGGCGGCGAGCCCGCCCAGGTCGGCCACCCAATTGTCCACCAGCGGGCTGAGCGGCGCGCGCGACAGCAGGTGCGTCGCCTCCAGGATGACGGCGAAGATCACGAACACCGCGCCGATCCGCCGAAGCTGCGTGCGCGGCATGGCGGCCAGGGCGAACAGGGCGGCGACATAGAAGGCCGCGAAGTGCTCAAGGTAATGCGAGCGGGCGAACTGCGGGACCAGCGCGCGCGGCAGGAAGACGGCGACCATGATCGCCAGCAGCGCCCCCAGGAAGGCCAGCCTCGCCAGCACCGCCAGCGGGCCGGTGTCCGGGTAGCGGCCCTCCCCGAACAGGCTGCGGTCTTCGCGGGGAACTGGCGTCTCGCTCATCGCTCGGCAGGCTAGGGGGCTTCGGCGCCGCACGGAACCCCTTCGCCGGCCTCGGCCGTTAGAGAGGCATGAGCAAGGCCGTCACCGTCACCATTCCGCACGAGCTCGGGCGGGCCGAGGCGCACCGGCGCATCGAGGCGGGGTTCGACGACCTGTCCCGCCACCTGGGCGGGCTGGGCGGCGTCTCCAAGCGTTGGGAGGGCGACCGGCTGACCTTCGCCTTCGCGGCCATGGGCCAGGCGATCGCCGGCGCCGTCGACGTGGCGGACCGGGGGATCCGGCTCGAAGTCCTACTGCCGAACCTGCTGGCCCTGATGGCCGGCAAGCTGAAGGGCCGGCTGCAGAAGGAAGGCCAGCTGTTGCTGGAGAAGAAATAGGCCGGCCGTCCGGCGACGTATCACAAGGAACAACCCATGCCCCGCAAACAGACCGAAGGCTCCAAGCACTTCACCCACGGCTCCAGCGGCGCCAACGCCGACGCCGCTGTCGAAGGCCAGGTGCAGCACGAAGACCGGCACATCGAGGTTCCGCATTCCCGACCCGCCGAGCCGCTGGCCAAGGACGAGAAGCACGACCAGCTGGCCGACAAGGAGGCCCGCGCCGAGGACCGCCAGGAGGCCCTGCTGGACGAGGCGCTCGAGGAGACCTTCCCCGGCTCCGATCCCATCAGCCCCAAGCACATCACGTGATGCTGGCGCGCCTGGGTGGCCCTCCGGTCGTCTGGGCCTCCACCTCGGAGTTCAGCTCGGCGCCGGCCAGGATGATCAGATTGGTCAGCCAGTTCCACATCATGAAGCCGACGACCGCGCCCAGCGAGCCGTAGGTCTTGTCGTAGTGGGCGAAGTTGCCGACGTAGAGCGAGAACAGCGCCGACACCGCCAGCCACAGGATCAGCGCCGCGGCGCCGCCCGGGGTGACCCACTCGAGCCGCACCGGCCCGCGGCACGGCGCATATCGGTAGAGCAGGGCGATGCCGAGCCCCATGGCCACGAACAGGATCGGCCAGCTGATCAGGTTGAGCATGAAGGCCGCGTGCTGGCCGAGGTAGGCCTCGACGGCCGGGCCGGCGCCCAGCACCGCGATGGCGGCCGCGCCGAACGCCAGCAGGCCGAGCGTGAAAGCCAGCGAAACCAGCGTCCTGCGAAGGAAGCTTCGCGTCTCGTGCGCCTCGTAGGCGATGTTCAGGCCGGTCATCAGCGCCTTCACCGCCCCGTTGGCGCTCCAGATCGAGGTGGCGAGACCGAGGGCGAAGGTCAGCGACAGCCCGCGCTTCTGGGCCTCGGCCATGCGGATCATCTGCTCGCCGAAGAACGTCAGCGCGCTGCCCGGCAGGACCACGGACAGGATCTGCAGGTGGTGCTGCGCCTGGCCGACGTCGGAGAACAGGCCATAGAGGGCGACGAAGGCCGCGAGGCCCGGGAAAATGGCCAGCAGGGTGTAGAAGCTGACCCCAGCGGCGATCATCGGAATCTGGTCCTCGGTGAACTCGTCCTTGGTGCGGACCAGGATCTGCTTCCACGCCCGCAAGGGGATTCGCAGCGGCGATTGCGGCTTGCCGGTCCCTTGCAGCCCGCCGCGGCCCTCGGCTCCGCGCAGCGCCAGCACGCCGGCCCCGGCCAGCATGGCGATGGGCGCAGCCTCGAACACCAGCTTGGGGATCAGGCGGGCCATGGGTCTTTCCGTCCCTCGAACGTTCGACGCGGCGGCAATGCCCGAACGGGCGGCGGGTTCCGGCGGCTAAACCCTTGATGCGGCGGCCCAAGCCGCGGCGTTTCCGGCGCCGGCGAACGCCATGCTAAGCGTGGCCGCATGAGACGACCCTCTGCGCGCATCGACCAGCAAGGCCTGAGCACCATCAAGCTGGGGACGTCGCGGTTCGCTCTCGACGATCCGTACTACCTGGTCCTGTCGATGAGCTGGCAGGCGTTCCTGGTGAGCGTGCTGGCGCTCTACATCGCCGCCAACCTGATCTTCGCGACCCTCTACTGGGCGTCGCCCGGCGCGGTGTTCAACGCGCGGCCGGGCAGCTTCGGCGACGCCTTCTTCTTCTCCGTCGAGACGCTGGCCACCGTCGGCTACGGCGAGATGCATCCGCAGAGCCTGTACGGCCACGGGGTGGCGACGGCGGAGATCTTCGTCGGCGTGTTCCTGACCGCGCTGGTCACCGGCGCCTTCTTCGCCCGCTTCGCGCGGCCCAAGCCGCGGCTGATCTTCTCCGACGTGGCGGTGATCGGGCCCTACGACGGGATGACCGCGCTGATGGTGCGGGTGGCGAGCCGCCGGCTGCACGCCATCAATGAGGTGCGCGGCCGGATCAGCTATCTGCGGACCTTCCACCTGCCCGACGGCGGCACCTTCCGGCGGTTCTACGACCTGAAGCTGGTGCGCAGCGAGAACCCGGTGCTCAGCCTCTCCTGGACGCTGATCCATCCGATCGACGAGGACAGCCCGCTGCACGACATGGACGAGGCGCGGCTACGCAACGAGGCGCCGCGGCTGCTGGTCTCGATCAACGGCTTCGACGAGGCGATCTCCTCGCAGGTCAATGACCGCCACAGCTACCGGCCCGACGAGATTCGCATGGGCCACATCTTCGTGCACATCCTTGAGGACATGCCCGACGGCGCGGTGCAGGTGGACCTGACCCGCATCCACGAGACCGTGGCCGTGCCGGAAGGTCAGGCCGTGGGCTTCAGCGACTCATAGGCCTCCTGGGCCGCCAGCCATTCCCGCTCAGCGGCCTCCAGGGCGGCGTGGGCCTGGGCGCGCTGGCGGCCGAGCTCGCCCAGCCGCACGGGATCGCCGGCCAGGGCCTTCGGGTCGGTGAGCTTGGCGTCGATGGCCTCCAGCGCCTGGGCGGCGCGCGCCAGGGCGGCCTCGGCCCCTTCGACGCGGCGCCGCGCGT
>JAQGIV010000178.1 GCA_028290945.1 Phenylobacterium sp. | reverse complement strand
GGCCGCGGATCGCCGGCGCGGCGGCGGCCGGCGCCTGCCAGGCGGGGACGGCGGCCAGCCGGTACTCGCCGCGCGGCACCGTGAGGCGCATGGGATCGTCGCGGCCGGGGCCGGCGTAATAGTCCTCGAGCTTCTTGCGCAGCCGGTGGGCGGCGACCCGGACCGAGGCGTCCTGAGCGCCGTCGAAGCCCGAACCGCGGCCGAACACGGCGGCGGCGACCTCCAGCTCCTTGGGCCGGGCGTCCCGCTGCGAGGCCTCGACCAGATAGTCGAACAGCCGGATCAGCGCCTCGGACCGGCCGAGCGCCCCGCGGGTCCGCAGGCCCTCGGCCAAGCTCGCGATGTCGTCGGCGGCCACGCGGATTTCCTTCGCTGTAACGTCGTTGTAACGGCGCCTGACACCGTTCTTAACCGGACACGGCCCCGCTTGGCAAAGTATGGGACCGGCCATGACCTTGGGGGATTCCGTCTTGAAGCGCTTCGTCACCTTCGCCGCCGCCGCGGCCCTGCTGGCCGCCTGCTCGCCGCAGAAGCCCGCGCAGCCGGCCGGACCGCAACTGGCCGCCGAGGCCAAGCTGAACACCGACCTGCCGATGAACGAACTGATGGGCCACGTGGTCGACCCGGCCGCCTTCACCTATTGGGCCGGCTCCGGCACCGAGGAGACGGCGAAGGGGGTGCGCGACCTGTCGCCGACCACCGAGGAAGGCTGGGAGAAGCTGGAGAGCGCCGCGGCCGCCCTGATCGAGGCCGGCAATTCGCTGCAACTGCCCGGCCGGGCCCGCAAACTGCCGGACCATCCGGACAGCGACTGGTACCAGCACGCCCAGAAGCTCTCGGCCCTGGGCGTCATCGCCAAGGCCGCCGCCGCCAAGCACGACAAGGACGCGGTCTTCAAGGCCGGCGCCGACATCTACACCGAGTGCACCGCCTGCCACGCCGAGTACATCATCGAGCCGCAGCTGAAGGCCACCGGCCCGGCCAAGGGCAATCCCCTCCCCGACTGGCCGGCCGACGTGAAGGCCAGGCAGCAGTCGTACACGGCCAAATAGGATGAGGCGCCGTCTGCTGGCGACCGCCGCCGCCTGGGCGGTGGCGACCGGCTGCCATGCCGCCGAGGCCGACGCCGACGCCAAGGTGGTCTCCGAGGTGGTGGTCACCGCCTCCACCCAGGACGTGATCGGCCAGGCGACCACCTCGTCGGAGGGCATGGTCACCAAGCAGGAGCTGGAGCTGAGACCGGTCTATCGGGTGGGCCAGCTGCTGGAGACCGTGCCGGGCCTGGTGGTCACCGTGCACTCCGGCGAGGGCAAGGCGAACCAGTACCTGCTGCGCGGCTTCAACCTCGACCACGGCACCGACCTGGCCACCTTCGTCGGCGGCATGCCGGTGAACGAGCGCACCCACGCCCACGGCCAGGGCTACACCGACCTCAACTTCCTGATGCCGGAGCTGGCGTCCGGCGTGCGGTTCACCAAGGGCCCCTACTACGCCGACGCCGGCGACTTCTCCTCGGTGGGTTCGGTCCATATGGGGTTCGTGGAGGACCTGCCGGCGCAGATGGCGGCGAGCGCCGGGACAGTGGGCGACCAGCGGCTGTTCGCCGGGACCACCTTCAAGCTGCCGGGCGACGCGCGGCTGATCGTGGCCGGCGAAGGCGTGCACCTGGACGGGCCCTGGGACCATCCGGACAACCTGCGCAAGTTCAACGGCGCCTTGCGCTTGGTGCAGGGCGACGCGGCCAATGGCTTGGCGGTGACGGCGCTCTATTATCGCGGCCAGTGGAACGCCACGACCGACCAGCCGCTGCGGGCGATCCAGGCGGGGCTGATCGGCCGGTTCGGGACGCTCGATCCGTCGGACGGCGGCCAGGCCGAGCGGTTCTCGCTGTCGGCGGAATACGCCCGCGAGGAGGTGGGCCCCGGGCGGCTCGCCGCCGACGCCTATGTGATCCGCAACGAGCTGACCCTGTTCAACGACTTCACCCACGTCCTCGACGATCCGATCCACGGCGACCAGCATGCGCAGAACGACCGCCGGGTCACGGCGGGCGGCGAGGTCGCCTATCACCTGGACGGGACGGTGGCCGGCCAGCGGGTGGAGAGCGTGTTCGGGCTGCAGGGGCGCTATGACCGGATCTATGTCGACGCCCGCCACACCCAGCAGCGGCGCGACCTGGAGACCCTGCTGGCCGACCGGGTCGCGGAGTGGAACCTGTCGGCCTATGGCCAGGCGACGGTGCACTTCGGCGACTATGTGCGCGCCGCCCTCGGCCTGCGCGCCGACCGTTTCCAGGGCGACGACCACAACCTGACAGGCGGCCTTTCGGCCAAGGAGGGCGCCACCCTGATGCAGCCCAAGGCCAGCCTGATCATCGGGCCGTGGGCGCGCACCGAGCTCTATGTCAGCGCCGGCCGCGGCTTCCACTCCAACGACGTCCGGGCCGGGACCTTGGCCGACGTGGGGGTGATCGCGCGGCCGCCGTTCCTGGTGAAGTCCACCGGCTATGAGGTGGGCGTGCGGACCAGCGCCATCCCGCATGTGCAGGCCGCCGCCACCCTGTTCCAGATGGAGTTCGCCTCCGAGCTCACCTACAACGCCGACGCGGGCCAGACCGAGGCCGGGCGGCCCGGCCGCCGCACCGGGCTGGAGGTCACCGCCCAGTACCGGCCGTTCCGCTGGATCGAGCTCAACGCCAACGTCGCCGTCAGCCGCGCCCGCTACACCGACGGCGATCCGGCCGGCGACCACATCGAGGACGCCCCGGCGCTGGTGGCCTCGGCCGGGGTGCTGCTGGACAACCTCGGGCCCTGGTTCGGGGCGCTGGAGGTGCGCGACCTGGGCGCCCACGCGCTGCTGCCCGACAACTCGCGCCGTTCGCAAGGCTACCGAGAGGTGAACCTCAACCTCGGGTACAGGATCACGCCGAAGCTCAAGGTGCAGGTGGACGTGTTCAACCTGTTCGACAGCCACGACGACGCCGCCGACTACGTCTATGTCGACCGGCTGCCGGGCGAGGCCGCCGCGGGCGTCGAGGACCTGCACATCCACCCGCTGGAACCGCGCTCGGCGCGGATCGCAATCACCGCCAGGTTCTGACCTCGAACAGGCCGCGCCGGCGCCGCGGAAGGACTAGGCGTCGCTGAGCTCGAGGGCGGGATAGTCGACGTAGCCTTCCGGGCCGGGCGAATAGAAGGTCTCGAGGGTCCAGGGGTTGAGCGGCGCGCCGGCCCGCAGCCGGGCCGGCAGGTCGGGATTGGCGATGAACAGCTTGCCGAACGCCACGGCGTCGGCCTCGCCGGCGGCCAGCACCGCCTGGGCGCTTTCGAGATTGAAGCCCTCGTTGACGATGTAGGGGCCGCCGAACGCCGCCTTCAGGCGCGGGCCGAGGCTGTCGGGACCCAGCCGTTCGCGGGCCATCAGGAAGGCGAGGCCGCGTTGGCCCATGGCGCGGGCCACATAGTCGAAGGTGGCGGCGAGATCGCTGTCGCCCATGTCGTGGGCGTCACCACGCGGGGCGATATACAGGCCGACGCGCTTGGCGCCGAACACCGAGATGGCCGCGTCGACGGCCTCCAGCATCAGCCGCGCGCGGTTCTCGATCGGGCCGCCGTATGCATCGGTGCGCCGGTTGGAGCCGTCCTGCAGGAATTGGTCGAGCAGGTAGCCGTTGGCGCCGTGCAGCTCGACCCCGTCGAAGCCGGCGCGCTTGGCGTTCGCGGCGCCCTTGCGATAGGCCTCGACCACGCCGGCGATCTCGTCCAGCGACAGCGGCCGCGGCGTCGGATAGGGCCGCTTGGGCCTGAGCAGGCTGACATCGCCCTTGGCGGCGATGGCGCTGGCCGAGACCGGCGCCTGGCCGTCCAGGAAGCTGGGGTCGGAGATGCGGCCCACGTGCCAGAGCTGCAGGAAGATCAGGCCGCCCGCCTTGTGCACCGCCGCGGTGGTCAGCTTCCAGCCCTCCACCTGCTCGTCCGACCAGATGCCCGGGGTGTCCGCATAGCCGACGCCCAGCGGCGTGACCGAGGTGGCCTCGCTGACGATCAGGCCGGCCGAAGCCCGCTGTGCATAGTACTGCGCCACCAGCGGCCCCGGCGTCCGCTCCACGCCGGACCGCGAGCGGGTGAGCGGCGCCATCAGGATGCGGTTCCTGAGCGTGAGGTCGCCAAGCTGCATCGGGTCGAACAACGTGGGCATCGGAGCTCCCTGAACGGCAAGGGCTACAGGTAGGGCCTTCGGCCGGGAGCGCACCCAAAGAATTCCTATGGGGCGGATTAGAAACCCGGGCGGCGCTCAGGGCCGCGGCTGGAACACCGCCGGCCACGGCCCTGACGTCGCGTCGGGGAGGGATCAGGCGGCGAGGGCCGCCGCGGGCGTCAATGCCACCGGCCGCCGGCGCCCCACGGGCCGCCGCCCCAGGGACCCCAATCCCAGCGATTCCAGTCCCAGTTGTTCTGGTAGGTCATCGCCGTCATCTCCTGCTGGTTGGCGATCCGGCGGACGAACAGGTCCTGCTTGTAGGCGCTGTAGGCCTTCTGGTCGCCGACGTAGAGGCAGTCGCAGACCGTCGGGTCGGCGTAGACGTACTGCGTCTGGCCGTTCTTGGTGCGCGGGACGAACTTGTTGGCCGGCAGCTGCGCCAGGCTGGCCTGGCGTTGCGGCGTGTTGGCCGGCCGTTGGGCGAAGCCGGCGGCGGCGAGCAGGTCCTCTTTCTCGGTGATGCCCTGCGCGACGGTTTCGGCGCAGGCCGACAGCAGGCCTGCGGCCCCCACGGCGATGGCGATGGTGATGATTTTCATGGCTCTGTTCCACGTCTGACGGACCGAATGTCCGCCGTGCTGTTTGGGCCCGGCGCCTCACGGCCCACCCGGCGCGACCATCACAAGCGTTTAAGAAACCGCGTGGGCGTTTTGGCGGGGCGGGCGTTTAGGAAACGGACGCAGCCGGCCCTCCCGCTGGCCGCGCCTCACAAAAAAGTAAGGCCGGCGCAACGCGGCGCCCAGCCGCGCCGGCCAGTTTGCACAGGCGTCGAGCCCAAGCTTCGCAGCTTCCTTCCTCACTCGGCGTTGAGGAGAACATGGATATCCCATCGCACGCGGCGCTGAGCGGCCGCTCCCGCTTACCCGCCGCGCTTGGCGCGCGCGCGTCCCTGGCGGCCGTCCTGGCGGCGCTGTGCGTTGCGGGCTGCGCCAAGGCGCAGAAGCCCCCGCCGGCGACCCCCGAGGCCGGCTACGTGGTCATGGCCGCCCAGGCCGTGCCGCTGCAGATCGAGCTGCCCGGCCGCACCAGCGCCTTCGAGACCTCGGACGTGCGGCCGCAGGTGTCCGGCATCCTGATGGCGCGCCACTTCACCGAGGGCACGCTCGTGCGGCAGGGCCAGACGCTCTACGAGATCGACCCGAGCCTCTACCGCGCCGCCCTCGCCCAGGCGCAGGCCAACCTCGCCAACGCGCAGGCCCTCTACGCCGACGCCCAGGCGAAGGCCCTGCGCTACAAGCCGCTGGCCGACATCGAGGCGGTGTCGAAGCAGGACTACGCCGACGCCGCGGCGCTGGCGAAACAGGCCGCCGCGCAGATCGCCCTGCAGAAGGCCGCGGTGCAGACCGCCCAGATCAACCTGCATTTCACGCGGGTCCCGGCGCCGATCACCGGCCGGGTGGGCCGCTCGGTGGTCACCACCGGCGCCCTGGTCACCAACGGCCAGACGACCGCGTTCACCACCATCGAGCGGCTGGACCCGATCTTCGTCGACATCCAGCAGTCCAGCGCCGCCATGCTGGCGCTGCGGCGCGAGCTGACCTCGGGCGGCGCCGCCCCGTCGGCGACCGACGTGCAGCTGGTCCTCGAGGACGGCAGCGTCTACGGCCAGCACGGCACGCTGCAGTTCTCCGATCCCATGGTCGACCCGACCACCGGCGCGGTGACGCTGCGCGCGGTGTTCCCCAATCCGCGGGGCCTGCTGCTGCCCGGCATGTTCGTGCGCGCCCGGCTGTCGCAGGCCACCGCGACGAACGCCATCCTGGCGCCGCAGCAGGCGGTGAGCCGCGACCCCAAGGGCGAGGCCACCGTCTATGTCATCGGCCCGGGCAACATCGCCCGGCAGCGCATCGTCACCACCGGCCCCACGGTGGGCGCCGCGTGGCTGGTCACCGCCGGCCTGGCGCCCGGCGACAAGGTGGTCACCGAGGGCCTTGACCGCATCAAGCCGAACCAGCCGGTGCGGCCGGTGCCCGCCGGCTCGCCGCCCACGCCGCCGACGCCGCCGTCGAAGGGGCGCGCGGTCCGATGATCTCGCGCATCTTCGTCGACCGCCCGGTCTTCGCCTGGGTCATCGCCATCGTCATCATGCTGGCCGGCGTCGCCGGGATCGCCACGCTCCCGGTCGAGCAGTACCCGGACATCGCCCCGCCGCAGGTCAACGTCACCGCCAACTATCCGGGCGCCTCGGCCGATGTGCTGGAGAGCAGCGTCACCCAGGTCATCGAGCAGCAGCTCACCGGCCTGGACGGCATGATCTATTTCCAGGCGACCTCGAACTCGGCCGGCCAGGTCAATGTCACGGTGACCTTCCAGAAGGGCACCGACCCCGACATCGCCCAGGTGCAGGTGCAGAACAAGGTGCAGCAGGCGCTGCCCAGGCTGCCCGCCCAGGTGCAGCAGCAGGGCATCGTGGTCACCAAGTCCAACCCGGACTTCCTGATGGTGGCGGCGATCTATGACAGCACCGACCGCGCCAAAAGCGGCGACATCTCCGACTATCTCGCCA
The DNA here is from genome assembly GCA_028290945.1 of Phenylobacterium sp. Classification (GTDB taxonomy): domain Bacteria; phylum Pseudomonadota; class Alphaproteobacteria; order Caulobacterales; family Caulobacteraceae; genus Phenylobacterium. The sequence continues at coordinate 28,784 of JAQGIV010000178.1, read as the reverse complement.
GCAACCTGCAGGAGCCGCTCGGGCGCATCCCCGGCGTCGGCACCGTCAACGTCTTCGGCTCGCAGTACGCCATGCGGATCTGGCTCGATCCCTACAAGCTGACCAGCTTCAACCTGATGCCGGGCGACGTGATCAACGCCGTCACGGCGCAGAACACCCAGGTCACCGCCGGCGAGATCGGCGGCGAGCCGGCGCCCGACACCCAGATGCTGGATGCGATCGTCACGGCGCGCTCGCGGCTGACCACCGTGGACCAGTTCAAGCAGATCCTCGTCAAGACCCAGACCGACGGCTCCAGGGTGCTGCTGCAGGACGTGGCCCGCGTGGAGCTGGGCAGCGAGAAATACGTCGCCGTGAGCCGCCTCGACGGCCATCCCGGTTCGGGGCTCTCCATCTCCCTGGCGCCGGGCGCGGACTCCCTGAAGACCGCCGCCCTGGTGCGCGCCGAGATCGTCAACCAGGCGAAGTTGTTCCCGGTCGGCTACCAGTACGCCTTCCCGCAGGACTCCACGCCGTTCATCAAGCTGTCGGTGCAGGAGGTGGTGATCACCCTGATCGTGGCCATCCTGCTGGTCGTGGTGGTGATGTTCGTCTTCCTGCAGAGCTGGCAGGCGACCTTGATCCCGGCGATCGCCGTGCCGGTGGTGCTGCTCGGGACCTTCGGCATCCTGGCCGCGGCCGGGTTCAGCATCAATGTGCTCACCCTGTTCGGCATGGTGCTGTCCATCGGGCTCTTGGTCGACGACGCCATCGTGGTGGTCGAGAACGTCGAGCGGATCATGGACGAGGAGCCGGAGATCACCCCGCGCGAGGCGACCATCAAGTCCATGGACCAGGTGCAGATGGCGCTGATCGGCATCGCCATGGTGCTGTCGGCGGTGTTCCTGCCGATGGCCTTCTTCGGCGGCTCGGTGGGGGTGATCTACCGGCAGTTCTCGATCACCATCGTCTCCTCCATGACCCTGTCGGTGATCGTGGCCCTGGTGCTGTCGCCGGCGCTGGCCGCCACCCTGCTGAAGCGCCGCGACCCCGGACAGAAGGGCAATGGGCTGGGCCGGCTGCTCGACCGCTTCGGGACCCGCTTCGACAATTTCTTCGACCGGACCGCCGACCGCTACCGCGGCGCGGTCGAGGCGGTGATCGCCCGGACGCGGATCGCGCTGGTGATCTACGCCGGCCTGGTGGCGGTGCTGGTGCTGGTGTTCCTGCACCTGCCGACCGCCTTCCTGCCCACCGAGGACCAGGGCATCCTGTCGCTGCAATGGACGCTGCCGGCCGGCGCCACCCAGTCGCGCACCTATGCGGCGGCGCTGGCGATCGAGCGCTACTTCTTCACCCAGGAGAAGGCCAACGTCGCCGACCTGTTCACGGTGGTCGGCCAGGGGCCGGCCGGGGTAGGCCAGAACGCCGGGCGCGGCTTCCTCGCCCTGAAGCCCTGGAGCCAGCGCAAGGGCTCCGCCAACTCGGCGCCGACCATCGCACAGCGCGCCACCCGCGCGCTGGGCAACCTGCGCGACGTGCAGTTCTTCGCCCTCAATCCGCCGCCGGTGCGCGGGATGGGGCAGTCGAGCGGCTTCACCATGGAGCTGCTCAACACCGGCAGCCTCAGCCGTGCGGTGTTCCAGACCCGCTATGACGCGGTGATGGCCCAGGCGCACGCCGACCCGGCGCTGTCCGGCGTGCGGCTGAACGGCCTGCCCAATGTGCCCACCCTGCACGTCGACGTCGACCAGACGACGGTCGGCGCGCTGGGCCTGGCGCAGACCGATGTGGACACCACCCTCTCCACCGCCTGGGGCGGGCGCTATGTGAACGACTTCGTCGACCGCGGCCGGGTCAAGCGGGTCTATGTGCAGGGCGATGCGCCCTACCGCAGCAGTCCCGAGGACCTCGGCCCCTGGTCGGTGCGCGGGGCGAACGGGGCGATGGCGCAGTTCTCGTCGTTCAGCCAGCTCAGCTGGGGCCAGACGCCGGCCGTGACCATGCGGTTCAACGGCCAGTCGGCCTATGAGATTCAGGGCGACGCCGCCCCCGGGCACAGCACCGGGGAAGCCATGACCCGGATGACCCAGATCGCCGCCACCCAGCCCGGCGTGTCGGTGGCCTGGAGCGGGCTGTCGTTCCAGGAACGGCTCTCGGGCGGCCAGGCGCCGCTGCTCTACGGCATCTCGCTGCTGGTGGTCTTCCTGTGCCTGGCGGCGCTCTACGAGAGCTGGTCGGTGCCGATCTCGGTGCTGCTGGTGATCCCGCTGGGTCTGGTCGGGGCGGCGCTCGCCGTGGCCCTGCGCGGCCTGCCCAACGACGTCTATTTCCAGGTGGGCCTGCTGACCACCATGGGCCTGTCGGCCAAGAACGCCATCCTCATCGTGGAGTTCGCCGAGGCCGCCGAGCGGCGCGGCGCCACCGCCCCGCAGGCCGCCCTGGAGGCGGCCCGGCTGCGGCTGCGGCCGATCCTGATGACCAGCTTCGCCTTCATCTTCGGCGTGGCCCCGCTGGCCGTCGCCACCGGCGCCGGCGCCCAGAGCCGCATCGCCATCGGCACCGCGGTGATCGGCGGCATGCTCACCGCCACGGCGCTGGCGATCTTCTTCGTGCCGCTGTCCTTCGTGCTGGTCCGGCGGCTGTTCCACGCGCGCCGCAAGGCGGCGGCGACGCCGGCGCAAGAGGGAGCCCCGTCGTGAGGCGCGCCCTGGCCATCGTGCTGCTGGCCGCGACCGCGCTGTCGGCCTGCAACCTCGATCCGCACTACGTCCGGCCGACGCCGGCGATCCCGACAGCCTGGCCGGTGGGCGCGGCCTATCCGCCGCCGACGCCGGCCACCGCGCCGACGCTCAGCTACCGCGACGTGTTCCAGGACCTGCACCTGCAGGCGATCATCGGCCAGGCGCTGGCCAACAATCAGGACCTGCGCATCGCCCTGGCCAATGTGGAGATCGCCCACGCCCAGTTCGGCGTGCAGCGGGCGCAGCAGTTTCCGCACATCAACGCCACCGGCGCGGCCGCCGAAACCCATGGCCGCGCGACGACCACGGGGCAGAACGGCAGTACGTCCTCGTCCGGCGTGACCTCCCGCTCGTTCGCCCTCGACGTGGGCTTTTCCGCCTTCGACATCGACCTGTTCGGGCGGCTGCGCTCGCTGTCGCGGGCCGCCCAGGACCGCTACCTGGCGACGGAAGCCGGCGTGCGGGCCGCGCGGCTGGCGCTGGTGGGCCAGGTGGCGGACGGCTACTTGATCATGGCCACCGACCGCAGCCTGCTGGCCATCGCCCAGCAGACCGAGATCGCCGCCCAGAAGTCGGTGGACCTGACCCGCGCCAAGCTGACCGGCGGCATCTCTCCGCGCAGCGACCTTTCGCTCGCCCTGACGACGCTGGACCAGGCGCGGTCGGACCGGGCGCTGCTCACCACCGCGGTGGCCCAGGACCGCAATGCGCTGCAGCTGCTGGTCGGCGCGACCGTGCCCGACGCCGACCTGCCGGCCTCGATCGAGAGCGTCGGGGGCCTGCTGGCCGAACTGCCCGCCGGGCTGAGCTCCGAAATCCTGCTGCGGCGGCCGGACGTGGTGGAGGCGGAGTACGGCCTCAAGGCCGCCAACGCCCAGATCGGCGCGGCGCGGGCGGCCTTCTTCCCGAGCATCAGCCTGACGGCGATCGCGGGCCTGGCCAGTCCGGCCCTGTCGGCGCTGTTCAGCGGGGCCAGCAGGACCTGGCAGGCCGGCGCCGCGGGGAGCCTGCCGCTGTTCGACGGCGGGGCGAATGCGGCCAACCTGGCCGGCGCCAAGGGACAGCGCAACCTGGCGGTGGCGCAATACCAGAAGGCCGTCCAGACGGCGTTCCGCGAGGTGGCCGACGCGCTCGCCCGGCGGGGCACGATCAAGGACCAGGTGGCCGCCCAGACCGCCCTGGTGGCCGCCGCGACCGACAGCTACAACCTGGAGTACGCCCGCTACCGTGAAGGCGTGGACCCCTATCTCGCCACCCTGATCACCCAGCGGACGCTCTATCTGGCGCAGCAGGGGCTGGCCTCGACCTACCTGACCCAGGCCGCCAACCTGGTGGCGCTCTACCAGTCGCTGGGCGGCGACCAGCTGCTCGACGCCCCGCCCGCTGCGCCGCGCCGCCAGCCTTGAGACGAAGATCGCCGGAAACAGCGGTTTCGCGGGCGCCGCGCCCAGGCTGGGCCCTTTTTGCGGTTGGTCCTCGCCGGCCGCGGGCGTAGCCTTCCGAGGCACAAGCCCGACGGTTGCGGACGAGGTCCCAGGCCATGCGGAGTCGACGGCGAACAGGCTGCGCCATCGCGCTTTTCGTGGGCGCGACCCTGCTGATCGTCGGCTGCAGGCCCGCCCGGGCGCCGACCTCCCCGCAAGCTGAGACCGGCCCCGGCCCGATCCCCCAGGCCGGGCCGTTGGCGGCGCCGAAGTCGCTGGCGCAGGTCGGCGTGCCGCTCGCCGCCACGGCGGCGGCGGTCCCCGCCGACAACCGCCAGACGCCCGACAAGATCGCGCTCGGCGAAAAGCTGTTCTTCGACGGCCGCCTGTCGCAGGATGGAACCGTGGCCTGCAGCACCTGTCACGATCCGGCGAAGGGCTTCGCCGACGGGCGGCCGGTGTCGATCGGCATCAAGGGCCGCCACGGCCAGCGCAACGCGCCGACCGTGCTGAACGCGCTCTACAACCAGTTCCAGTTCTGGGACGGCCGGGCCACGACCCTCGAAGACCAGGCCGTGCTGCCGATCCAAAACCCGTCCGAGATGGGTCAACCCGATCTGAACGCCGCGGTGGCCGCGATCGGCAAGATCCCCGAGTACCAGCAGGCGTTCCAGAAGGTGTTCGGCCGGCCGCCCAACGGCGCCGACCTGGGGCGCGCGCTGGCCAGCTATGAGCGCACCCAGGTTTCGTTCGCCGCCCCGTTCGACTCCTTCATGGCCGGCGACAAGACCGCCATCAACGACTCCGCCAAGCGCGGTTGGAGCCTCTTCAACGGCAAGGCCCGCTGCAACCTGTGCCATGCGCTTACGGCCACGAAGCAGGACCCGACGTTCTTCATGGATCACCAGTTCCACAACATCGGCGTGGGCATCGTCCGGCACAACGTCGTCGCCCTGGCGTGCAAGGCCCAGGCCTCGCTCAATTCCGGCAACACCATCGCCGTCGACCAGGCCGCGATCTCGTCGGACCTGTCGGTGCTCGGCCGGTTCCTGGTGAGCAAGCAGCAGGCCGACATCGCCGCCTTCAAGACCCCCGGCCTGCGCAACGTCCTGGTCACCGCGCCCTATTTCCACGACGGGTCGATGAACACGCTGTGGGACGTCATGGACCACTACAACAAGGGCGCCGGCCTCGCCGATCCCTGGCTGGACCAGGACATCCAGCCGCTCGGCCTATCGGAGACGGAGATCGACGACGTGATCGCTTTCATGGCCAGCCTGACCAGCGCGCCGTACCGCGCGGCGGGCGAGGCGGCGCTGGCGCGCCAACGCGAGATCGCCCGCACCTCACGCACCCAGCGCAACACGGCCCGCGCCTTCGCGCCGAAAGTGACCCAGCCCAACCCGACCCTGGTCTGCGTCCCGGCGCACTGATCGTCGCCGGCTCGACCGACCTGCCCGGCCCGTGGTCGCCCGGCGCCGGGCGACCTGCCGGGCTTGTCGGAATTTAGTCACAGGTCGTTCGCAATAGCGCTGCGCGTCTCAGTTGCAGCTTGAGCTTGATTCCAGAGTCGGCGTTATCTGACCCCGATATATTGGGGAGGGTACCTTCATGAGACGCTTACTCTGGGGCGCAAGCCTGTTGCCGCTGCTGGCCTGCGGGACCATCGCCCAGGCCGCCGAGGCTCCGGCCGCAGGCTCGTCCGTCGAAGCGGTGATCGTCACCGGCACCCGCCAAGTCGGTCTGAAGGCCGCCGACAGCCCGGCGCCGGTGGAAGTCGTGGGGGCCGAGGCGCTGAGGCGCGTCGGGCCGCCGGACCTCATCCAATCGCTGTCGGCGAACCTGCCGTCGTTCAACACCGAGGCCTTCGGCACCGACACCGGGGCCCTGACGCTCTCGGCGCAGCTGCGCGGGCTCAATCCCAACAACACCCTGGTGCTGATCGACGGCAAGCGACGCCATTCCACCGGCAACCTGCACGTCGCGCCCGGGGTCTTCCAGGGGGCGGCGACCGCCGACCTCGGCCTGATCCCCGTCTCGGCCATCGACCACGTGGAAGTGCTGCAGGACGGCGCGGCCGCCCAGTACGGCTCGGACGCCATCGCCGGCGTCGTGAACATCATCCTGAAGAACGCCGACCACGGCGGATCGCTCAGCGGGACCGGCGGCCAGTACTACAAGAACGGCGGCAAGACCGCCGCCGCGTCGCTGAATATCGGCCTGCCGCTGGGGCCGAACGGCTTCATCAACCTCACCGGCGAAGCCCGCTACCACGGGTTCAGCCACCAGGGCGGCGCGGACCGGCGCCTGTTCGACGTCAACGGAAACCTGCTGCCGGGCCTCAGCGCGGCCGACGCGGCTGGCGTGCGCAACGCGCCGGACTACCCGCGGGTGAACCACATCTACGGCGACACCGAATCGACGCTCTACAACGGCTTCTACAACGCCGGCTACGACCTGGGCGGCGGGCTGGAGGTCTACAGCTTCGGCAATTACAGCCACCGCAAGGCCTCGGCCTATGAGAACTACCGGCTGCCCTCGCGGGTGATCGCCTCGCCGGTCCTCGGCGTCCAAGGCAGCGCCTCGACCTCGGGCGAGCTCTTCGCGCGGCCCAACGGCTTCAATCCGCGGGAGGCCCTGAGGGAAGACGACTATTCGTTCTCCGCCGGCATCAAGGGGACGCTGGAGGGCTGGAGCTGGGACCTGTCCAGCACCTACGGCCGCGACAAGAACGAGATCTCGACGCTCAATTCGGCCAACTCCTCGCTGTTCGTCGACACCCACACCACGCCGACCAACTTCTTCGATGGCGCCTTCATCAGCTCCGAGTGGACCGGCAACCTCGACGTCTCCCGGACCTTCGACGTTGGCATGGCGACGCCGCTCAACGTCGCCTTCGGCGCCGAGACGCGGCGCGAGACCTACGCCATCAGCACCGGCGATCCGGCCTCGATCTACAAGGAGGGCGGCCAGTCCTACCCGGGCTTCCAGCCCACCGACGCGGCCAGCCACCAGCGCACCAACTACGCCGGCTACATCGACTTCGCGGTCAATCCGGTGACCAACCTCAAGGTGGACCTCGCGGGCCGCTACGAGCACTACAGCGACTTCGGCAACACCACCGTCGGCAAGCTGACGGCGCGCTACGACTTCAATCCGTCCATCGCGATCCGCGGCACCGTCAGCACCGGCTTCCGGGCGCCAACGCTGGCTGAGGAGTTCTATTCGGCCACCAACGTGGCGCCGACCTTCGCGGTGGTGAACCTGCCGCCCAACTCGCCGGCCGCCCACCTGGCCGGGTTCCACAACCTGACGCCGGAGAAGTCGAACAACTACAGCATCGGCTTCGTCGCCCACCCGGCCGAGCGACTGCAGATCACCCTCGACGCCTACCGCATCGAGATCCGCGACCGCATCGTCAACACCGGCACCCTGCTCGGCCTGCTGGGCACCACGGTGGTGTCCCCGGGCGCGCTGGCCGCCATCGCGGCCCACGGCAACGTGCTGGACCCCAGCGTCACCTATGTCGGCATCGCGGTCTTCACCAATGGCGCCAACACCCGCACCCAGGGCGTCGAGCTGACGGCCAACTATGCGTCGGACTTCGATGAGCTGGGTCACGTCGACTGGACGGTGGCGGTCAACCACAACGAGACCACGGTCACCCACCTGCAGCCCCTGCCGGCGACCGTGAGCAGCGCGGCGTTCGGCCAGACCAGCATCCTCAGCCCGACGGCCATGAGCACGCTGACCAGCGCCACCCCGAAGTTCAAGGCGGTGCTGGGCGCCTTCTTCACGCACGGCAAGTTCAGCGTGAACCTGCGCGAGACGATCTACAGTTCGGTCAGCACGATCATCGACTTCAGCGGCGCCGGCACCGATCCGGAGGCGCGTCGGTTCACCGTCCCGTCGGCGGCGCTCACCGATCTCGACGTCGCCTACAACCTGACCGATGAGCTGCGGATCAACGTCGGGGCCAACAACCTGTTCGACAAGCGCCCGCCGGGCGTGCCCAACGTGTCGAACGGCAGCGGCGGCCTGCGGCCGCTCAGCGGCAACAACGTCTATGGCGAGCCGGCGCAGTTCTCGCCGTACGGCATCAACGGCGGCTACTACTACGCGCGGGTGACCTACACCTTCTAGGCGGGCTGGGCGGGTGGCTTCAGCGCCATCCGCCCGACGCTTCACCCGCCGGCGGGCCTGGGTAGAATGAGGCCCATGCAGGACGCCTCGGGAACTCTCGCCGCGACCATCGCCCGGGCGTCCGAGGCGCTCGCCGCCGATCCGGCCCTGGCCGAGCGGCTGGCCAATTCCATCCTCAAGACCGCGCCCACCGACCCGCGGGCGCTGCTGGTGCTGGCCTCGGCGCGGAGGCGGCAAGGCGATGCCCTGGCCGCGCGGGCGCTGCTGGCGCCCCTGGCCGAGGCCCACCCGGGCGCGGCCCACACCCACTATGAGCTGGGCATGGCGCTGGCCGCGCTGGGCGAGACCGCGCCGTCGATCGCGGCCCTTCGCCAGGCCGTCGGCCTGCGGCGCGAGCTGGCCGAGGCGTGGCGGGGACTGGGCGACCAGCTGTTCCAGGCGGGCGATGCGGCGGGCGCCGAGGCGGCCTATGCCGAGTTCGCCCGGGCCTCGGTGCGCGACCCGGCCTTGCGGCCGGCGGCCGAGGCGATCTTCGAAGGCCGCCTGGACGTGGCGGAGGACCTGCTGCGGCGGCGCCTGGCGGTCCAGCCCGCCGACGTCGCGGCGCTGCATATGCTGGCCGAGGTCAGCACGCGCGCCGGACGCGACGGCGACGCCGAGCGCCTCTGTGCGCAGTGCGTCGAGCTCGACCCCGATTTCCACGCCGCGCGCTTCAGCTACGCCATGGCCCTGTTCCGCCAGCAGAAGGGCGCGGCGGCGCTGCCGCATCTCGAACGCCTGCTGGCGCGCGACGGACGCGACCCGGCGTACCGCAACCTGATGGCCGCCTGCCTCTGCCTGGTCGGCGACTACGACCGGGCGATCGCGATCTATGAGGCGCTGCTCACCGACTACCCGCGGCAGGCCGGCATCTGGCTCAACTACGGCCATGCGCTGAGGACCCTGGGCCGGCGCGAGGACGCCGTGACCGCCTACCACCGCTGCCTGGCCCTGGCGCCGGGTCTTGGCGAGGCCTACTGGAGCCTCGCCAATCTGAAGGTCAGGCAGATCCTCCCGAAGGAGGAGGCGGCCATGGAGATGCAGCTCGGGCGGCCGGACCTCGGCGCCGAGGACCGCCTGCATCTGCACTACGCGCTCGGCAAGGCGCAGGAGGACCGCGGCGAATATGCCGCCTCGTTCGAGAACTATGCGCGCGGCGCCGAGCTGCGCCGCCTCGAGCTGCGCTACGACGCCGAGGCGAGCCATGCGCTGATGCGCCGGTCCAAGGCGCTGTTCACCGAGGCCTTCTTCGAAGCCCATGCCGGCGGCGGATCGCGCTCCGACGCGCCGATCTTCATCGTCGGACTGCCCAGGTCGGGCTCGACCCTGGTCGAGCAGATCCTGGCCAGCCACTCGCGGGTCGAGGGCACCATGGAGCTGCCGGACATCGCCTTCATCGCCCGCCGGCTGGACCGTGGCGCAGAGCCGGCGAACCCACGCCCCTACCCTGAGGCGCTGGCCGACCTGGATCGCGGCGCGGCGACCGCCCTGGGCGACGACTACGTGGCCGGCGTGCAGGTCCATCGGCGGCTCGGGCGCGCCTTCTTCATCGACAAGATGCCGAACAATTTCCACCACATCGGCCTGATCCAGCTGATCCTGCCCAGGGCCAGGATCATCGATGCGCGGCGCCATCCCCTCGGCTCCGGCTGGTCGGCGTTCAAGCAGCACTTCGCCCACGGCCACGCCTTCTCCTACGACCTGAGCGACCTGGGCCGGTACTATCGCGACTATGTGGAGCTGATGGCCCACGTCGACGCGGTGCTGCCCGGCCGCATCCATCGGGTGATCTACGAGGACCTGGTGGAGAACACCGAGCACGAGGTGCGGCGTCTGCTGACCTATTGCGGGCTGGCGTTCGAGCCGGGCTGCCTGACGTTCTACGAGAACGACCGGGCGGTGCGGACCGTCAGCTCGGAACAGGTGCGCCGGCCGATCTTCCGCGACGGCCTGGACCAGTGGCGGCGCTACGAACCCTGGCTGGGCGACTTGAAGGCGGCGCTCGGTCCGGCGCTGGAGACCTGGCGCTAGGGGATCACCAGGGCGAAGCCGCGGGCCCGCGGATCGGGCGCGACCGTCGGCCGGCCGCCGTCGACGCGGATGGCCTCGATGTCGCCGTTGAAGTCCTGGTTCTCCAGCCGGTAGCCGCGGGCGCGCAGGGCGGCGGCCAGGGCCGCCGGGAACGGCGCATAGGGTTCGGCGAACAGGGTGTCCGGCGGCAGCAGCTGGTGGTGATAGCGCGGCGCGGCCACCGCCGCGCGCAGCGGCATGGCGAAGTCGTAGGTGTCGACGATCACCTGGAACACCGAGGTGAAGATGCGCGATCCCCCCGGCGTGCCGAGCACCATGGCGACGCGTCCGTTGCGGGTGAGGATGGTCGGCGTCATCGACGACAGGGGCCGCTTGAAGGGCGCGATGGCGTTCGCCGAGCCGCCGACCACGCCGTACATGTTGGGCGCGCCGGGCTTGGCGGAGAAGTCGTCCATCTCGTCGTTCAGCAGGAAACCGCCGCCCTCGACCACCACGCCGGACCCGAACCAGCCGTTCAGGGTGTAGGTGTTGGAGACGGCGTTGCCCCAGCGGTCGACGATGGAGAAGTGCGTGGTCTGCGGCTTTTCCAGTCCCGGCCGGACCGCGCCGGTGGCCGACGGCTTCACGGGATCGATCTCGCGGGCGCGGCGGGCCAGATAGTCCGGGGCGGTGAGGGAGGCGACCGGCGTGGTGACGAAATCCGGATCGCCGAGGTAGACGGCGCGATCGGCGAACACCCGCTTCTCGATCTCGGCCAGCAGATGCAGATATTGCGGGCTGTTGAGCGGCTGGCCGGCGAACAGCCTGGCGGCGTCGGCCTTCATGGTCAGCATCTGCAGCAGGGCGATGCCCCCCGAGCTGGGCGGCGGCGCGGTGATCACGTCATAGCCGCGCCAGCGGCCCTGCACCGGCGTGCGCCAGGCCGCGCGGTAGGCCTGCAGGTCGGCGCGGGTGATCAGCCCCTTGACCGGCCCGCGCGACATCTGGGCGACGATGAGATCGGCGGTGGGCCCGGCGTAGAAGCCGTCCGGGCCGCGCTCGGCGATGCGCTGCAGGACGTTCGCCAGCTCGGGCTGGCGGAACAGCTGGCCGGCCTGCAGGCCGGCCGCCCAGGGAGTGAAATTGGTGGTCTTGGCGAACTGGGCCTTGGCCCCGTCGCGGATCCCGATGAGCTGCGGGGAGACCACGAACCCGGCGCGGGCCAGGGCGATGGCCGGCGCCAGGTCCTGCTTCCAGGACAGCCGGCCGAAGCGATGGTGCGCCTCGGCGAGCCCCCGGACGGTGCCGGGGACCGCGACGGAGAGGTTGCCGACCGCGCTGAGATCGGCGACCGGCTCGCCGTTGGGGCCGAGGTACATGTCCGGCGTGGCGGCGGCGGGCGCGCGCTCCCGGTAGTCGAGGAAGTAGGGCTTGCCGTCCATGTAGAGGGTCATGAACCCGCCGCCGCCCAGGTTGCCGGCTTCCGGATAGGTGACGGCCAGGGCGAAGGCCGTGGCGACGGCCGCGTCGACCGCGTTGCCGCCGGCCCGCAGCACCGTCCGGGCGGCGATCGCGCCGTACCGATCCGGCGAGGCGACCGCCGCGGCCTGCAGCGCGCGGCGAGGCGCGGCCCGGGCCGCGTCCGGCGCACAGGCCAGCCAGAGCGACAGGGCGAGCAGCAGGGACCTGAAGATGCTCCGACCGGCGATCACGTCACACTCCCCCTTGGAGGTCATGCTGGTAGGCCGGCCGGACGCGGCGGGCAATCCTCGCCAGGCCGGGCGATCCGCGCTAGGCCGGACGCATGACGAGCAAGCCCGACGCGCTGCGGCGCCTGATCGACCTGCCTGGCGTGAACGACCTGGAGTACCGGGCGATCCTGAAGCGCGATTTCGCGGAGCCGGAGGCGCGGGCCGAATTTCCGGAGATCGACGCCTGCGCAACCGCCCTGTTCGGGCTGACCGCCGACGAGGCCGAGGCGGTGGCGCGGCCGCCGGGCTGGGACGATATCGAATGCAAGGCGCCGGCCGTGCAGGTCGCCGCGTTCGAGGCCGAGGGCTGGGACGTCACCGACGACAAGCGCCGGCCGCTCCGCGTGCTGGGCCATTTCAGCGCGCCGCTGTGGTTGGCGCTGCGCGGCGTGGCCGGCACCCTGCCCTTCCAGGCGGAGAGCGGCGAGCCGCAGGGGTGGGTCTCCAAGCTGGAGGCCGAAGCCAAGCGGTTCCGCAAGCGCTAGGCGGCGAGACTGCAGCCGACGGCCCAATTGACGCGCATCATCTTCGGTCGCTAACAATCAAAAACAATAATGGCGCCTTGGCCGACCCTTCCGCGCCTGGGCGATAGCGGGGAAACGTCCATGACACGCCGGCATCGTCATCTTGCGATCCTGCTCGCAAGCGCGGCCGCGTTCGCCGCCGGCGGCGCCCTGGCCCAGCAACCCGCGACGGCAAGCTCGGCCGATCCCCTGGCCTTCGGCTTCGCCAACCCTCCCAACAGCGCCCGGCCGCGGGTCTGGTGGCACTGGATGAACGGCAACGTCACCAAGGACGGCATCCAGAAGGACATGGAATGGATGAGCCGCGTCGGGATCGGCGGCTTGCAGAATTTCGACGCGGCCCTGGCCACGCCGCAGGTCGTCGAGCACCGCCTCAGCTACATGACGCCGGAATGGAAGGACGCCTTCCGCTTCTCGGCCGCCCTTGCCGACCGGCTGGGGCTCGAACTGGCGATCGCGGCTTCGCCCGGCTGGAGCGAGACCGGCGGCCCGTGGGTGCCGGCGGCGGACGGCATCAAGAAGCTGGTCTGGAGCGAGACCATCGTGGCGGGCGGCCGCGCCTACGCCGGCGCGGTGGCGCCGCCGCCGGCCAGCACCGGTCCGTTCGCCGACATGGTCCGCACCGCCGGCCTCGCCAGCGAGAGCAAGGCCCTGCCGCAGCACTACGAGGATGTGGCCGTCCTGGCCGTTCCGCTGGACGCCGGTCCTGAAATGCCGCGGCCGCGGATTTCCGCCGGGGGCTCAGCGCTCGACGCGGCGATCCTCACCGACGGCAGCTATCGGCAGTCGGTCGATGTCCGGCGATCGGGCGGCGCCGCGGACCTGCTGATCGAATACCCCGCCCCCCAGACCATCCGATCGGCCACCATCGCCCTGAAGCCGATGGGCACCTCGATCTTCTCGCCGGCCGACGTGCTGCCGGTGCTCGAAGCGGAGGTGGGCGCCGGCGCGTGGCGCAAGGTGGCCGAGCTGCCGATCCTGGCCGACATCCCGAGCACGGCCGGCTTCGCGCCAGTCACCGCGCAACGCTTCCGCGTGCGCTTCCAGCAGCTGAAGATGCCCAGCACGGCCGAGCGGCTGGGCGCGGCGCCCGGCGTGCTGACCGACATCTATCGCCCGGCCAGCACCTCGCAAGTGGTGAGCGTCGCCGAAGTCCGGTTGTCGGACGAGGCGCGGGTGGACCAGTTCGAGGCCAAGGCCGGCTTCTCGGTGGCGCGCGACTACTTCCGGGTCGAGGCCGCCGGTCCGCCGGACGAGCCCGGAATCCGCAAGGACGCCATCGTCGACCTCACCGGCCGCCTGCGGCCCGACGGACGGCTGGATTGGACGCCGCCGCCCGGGCGCTGGAAGGTGCTGCGGATCGGCTGGTCGCTTACCGGCACGCTCAATCACCCGGCCACCGCTGAGGCGACGGGGCTGGAGGTGGACAAGCTCGATGGCGCCGCGGTGCAGCGCTACATGGCGACCTACCTCGGCATGTTCCGCGACACCCTGGGACCGGAGCTGTTCGGGGCCCACGGCCTGCGCGCCATACTGACCGACAGCATCGAGGTGGGGCCGTTCAACTGGACCCCTGCCCTGCCCGCGAAGTTCGCCGCCCTGCGCGGCTATGACATGAAGCCCTGGCTGCCGGCGCTCACCGGCCAGATCGTCGGCTCGCGGGCCGAGACCGACCGCTTCCTCTACGACTTCCGGCGCACCATCGCAGACCTGGTGTCCAGCGAGCACTACGGCGGCGTGGCCGACGCCGCGCACCGTGCGGGGTTGAAGGTCTACGGCGAGGCGCTGGAGGCCGGCCGGCCGTCGCTGGGCGACGACATGACCATGCGCAGCCACACCGATGTGCCCATGGCGGCCATGTGGACCTTCCGGCCGGACGCGGGGCCGCGGGCGGTGTTCCTGGCCGACATCAAGGGCGCCGCCTCGGTGGCCCACGTCTATGGCCAGAACCTGGTCGCGGCCGAGTCGCTCACCTCGGGCTTCAACTACTGGGGCCATGCGCCCGCCGACCTGAAGCCGGTGATCGACCTGGAGTTCGCCTACGGCGTGAACCGGCCGGTGATCCACACCTCCGTCCACCAGCCCTCCGACGACAAGCAGCCCGGCCTGTCGCTGCTGATCTTCGGCCAGTACTTCAACCGCCACGAGACCTGGGCGGAGATGGCCAAGCCGTGGGTCGACTACATTTCCCGCTCGGCCTTCATGCTGCAGCAGGGCCGCGACTACGCCGACGTGGCCTATTTCTTCGGCGAGGAAGCGCCGCTCACCGGCCTCTACATGGACCATCAGCCGACGGACGCGCCCAAGCTCTACGCCTTCGATTTCCTGAACCCCGACGCCCTGCAGACCCACGTGCGGGTGCAAGCCGGCCGGCTGGTCGCCGACGGCGGCGCCTCGTACCGGGCCGTCTATCTGGGCGGCAGCAGCGAGCGCATGACGGTGGCGACGCTGCGGCGGCTGCGGGAGCTGGCCCGCGCCGGGGCCACCCTCATCGGGGCCGCGCCGACCGCCTCGCCGGCCCTGACCGATGACCGCGCCGCGTTCGCGGGCCTGGTCGCAGAGCTTTGGGGCGGTGGGCGCACGACCAAGGTCGGCGAGGGCCAGGTGATCGCCTCGCGCGACGCGGATGCGACGCTTGCGGCCCTGGGCCTCGCGCCGGATTTCCAGGTCACCGGCGCGCCGGCCGGCGACATCATTTTCCTGCATCGCCAGCTTGCCGACGGCGAGGCCTATTTCGTCAGCAACCGGCGGGCGGCGGGGGCCAGCGTCGAGGCGCGCTTCCGGGTGGCCGGCCGTCGGCCGGAGATCTGGCGGGCCGACACCGGCCGCGCCGAGCCGGTCTCCTACCGCATCGAAGGCGGCCAGACCGTCGTGCCGCTGGAGCTGCTGGCGAACGACGCCGTCTTCGTGGTGTTCCGCGACAAGACCGACCGCCCGGCGCGCACGGTCGCCAGGCCGGTCTGGACGCCGGCCGGCGCCGTGCAGGGCCCGTGGCGCCTGGCGTTCCAGCCGGGCCGCGGCGCGCCAGCCGGCGCGGAGAGCCCGACCCTGAAATCGCTCACCGAGTTCAGCGACCCGGGCATCCGCTACTTCTCCGGGACCACCACCTACCGGACGACGTTCCAGGCGCCGCGCGGCTACCGGCCGGGCGGGCCGCTGAGCCTGGACCTGGGCAAGGTGGCCGACGTGGCCGAGGTGCGGGTGAACGGCAAGCTGGTGGGCACGGCCTGGAAGGCCCCCTACCGGGTGGAGATCGGCTCCGCCGCCCATGGCGGACGCAACGATCTGGAGGTCCGGGTCGCCGACCTGTGGGTGAACCGGCTGATCGGCGACGCCCAGCCCGGCGCGCAGAAGATCACCTTCACGACCCTACCGACCTACAAGCCCGACGCGCCGCTGCGGCCGGCCGGCTTGATCGGACCGGTGGCGCTGTTGCAGCCCGGACGCTAGACCGCCGCGGCCGCGATGCGGGCGGCGTCGCGGCGCCACTGGTCGGCATAGGCCCGTAGATCGGTGTCCAGCGGTTGGACCGGCGCAAGCGGCGCGTGAGCCTTCAGGCCGGGGTCCAGCAACCGAAGCGCGCCGTAGGAGACGTCGTGGTGGGCGTTGGAGACATAGAGCCGGTCGTTCGGCCGAAGCGAGGCCAGCGCCCGGACAAAGACCTCCGCCTCCGCGAACCGGCCCTCGATCAGGATCCGCTCGCGCGCGCCGATCAGATCGAGCGCCGCATCGGCCGCCAGGGCGGCGTAGAGGCAGACGGCGGCGCGACGGCCGAACGGGTCGCTCGGCATGTCGATCCAGCGGCCATGTCCTTGGGGGAACGGGCCGACCCCGGGCGTGAAGGTGGGCAGGGCGCGGGCGCCGGCCGCCACGACCCCGGGCGTCGCGGCGACCAGCTGCGGCTGGTCCGGCTTGATGTCGATGCGCCGGGTGTCGATCCCCGAGAGGATCTCCACCTCGCGGCCGCCCATGAAGCGCGAGGACGGGATCGGCAGGCCGTAGGCGTCGACGTTGACCAGGCAGTCCCGCGTCTCGGCGAGCGCCGAGATATCCACCTCCGAACGCCGGGCCGGCGAGCGCATGGCGACGAACCAGGTGCCGGTCGAGAGCACGGTGGACTCGTGATCGGCGATCTCCGCGAAGCCCCGCGCCGCCAGCAGCGCGGCATTGGAGTCATGGAGGCCGCAATAGACCCGGGTGTCGGCGGGCAGGCCGGTCCGCTCGGCCCATTCGGGCCGCAGCGTCCCCAGCACCTCGCCGGCCTCCCGCAGCGGCGCCAACCGGTCCGCCCAACCGCGGCGAACCGCAAGCCCGCTCGGCGCCGCCTCACAGGGGCGCCAGAGGTCGGAGTGACAGCCGAGGCTGGTGACCTCGGTGGCCGCCACGCCCGAGAACAGCCAGGCCCAGTACTGCGGCCAGGTGAGGATGGTGGCGCCGGGTGCGAGCAAGCCCGGGTGCAAGGCCTCCAGCCAGGCCAGCTGGACGCCGCAGTTCAAGCCGTCCGGCAGCGGTGGCGACCCGGTGAGCGCGAAGGGGTCCCGCTCCAGGTCGTAAGGCGCCCGTACGGCCTTTGGCACAGGCTGTTCGTAGTCCGGCGGCGGACAGGCGAGCTTGCCGTCGCGCAGCACCGCAAGGGCGGCGCCGTGGGCGACCGGAACCAGGGCGGCGACGCGCCCGCGGCTGGCGAAGTCGCTCAGGACGCCAACCGCCCAGGCTTCGATGCCGGCCGCATCGAGCGCCGCATAGGCGCCCGCATCGACCCGCGGGTTGGCGCGCGCCTCGCGGGCCAGCATGCTACCGTCACGGCCCCAGAGGCTCAGCTTTGTCAGCGTCTTGCCGACATCGAGCACCACGGTCAGGCCGTCGTCCAAAGCGTCCTCCTTGGGAACGGTTTGATTGATAGTTATCGAAACTGAGCATATAAGAACAGGGACTTCCACATCACACCGCCGCCGGCGGGGGACTCCCCAGATGAAGAACGAAGCCGGCCCCGTGGCCGACCGCGCCGTCGCGCTGCCCTTTGCCGTTCCGGAGAGCCGCTGGGACGACGCGGCGGCGGCCGGCAAGCGCCCCGAGCAGCTGCTGCTGTACCGTTCGAACCTGCTGGGCTCGGACCTGACGGTCACCAACTTCGGCGGCGGCAACACCTCGGCCAAGCTGACGGAGAAGGACCCGCTGACCGGCGACGAGGTCCAGGTGCTGTGGGTGAAGGGGTCCGGCGGCGACATCGGCTCGATGCAGCTCGACGGGTTCTCGACGCTCTACCTGGACAAGTTCCGCGCCACCGAGACGCTGTACCGCGGCGTCGCGTTCGAAGACGAGATGGTGGGCTACCTGCCCCACTGCACCTTCAACCTGAACCCGCGCGCCGCCTCCATCGACACGCCGCTGCACGGGCTGTTGCCCTTCGCGCACATCGACCACGTGCATCCCGACGCGATCATCGCGCTGGCCGCGTCGTCGGGCGGCGAAGCGGCGACCAGGGAGATCTGGAAGGGCGCCGTCGGCTGGCTGCCCTGGAAGCGGCCCGGCTTCGAGCTGGGCGTGCAGATCCGCCAATATGTGGCGGCCAACCCGGGCCTTCGCGGCGTCATGCTGGCGGGCCACGGCATCATCTGCTGGGCCGAGGATTCGAAGGCCTGCTACGAGAACACCATCGACCTGATCGCCGACGCGGCCAACCACCTGAACGCCAAGATGGCGGCCCGCCCGGCGTTTGGGGGCGAGGCCGTCGCGCAGCTCGAGCCGGCGGCCCGAGCGGCCCTGGCCGCGAAGCTGATGCCGCGCCTGCGGGCCAACATGCTGGGGGAACGGTCCAAGGTCGGCCATTTCTCGGACGACGCGGAAGCCCTGGAGTTCGTCAGCTCGAAGGAATTCGGCCGGCTCGCCGCCATCGGCACCTCCTGCCCCGACCACTTCCTGCGCACCAAGATCGCGCCGCTGACGCTCGATCCCGCGCGGCTGGACGACGGCGCCTACCTGGCCGAACGCTTCGAGCAGTACCGCCAGGACTATGCCGCCTACTACGGCCGCTGCGCCCGCCCGACCGACCCGAAGATGCGCGACCCGAACCCGGTGGTGATCCTGGTCCCCGGCCTGGGGCGCATGACCTTTGCCGCCGACAAGACGACCGCGCGCCTGGCCGGCGAGTTCTACGGCAACGCGATCAATGTGATGCGCGGCGCCGAGGCCATCGGCGACTACATCGGCCTGCCGGAGCAGGAAGCCTTCGACATCGAATACTGGGCGCTGGAGGAGGCCAAGCTGCAGCGCATGCCGCGGCCGAAACCCCTGGTCGGCAAGATCGCGCTGGTGACCGGCGGCGGCGGCGGCATCGGCCAGGCCACGGCCGCCCGCCTGCTGGCCGAAGGCGCCTGCGTGATGCTGCTCGACCTCAATTCGGAGTCGGTCGAAGACGCGCGGGAATCGCTTGTGCAGAAGTACGGCCGCGACCTGGTGAGGTCGGCGGTCTGCGACGTCACCGACGAGGTCCAGGTGCAGGCGGCGTTCGACGCCTGCGCCAGGGCGTTCGGCGGGCTGGACATCCTGGTGGCCAATGCGGGCATCGCCTCGTCGGCGTCCATCGAAGACACCACCGTCGAGCTGTGGCGGAAGAACTACGACGTCCTGGCGCAGGGCTATTTCCTGGCGTCACGGGCGGCCTTCCCGCTGCTCAAGCTGCAGAACGGCGGCTCGATCATCTTCATCGGTTCGAAGAACGCCCTGGCCGCGACCCCCAACGCCTCGGCCTACGCCTCGGCCAAGGCCGCCTCCCTGCACCTGGCGCGCTGCCTGGCGCTGGAGGGCGCGCCCGACGGCATCCGGGTGAACGTCGTGAACCCCGATGCGGTGATCCGCGGCTCGCGGATCTGGGACGGCGAGTGGCGCCAGGAGCGCGCCGGCGCCTATGGCATCGACGCCGGCGACGAGCTCGAGGAGTTCTACAGGAACCGCTCCATGCTGAAGCTCAGCGTCCTGCCCGAGGACATCGCCGAGGCGGTCTATTTCTTCGCCTCCGACGCGGCCGCCAAGTCGACGGGCAACATCATCAACGTCGACGCCGGCAACGCCCAGGCCTTCACGCGATGACCGGCCTTCCGCTGTCGCAGGAGGCCATCGAGAGCCACAACGCCGAGCGGCTCGAAGCCCTGCGCGACGAGTACGACGCCCTGGGCCGGGCGCTCGACCGGCGCGCGGTGCGCCTCGACGACATCAAGGCCAAGGTCGCGGCCTTCTCCGTCGCCCTTCCGTCCTGGGGCAGCGGCCGGGGCGGCACCCGCTTCGCCAAGTTCCCGATCCCCGGGGAGCCCACCAACATCCATGAGAAGCTGGCCGACTGCGCGGTGGTGAACCAGCTGTCGCGCAGCACGCCGCGGGTGTCGCCGCACTTCCCCTGGGATTTCGTCGACGACTACGCCGCGCTTCGCGAGGAGGCCGCCGACCTCGGGCTCGGCTTCGATGCGGTGAATTCCAACACCTTCCAGGACCAGCCGGGCCAGGCCCATTCCTATCGCAGCGGCAGCCTGACCGCGACCGACCCCGCCGTGCGCGCCCAGGCGGTGGCCCACAACATCGCGTGCATCGAGATCGGCCGAAAGCTCGGGTCGCGCGCGCTGACGGTCTGGGTCGGCGACGGCGGCAACTTCCCCGGCCAGCAGGACCTGGGCGCGGCCCTCGACCGCTACCTGGAGAGCGCCGCGGAGATCTATGCCGCCCTGCCGGAAGGCTGGCGCATGCTGCTCGAGCACAAGATGTACGAGCCGGCCTTCTACGCCACCGTGATCCAGGATTGGGGGAGCAGCATCCTGGCCGCGCAGCAGCTGGGCCCCAAGGCGCAATGCCTGGTCGACCTGGGCCACCACGCGCCGAACGTGAACATCGAACAGATCGTCGCGCGCCTGCACCGCTTCGGAAAGCTCGGCGGCTTCCACTTCAACGACAGCAAGTACGGCGACGACGACCTGGACTCCGGGTCGATCAATCCGCACCAGCTGTTCCTGGTGTTCAACGAACTGGTCGAGGCGGAGCTGAAGCCGCGGGACGGGTTCGATCCCGCCTATATGATCGACCAGTCGCACAATGTGACCGATCCGATCGAGAGCATGCTGTCCTCCGCCGAGGCCATCGCCGGCGCCTATGCCAAGGCCCTGCTGGTCGATCGGGACGCCCTGCATGCGGCGCAGCAGGAGAACGACGTGATGATGGCCTTCCAGGCGCTGCGGACGGCCTATCGCACCGACGTCACGCCGATCCTCGCCATGGCGCGGGCCGAGACCGGCGGGGCCGTCGACGTGCTCGGCGCCTATCGCGACAGCGGCTGGCGCGACCGCAAGGCGCAGGAGCGCAAGCCGGTCGGCCTGGGCGCCGGCATCGTCTGACCCGACGGCGCGCCGCCGCCCCGGCGGATGATTGAAATTGCTTGCTTGTTCAACCTGTCGCGGGAACAACTGTCCGCGCGGCTGGCCGGGGAGATTCACACCATATGCACGCCACGGAGCGCGAGCGGCTGATCCTGGACCTGATGCAGGACCGCGGCTTTGCATCCTTCCAGGAGCTCGACTCCAAGCTCGACGCGTCCCCGGCCACCATCCGGCGCGACCTCGAGCGGATGGCGCAGCAGGGTCTGCTGGTGCGGGTTCGCGGCGGCGCCAAGTTGGGCGCATCCCGCGCTTCCTCCGCCGCGGCGGTGCCGAAGCTGGGCGGCGCGCCGTTCCACGAGAACATCAGCCACAACCGTCGCCAGAAGGCGGCCATCGGCAAGGCCGCCGCGGGCCTCTGCGCGCCGGGCGAGGCGGTGATGATCGACGGCGGCTCCACGACCCTGCAGATGTGTCCGCACCTGGAGGGCCTGAGCCTTCAGGTGCTCACCAACTCCCTGCACATCGTCGACGCCCTGCTGCCGCAGGCCGGTACGCGGATCCTGGTGCCGGCCGGCTCGGTGTTCCGCGAACAGAACATCATCCTCTCGGCGGCCGGCGAGGAGAGCATGCCGCGCTTCCACGCGCCCAAGCTGTTCATGGGCGCCGCCGCGATCGGGCCACAGGGGTTGATGCAGGCCGACGTGGTGCTGGTGGCGGCCGAACGCCGGCTGATCGAGCGCGCCGAAGAGATCATCGTGCTGGTCGACAGCTCCAAGTTCCGCGGGTCATCGGGCAATGTGGTCTGCGGCCTGGAGGACATCGACGTGGTCATCACCGACGCCGCCGTCACCGACGACGAGCGGCGGATGATCGAACGGGCCGGCGTGCGCCTGCTTGTCGCCGACTAGGCTCCGGCGCGCTCCTCCTCGATCTGGGCCAGCGACTTGCCCTCGTTGCGCGGCGCCCAGATCATGCCGATGGCGCCGCTGACCACCAGGAATCCAGTCAGGATCCAGGCGAGCCGGTTGAAGCCCGTCGCCGTCAACAGCGGCACGAAGAAGCTCCAGAGCCCGAGCCCGATGCGCACGACGGCGAAGGTGAGTCCCTGGGCGGTGCTGCGGAGCATGGTCGGGAAGAGCTCCGCGCTCCACAGCTGGAAGAACGACTGCGCGCCAAATCCCGAGCCGAACCAGACCAGCACCAGATAGGCCATGGCCACCGGCGTGGTGAGCGGGAACAGCGCCAGCAGCGACATGCCGACGACCTGGATCAGGGCCGAGACGCCGAACAGCACGCGCTGATTGACCTTGTCGGAGTAGCGCATGAACACCGCGCCGATCGAGATCATGGCGACGAGGAAGCCGCCGGCCTGCATGGCCACGCTGGTGGCCTGGCTCTGCGCGCCGACCGTGCGCAGGATGTAGGGGAAGAAGAAGCCGTTGGTGCCGGCCCACAGGTTCCAGATGCCGTACATGCCGATCAGGAAGGCCATCGACTTGAGGTGCTTTGGCGTGAACAGCGCGCGGAGGCCGGCGCGGGCCGCCTGCGGGTCTGCCGCGCGCTTGGCCTTGGCCTCTTCCCAGACGACCGACTCCTTCATGCGCGATCGCAGGAGCGTCAGCACCACGGCGGTGATCGCCAGGTGGGCGAAGACGATGCGAGCGCCGAGCACGCCCAGCGGCGCCAGCATTAGGAACAGGCCGAGGACGACGACCGGGCCGAGATACCAGAGCATCTGGGCGACGCCGCTGTGCTTGCCGCGCTTGCCCGAGGGCGCCATCTCCGCGATCAGCGACCAGGAGGCCGGGATGTCGGCGCCCACCGCCAGCCCGACCAGGATGAAACCGACGACGATCATCCAGGGCTGGGTGGCGAACACCAGCCAGAGCATGCCGAACGCATAGAACAGCATGTCGTACTGGTAGATCTTCTTGCGGCCATACATGTCGCAGAGGCGACCGCCGATCAGCGCCCCGACGCCGGCGGAAATGGCGTTGGCGCTGAACGCCCCGAGCAGGCCGATGAAGCCGGTGCTCAGGTGATAGGCCGTCGCCCACAGCGCCAGGGCGGCGGATCCGGAGACGATCGAACCGGCGTCGATGTAGTTGGCCAAGCCGGCGAGGATGGTGTTCTTCCAGTCCTCCGCGTCGGTCGTCGGCGCCCGCTCGGACGCCGCACCGGGCCCAGCCACGGCCGCCCCTTCCGCACTCATATTCCCTCTCCTCTTGGCTCGGGCGCCTTGAAGCGGCGCTTCTCAACAGCCTCTGTTTGGGCGAAGGCTATCGGTGTTGATCGGACTTGACCAGATCAAAGCGCTGGTCGTCAGGCGCCTTCGGCCGCGAGCTGCGCCACGATCGCCTCATGCACCCCGCGCTTGAGGGGATTGAACGACATGGCGACGGCGCAGACGCCGACCCCCAGCAGCGGCAGCGCCACCATGATGGCCTTCAGGCCGAGCAGGGTTTCCGGCGCCTGGACCTGGTTGGCGCGATAGCCCACCGCCGCCAGCGCCAGGCCGAAGAGGCCGGCCCCCAGACCCAGGGCGACCTTCTGGAACAGCAGGGCCAGGCCGAAGACGAAGGCCTCGGCGCGCACGCCGGTCTTCCACTGACCATATTCGACGGTGTCCGGCAGGATGCCCCAATAGGCGAACGACAGCCCGGCCGTGGCGACCTGCATGTAGACCAGGAAGACGTCCATCTGCCAGGCGGCGTGAAGGTCGAGCAGGGCGAAGGCGATCAGGCCCGCGGCGTAGATGGCGCAGCTGGCCAGCCAGATCGCCCGCTTGCTGACGCGCCGGGCCACAGCCATCCAGAACGGCACGATCACGAGCCCGCTGGCGCTGGCCAGCGCCAGGGCGGTGCGCGCGCCGGCCTCGTCGTGCAGGTAGTATTTGAAGTAGTAGAGCACCGACTTCCCGAGCGCGGTCATGCAGGTGATCATGAAGCCGCCGCCGATGATCAGCGTCCAGAAGGCGCGGTTGCCCAGCACGCTCCCCCAATAGGCCCGCGACCCGCCGCCCTGCGGGGCGGAGGCTCGGGCCGGCAGCTGTTCGCGCGTGGTGGCGAACACCAGCGGCAGGACCAGGGTGGCGACGCCGGCGAACAGGCAGGCGGCCACGAAGAACCCCCGCGCCCCGTCCGGGGGGCCGGTGACCGCCTTGGCGATCGGCTGGGTGGCCAGCGCGACCGCCACCGCCGCCAGGGTGGAGAACAGCATCCGGGCGCCCGACAAGGCGGCCCGCTCGCCCGCGTCGCGGGTCATGCGCGCGCTCAAGGCGGCGTAGGGCACGTTGACGGCGGCATAGAGGGTGCGGAACAGCAGGTGGGCGCCCAGCACGAAGGCGATCAGCGGCGCGCCCTCGAACGGCGGCCGGTAGTAGAGCAGGCCGAACGCCAGGGCGAGCGGCACGGCGCCGAACAGGATGTAGGGCCGGTAGCCGCCCCAGCGGGTCCGGGTGCGGTCGGCGGCCGCGCCGACCAGCGGGTCGATCAGCCCGTCCCAGATCGAGGCGACCATGTAGATCAGGCCGGCGGTGGCGGGGGAAAGCCCGACGGCGTCGGTGTAGTAGAACAGCAGGTAGAGCGAGATGCTCTGCCAATAGAGGTTGCAGGCGAAGTCGCCCGCCCCGAAGGCGGTGATCCGGGCCCAGCCCAGGGGCGCCGCCGGTTCGCCGATCGCCAAGCTCACGCCCCCGCCTCAGACCGCAGCACGAAGCGGGCCGGAACCCCGGCCTCGGCGTTCGGCGCGATCCAGACCTCGAAGGCGCCCGGCTCGACGGTCCAGCCGCCGGTCCCGTCGGCGAACCCCAGGTCCTCGCGGCGCAATTCGAATTCCACGACCACCCGCGCCCCGGCGGCCACCGCCACCTTGCGAAAAGCCTTCAGCTCGCGCACCGGCCGCACCCGGCTGGCCGCGACGTCGTGGACGTAGAGCTGCACGACCTCTTCGATGTCGGCGCCGGCGCGCTCTGTCAGCTCGCACGAGACGGTCACGGCGCCGGACCCGGCAAGGTCGGCCGGGCTGACGCGCGTCGGTCCGTAGTCGATCCGGCCGTAGCCGAGGCCGAAGCCGAACGGATAGAGCGGCCCCGGTTCGGCGTCGATGTAGCGGGCGGTGAACGGGCCGGGCGGGTCGCGCGGCGGCCGGCCGGTGGCCTTGCGGGCATAGTAGATCGGCGCCTGGCCCACATGCCGCGGGAAGCTCATCGGCAGCCGACCGCTCGGCGCGGCGCGGCCCAGCACCAGGTCGGCCACCGCGGCGCCGGTCTCGCAGCCCAGGAACCAGGTGACCAGCAGCGCGTCCGACAGCGCCGCGAGCTCGGGGATGGCCAGCGGGCGGCCGGTGCGCAACAGGGTGACGATCGGCTTGCCGGTGCGCCGCATCGCCTGCGCCAGCTCGATCTGGGCGGCCGGCAGGCCGATATCCGTGCGCGAGCGGGATTCGCCGGACATGTGCTGGCCCTCGCCCAGCGCCAGCAGCACCACGTCGGCCCCGGCCGCCGCCGCGGCGGCCGCCTCCAGCCCCCCGGGCAGGGCTTCGGAGATCGCGCAGCCCGGCTCGACGATCAGCGCCTGGTCGCCCAGCGCCGCCCGGAAGCCGTCTTCCAGGTTCACCGACTGGCCGTTGGCCGCGAAGATCGCCCAGGCGCCGTTCAGGTTCTGGTGCTCGCGGGCGAACGGCCCGATCAGCGCGACCCGCGCGCCGGCCTTCAGCGGCAGCACGCCGTCGCGATTCTTCAGCAGCACCGGGCACCGACGGGCGGCCTCGCGGGCCAGCGCCCGCGCCGGCCCCGGATCGAACGCAGCGCCCAACCCGCGATAGGGATTCTCGAACAGGCCGAGCGCCTGTTTGGCGGCCAGCACCCGCAGCACGGACCGGTCGACGGCGGCCTCCTCGACGGCGCCGTCCGCCACCAGCCCCGCCAGCTGGTCGGCGTAGAGCCCGCTCTGCATGCACATGTCGAGGCCGGCCAGGAAGCACAGCCGCGCCGCCTCGCGCGGGCTGTCGGCGAGGCCATGGACGATGGTCTCGAAGTCGGAATTGTAGTCGGAGACGGTGAAGCCCTTGAAGCCCCACTGCTCGCGCAGCAGGCCGGTGAGCAGCTCCCGGTTGGCGCTGGCCGGCACGCCGTCGACATCGTTGAACGCGGTCATCACCGCGCCGGCGCCCGCCTCGACCGCCGCGCGGTAGGGCGGCAGGTAGTGGTCGACCAGGGTGGTCCGCGAGATCTCGGCGGTATTGTAGTCGAGGCCGGCCTCGGCGGCGCCATAGGCCGCGAAATGCTTGACCGTCGCCATCAGCCGGCGGGGATCGCGCAGGTCATCGCCCTGGAAGCCCCGCACCCGGGCGGCCGCGAACCGGCTGGCGACCAGGGTGTCCTCGCCGTAGCTCTCCACCACCCGGCCCCAGCGCGCGTCGCGGCACAGATCGGCGCCGGGCGCGAAGGTCCAGTGCAGGCCTTCGGCGGCCGCCTCGGCCGCGGCGGTCTCGGCGACCCGCTCCGCCAGCTCCGGCTCGAAGCTCGCCGCCTCCGCCAGCGGCACGGGAAAGGCGGTGCGGAAGCCGTGGATGACGTCGGCCCCGAAGATCAGCGGGATCCCGAGCCGGGAGTCCTCCACCGCGATCGTCTGCAGGGCGCGGATATAGGCCTCGCCGTAGCCGTTGAAGACGCCCGTCACGCGGCCGGCCCGGATATCCTCGAACCGGCTCTGCGGCGCCTTGAAGGTCAGCGCCGGATTGACCGTCTCGGCCCCGGCCAGCTTGACGTCCGCCGAATAGAGGCTGAGCTGGCCCACCTTCTCCTCGAGGGTCATGCGGCCCAGCAGGCTTTCGAGAAAATGGCGGTCTGTGCCCACGCCCTAGTCCTACTGACGGCGGCGCGCGGGCGCCACCGGTTGATAACGACACATACAAGCAGTCTTGCCTACTTGTATAACCTGCCTCACCTTGCGGCCATGGCCCCGTAGAGGCCCCGGGAGGAAGATGAATATGCGATCGCGCGCACTCGCCCTTGTCATCGGCTGCAGCCTGGTCGCGCTGGCGCCTCCGTCGGCCCTTGCGCAATCGGCCGCGGCCGTCCCGCTGCCGATGCGGGCCTATGTGCCCTCGACGATCTCGCCGGAAGCCGCCGCGATCTACGCCGGCTACCGGGCCTTCATCCTCGCGCCCACCCCGACGCCGGCCCGCACGACCGCGGAGTTCGACGCGCTCTACCAGGCCAATGAGCAGCGCTCGCTCAGCGTCGCCGACCGGGCCCTGAAGACCTACGGCTCCGCGGCGCGCGATCGCGTCCTGGGCGGGACGCCGACCGTCGAGGTGCGGCCCAAGGGCTACAAGGACGACGGCTCGGTGCTGATCTATGTGCACGGCGGCGGCTTCGTCTCCGGCAGCGCGCGCTCCAACCTGCTGGGCCCGGCGATCATGGCCGACGCCACCGGGCGGCGGGTGATCTCGGTGGAATACTTGGTCGCGCCGCGGGGCCAGTGGCGCCAGGTCACCGACCAGGTGCTGGCGGTCTACAAGGCGCTGCTGGCGCAGGGCGTGAAGCCCCGCCGCATCGGCATGTTCGGCGGCTCAGCGGGCGGCACCATCGTGGCGGCCACGGCGCTGAAGATCCGCGACCAGGGCCTGCCGATGCCGGCCGCCCTGCTGCTGCAATCGCCGGCCACCGACCTGACGGGAGCCGGCGACACCCGCATCACCCTGTCGGAGGCGGACCCGGCGCTGCGGCCGGGCACGGTGCAGCCGGGCATCGACGCCTACGCCGCGCCCGCCGACCAGCGGAACCCCTATGCCTCACCGGTCTATGGCGACTTCAAGAAGGGCTATCCGCCGACCCTGATCCAGGGCGGCACCAAGGAGTTCCTGCTCAGCGACTTCGTGCGCCTGCATCGGGCGATCCGCGGGGCCGGCGGCGAGTCCCGGCTGGAGATCTACGAAGGCATGCCGCACGGCTTTTCCGACCTGATGGTCAACACGCCGGAAGGCCGCGAGGCCAAGGCCGAGGCGGTGGCGTTCTGGAAGCAGCACCTGGCGCGCGGCAAGTCCCGCTGATCAGCGCCCGAACAGGCGCTTGAACTCGGCCTGCAGGCGGACCAGCACGATCAGCGGCGCCGTGCGCTTCTCATGCCAGTCGAGCTGGGTCTTCAGCACCTTGGATTGCACCGAGGAGCCGGCGGGTCCGAACACCATCCAGCGATCCGTCGCGGCGGAATAGGCGGGCCAGGCCGGGCGGCCGGCGACGTCGGGGTGACCGGTCTTGGCGAAGGCCACCCAGCGGGCGTGCATCTCGGCGGCCAGCCGCTCGTCGCCCGGCGTCGGGACCGGCGGATCGGCCGGCTGCCGGCCGAGGGTCTGGAAGACGTAGAAGATCTCCGAGCCGTGCGCCGCGCGGGCCTGGCGAGCTCGGGCCGCCTCGTCGACGTGGTCGAACCGGTAGAGGTAGGCCGGCGCGCGGGCCGACCATTTGCGCGCCACCCAGCGGGCCGGCGCGGTGCCCACCCCGTCTCGCAACATATAGCGCACGGCCAGTTCGTCGTCGGTGCCGGGGCCGTAGAGCGCGCGCACCTTGGCGAGGTCGGCCGGCTTGGCCGCGGCCTTGGCCTTGGCGAGCCCGCCGGTGGAATCGAGCAGGGAATCCTCGCCGCTGTTGACGCCGATCATCAACGGCACCGGGGCCTGTCGGCCGGCGTCGATGGCCGAGGTCGGGCCCTCGGGCGAGAGGCGCCGGTCGGCGGCGGCCGTAGCCCCGGCGATCGGCTTGGCGATGGCGCGGGCCGGCAGGGCGCGCAGCTGCGCGGCCGTGGCG
>JAQGIV010000173.1 GCA_028290945.1 Phenylobacterium sp. | reverse complement strand
CTGCTGGGCTACAGCCTCAACAACCTCAGCCTGATGGCCCTGACCATCGCCACCGGCTTCGTGGTCGACGACGCCATCGTCATGCTGGAGAACATCTCCCGCCACGTGGAAGAGGGCGAGACGCCGTTCCAGGCGGCGCTGAACGGCGCCAAGCAGATCGGCTTCACCATCATCAGCCTGACCGTGTCGCTGATCGCGGTGCTGATCCCGCTGCTGTTCATGCAGGAGGTGGTCGGCCGGCTGTTCCGCGAGTTCGCCATGACGCTGGCCATCACCATCCTGATCTCGGCGGTGGTGTCCCTGACGCTGACGCCCATGCTGGCCGCCCGCTGGCTGAAGCCGGGCGCCCAGACCGAGGGCGGGGCGATCGGCCGCCGCTCCAAGGCGATGTTCGACAAGCTGCTCGAACGCTACGACGGCGCGCTCACCTGGGTGCTCGACCGCCAGCCGCAGACCCTGATGGTGGCGGCGGGGACGCTGGTGCTCACCGTGATCCTCTACCTGGTCATCCCCAAGGGCCTGTTCCCGACCCAGGACACCGGCCAGCTGCAGGCCCGCACCGAGGCCGCCCGCGACATCTCCTTCTCGCGCATGAGCCAGATGCAGCAGCAGGTGGTCGCCGAGCTGCTGAAGGACCCCGCCGTCGACACGGTCTCCTCGCTGGTCGGCGTCGACGCCTCGACCAACGCCATGCTCCACACCGGCCAGATGCTGGTCAACCTGAAGCCCAACCACGGCTCGCAGGACAAGGTCATGCAGCGGCTGAAGGACGCCGCCGCCCGCGTGGCCGGCATGACGCTCTACCTGCAGCCCACCCAGGACCTGACCATCGACGCGGAGACCGGGCCGACCCAGTACCGCCTGTCGCTGGAGGGGTCGAACACCGCGGACGTCCACGACTGGGCCGACCGGCTCGCGGCCAGGCTCGCGACCCTGAAGCAGGTCCGCAACGTCACCACCGACGCCAACGCCACCTCGCCGGCCATCTTCATCGACGTGGACCGCGACACGGCCGCCCGGCTGGGGATCAGCACCGCGGCGATCGACGACGCGCTCTATTCCGCCTTCGGCCAGCGGATCGTCTCGACCATCTTCACCGAGACCAACCAGTACCGCGTGATCCTGGAGAGCCAGCCGGGGCTGGCCCGCACGCCGGAGGAGCTCGGCCGCCTGCAACTGGCCACCACCGGCGGCCAGCCGACGCCGCTGTCGGCCATCGCCACCATCCGCGAGGCGCCCGCGCCGCTGCAGGTGACCCACGTCGCCCAGTTCCCGGCCGCCACCGTCGGCTTCGACACCGCGCCCGGCGTCTCGCTGGGCAGCGCCGTCAGCGCCATCAGCCGCGCGGCCAAGGACCTGCAGATGCCGACCTCGGTGACCATGAGCTTCCAGGGGGCGGCCGGCGCCTACCAGAACTCGCTGTCCAACGAGCTGTGGCTGATCCTGGCGGCGGTGGTCTGCGTCTACATCGTGCTGGGCGTGCTCTACGAGAGCTACGTCCACCCCCTGACCATCCTGTCGACCCTGCCCTCGGCCGGGGTCGGCGCGCTGCTGGCCCTGATGCTCACCGGCCATGACCTGGGGGTGATCGCCATCATCGGCATCATCCTGCTGATCGGCATCGTGAAGAAGAACGCGATCATGATGATCGACTTCGCGATCGACGCCGAGCGCGAGCAGGGCAAGAGCCCGCGCGAGGCGATCCACCAGGCGGCGCTGCTGCGCTTCCGGCCGATCCTGATGACCACCATGGCCGCCCTGTTCGCCGCCGTGCCGCTGATGATCGGCCTGGGCGAGGGCGCCGAGCTCAGGCGGCCGCTGGGCATCGCCATCTTCGGCGGGCTGATCGTCAGCCAGCTGCTGACCGTCTTCACCACGCCGGTGATCTACCTGGCCTTCGACCGGCTGCAGCCCATGAAGCGCCGCACCGGGGCGAGCGCCGGCGAGCCGGATCCGGAGCCCGCCACGTGAACCTGTCGGCGCCCTTCATCCGGCGGCCGATCGCCACCATCCTGCTCACCGCCGGCCTGGCGCTGGCCGGCATCGCGGCCTTCTTCGTGCTGCCCATCGCGCCGCTGCCCAACGTCGACTATCCGGCCATCTCGGTGAACGCCAGCCTGGCCGGCGCCAGCCCCACCAACATGGCCACCAGCGTCGCCACGCCGCTCGAGCGGCGGCTCTCGGTGATCTCCGGCCTCAACGAGATCACTTCGTCCAGCTCCACCGGCTCGACGCAGATCTCCCTGCAGTTCGACCTGTCGAAGAACATCGACGCCGCCGCGCGCGAGGTGCAGGCCGCGATCAACGCCGCCCGCGCCGACCTGCCGACCAGCCTGCGCTCCAACCCGACCTACCGGAAGCGCAACGCAGCCGACCAGCCGGTGGTGATCCTGGCCCTCACCTCGTCCACCCGCACGCCCGGCCAGATCTACGACGCGGCCTCCAACATCCTGCAGCAGCGGCTCAGCCAGGTGCCGGGGGTGGGCGACGTGGAGATCGGCGGCTCGTCCCTGCCGGCGGTGCGGGTCGAGCTGCTGCCCTATGCGCTGAACGCCTATGGCCTGTCGGGCGAAGACGTCCGCGCCGCGGTGCAGGCCGCCACCGCCAACCGGCCCAAGGGCGCCATCGACGACGGCGACCGGCGGCTGCAGCTCTACACCAACACGCTGGGCCACATGGCGGCCGACTACCAGGGGCTGGTGATCGCCTGGCGCAACGGCGCGCCGGTCCGGCTGAAGGACGTGGCCCAGGTCACCGACGGCGTGCAGGACGTGCGCACCCTGGGCCTGTTCAACGGCAAGCCGGCCATCGTGGTGCTGGTCACCCAGCAGGCCGGCGCCAACATCATCCGCGTCGTCGACAACGTCATGAAGGAGCTGCCGCAGCTCCGCGCTGAGCTGCCCGGCGACATCAAGCTGGAGGTGGCCTCGGATTCCACCACTTCGATCCGCGCCTCGCTGCAGGAGATCGAGATCACCCTGCTGATCGCCATCGTGCTGGTGGTGCTGGTGGTCAGCGCCTTCCTGCGCAGCGCCCGGGCCACCGTGATCCCGGCCGTCGCCACCATCGTCTCGCTCCTGGGGACCTTCGGGGCGATGTACTTGCTGGGCTTCTCGCTGAACAACCTCAGCCTGATGGCGCTGACGGTGGCCACCGGCTTCGTGGTCGATGACGCCATCGTCGTCCTGGAGAACACCACCCGCCACCTGGAGGCCGGCATGAACCGCTTCCAGGCGGCCCTGCTGGGCGCCCGCGAGGTGGGCTTCACGGTGCTGTCGATCAGCGTCAGCCTGGTGGCGGTGTTCATCCCGCTGCTGTTCATGGGCGGCCAGGTCGGGCGGCTGTTCCGCGAGTTCGCGGTGACGCTGTCGGCCGCGGTGATGATCTCGCTGGTCATCTCGCTGACCACCACGCCGATGATGTGCGCCTGGCTGCTGCGCCGGCAGGCGCCGAAGAAGGCGCCCAACCGGGCCGCGCGCTGGCTGGAGGCCGGCTGGAACCGGATGCTGGTGACCTACGAGGGCAGCCTCGACTGGGCGCTGGGCAACAAGCTCCTGATCCTGCTGATCCTCGCCGCCGTCATCGGCCTCAACGTCTACCTCTACAGCGCCGTGCCCAAGGGCTTCTTCCCACAGCAGGAGAGCCGGCGGCTGAACGGCGGCATGCGCGCCGACCAGTCGATCTCGGCCGCCGCCATGGGCGGCAAGCTGATGCAGATGCAGCGGATCATCCTGCGCGATCCGGCGGTCGAGACGGTGGTCGGCTTCACCGGCGGCGGACGGGCGGGCGGCGGCTTCCTGGCCGTCACCCTCAAGCCGCCCTCGGCGCGCCCGGGGGTGAAGGGCCAGGACGTGATCGCCCGGCTGCGGCCGCAGCTGTCGCGGGTCACCGGGGTGGCGGTGTTCCTCAACCCGCAGCAGGACGTGCGCATGGGCGGTCGCGGCGGCAACGCGCTCTACCAGTACACGCTGAAGGCCGACAACGCCGCCACCCTGAAGGCCTGGACCATCAAGCTCACCGATGCGCTCAGGCAGGACCCGACGCTCACCGACCTCGACAACGACGTGCAGGACAACGGCGTCGAGGCCTTCGTCAACGTCGACAAGGACAGCGCCGCGCGGATGGGCGTCACGGCGCGCGACGTGGACAACGCCCTCTACGACAGCTTCGGCCAGCGGCAGATCGCGACCATCTACGAGGACGTCAACCAGTACAGCGTGGTGCTGGAGAACGGCCGGCCCTACGGCCAGGGGCCCGAGGCGCTGGCCAGCGTCAACGTGCCCACGGCGGGGCCGAGCACGGTGACCCGCCGCGCCGCCCAGCCGGTGGCGACGCTGTTCAACCCGATCGCCGGACGCAGCGCCATCGCCGGCGTCCGCAGCGCCGTCGCCCGGCCGTTCGCGTCGATCGCCACCCCGACCACCGGCAGCGGCGGCGGCGGGACCGGCGGCAGCGCCCTCAGCACGACCCAGGGCGCCGCCGGCGCAACCGCATCCGGCGGCGGGGCGGTGGCCATCGCGCCGGCCCGCACCCCCTATGAGACCGCCGCCACCGGCTCCGCAGCCGGCGGCGGCGCGGGCAGCGGCACCTTCGGCCAGGCCGCAGCCGGCGCGCAGACCAGCAGCGCCACGACCACGAGCGTTGGCGGCGGAAGCTCGGCCTCGGTGGTCTCCACGCTCAGCGGCACGAGCGGCGGCGGCGGCAGCGCCACGACGGCGGCGTCCAGCGCCGCGACCCCGGCCAATGCGTCCAAGGCCAACCCGGGCCTGCGCGACTCCGCCACCGGCAGCGGCGTCAGCACCACGGCCAGCCGGATGATCCCGCTGCCGGCGCTGGCCAACATCATCGAGCGGTCGAGCCCGGCCAGCGTCAACCACCAGGACGCCGAACTGGCCGCCACCATCTCGTTCAACCTGGCGCCCGGCAAGGCGCTGAGCGACGCCCAGGCCGCCTTCACCAGCGCCGAGGGCCGCATCGCCATGCCGATCAATGTGCGCGGCGGCTTCCAGGGCACGGCGCGCAGCTTCCAGGACCAGCTGAAGCAGGAGCCGGTGCTGGTGGCGGCCGCCCTGGTGGCGATCTACATCGTGCTGGGGGTGCTCTACGAGAGCCTGGTCCACCCGATCACCGTGCTCTCCACCCTGCCCTCGGCGGGGGTCGGCGCGGTGCTGGCGCTGCTGATCTTCAAGATGGAGTTCTCGATCATCGCGCTGATCGGGGTCTTCCTGCTGATCGGCATCGTCAAGAAGAACGCCATCCTGATCATCGACTTCGCCCTGGAGGCGGAACGATCGCGCGGGCTCTCGGCGGTCGAGGCTGTGCGCGAGGCCTGCCTGCTGCGCTTCCGCCCGATCCTGATGACCACGCTCGCCGCCGGCCTCGGCGCCCTGCCGCTGGCCATCGGCTTCGGCGAGGGCTCGGAGCTGCGCCAGCCGCTGGGCGTCGCCATCATCGGCGGGCTGATCGCCAGCCAGATGCTGACCCTGCTGACCACGCCCGTCGTCTACGTCTACCTCGACCGCTTGCGTCCACACCGGAAGGACGAGCGGTTCCTGAGCCGGACCGGCGGGCCGGGGCCCGCGCCGGCCCCCGAACCGGCCAAGGGGTGAAGCACATGTCAAACCGACTGATCCGCACCCTGGTCTCCGCCGCCGCCGCAACCGCCCTGGCCGGCTGCATGGTGGGACCGAACTATCACCGGCCGAGCCTGCCGCTGACGCCGGCTTTCAAGGAACAGGGCTGGCAACCGGCCCAGCCCGCCGACCTGTCGCCGCGCGGCGACTGGTGGAGCGTGTTCAACGACCCGACGCTCTCGGCGCTCGAAGCCCGGGTGAACATCTCCAACCAGAACGTCGCCGCCGCCGAGGCCGCCTACCGGCAGGCCGAGGCCCTGGTGAGCGAGCAGCGGGCCGCCCTGTTCCCCACCGTCGACCTGACCGGCAGCGCCACCCGCACCGGCAGCGGCAAGGGATCCAGCGGCACGGTGGTCACCGGGGCCGGAGGCACGACGGTGGTCACCGGCGGCGGCGGCCGCACCACCAACACCTACCGCGCCAACCTGGGGGCCAGCTGGACGCCGGACGTCTGGGGTCGCATCCGGCGCGGCATCGAGGGCGCGCGCGGGACCGCCCAGGCCACCCAGGCCGACCTGGCGGCCGCCGAGCTTTCCGCCCAGGGCTCGCTGGCCGTCGACTATTTCGGCCTGCGCAGCGCCGACCAGCAGATCGCCCTGCTCACCCTGGCGGTGGCCGGCTACCAGCGCAGCCTGCAGATCGCCCAGAACCGCTACAACGCCGGCATCGCCCCGCACTCGGACGCGCTGCAGGCGCAGAGCCTGCTGGCCACCACCCAGGCCGACCTCGCCGACCTGTCGCGCACCCGGGCGGCCTTCGAGCACGCCATCGCGGTGCTGGCCGGCCAGACGCCGGAGAGCTTCGCCCTGCCCGCCGATCCCCACTGGTCGGCCGCCATCCCGCAGGTCCCGGCCGGGATGCCCTCCACCCTGCTGCAGCGGCGCCCCGACATCGCCGGCGCCGAGCGCCGCGCGGCCGCGGCCAGCGCGCAGATCGGGGTGGCCACCGCCGCCTACTATCCGAACCTGACGCTCACCGGCTCCTACGGCTTCTCGGCCACCGAGCTCGGCAAGCTGTTCAACGCCTCCAACAGCGTCTGGTCGCTGGGGATCTCGGCGGCGGAGACCCTGTTCAACGGCGGCCTGACCCACGCCCAGGTGAGCGCCGCCCGCGCCGGCTACGACCAGGCCGTGGCCCGCTACCGCCAGGCGGTGCTGGCCGCGCTGCAGGACGTGGAGGACCAGCTGGCCGCCACCCGCGTGCTGGCCGACGAATACGCCCTGCGCCAGAGCGCCGCCAACGACGCCGATCTCGCCGCGACCATGGTGCTGAACCAGTACCGCGAGGGCCAGGTGGCCTACACCAACGTGGTCACCGCCCAGGTGACGGCGCTGAATACCCGGCGCACGCTGGTGCAGGCGGCCGCCACGCGGGAGACCACGGCGGTGGCGCTGATCCAGTCGATCGGCGGCGGCTGGACCGCGCCGTTCTGAGGCGCCGGCCTCAAAAAAGGAACGGCGGGGAGGTCGCCCTCCCCGCCGATGCGCGAACCGGGCCGGCGCGGCGAACCGCGCCGGTCAGGCTTACTTGAACAGACCCAACAGGACGCTGGTGGACTGGTTGGCGATCGACAGGGCCTGCACGCCGAGCTGTTGCTTGGTTTGCAGAGCCTGCAGGCTCGCACTTTCCTGAGCCAGGTTGGCGTCGACCAGGTTGCCGATGCCGGTGTTGAGACTGTCTTGCAGCTTGCCGACCAGGGTGAGCTGGTTGTCGACAGCCTTGGAGTCCACACCGAAGCTCGACAGCCCCTGCGTCACCTGCTTGATCGCCGTGTCGACCAAGGCGAGCGCCGCAGCCGCGGTCGCGCCCGTGCCATCGGCCCAGGGCACCGGCACCGCCGAGACCTGGTCGACGGACGCGGTGGTGGCCGGAGCCACGACCGTGCCGGGGGTCATCGTCAACCCGCCCGCGAACACGGCGTTCGCGTTCAGGTTCACGTGCGACGAGGTCACCTTGATGGTCCCGTCGGCCGACCCGATGGCCGAGATGTTGCCCGAGGAAGCGTCGATCAGGTTCACGCCGTTGAACGAGGAGGAAGCCACCACGTTGGCGTAGCTCTGGCCGAGCTTCACGAACTCCGTCTCGTACTGGGTGCGCGAGGCGTCGTCGATGCCGGCGTCAGAAGCCGCAAGCGCCTTCTGCCGCATCTGGTTCAGGATGTCGGTCAGCTGGGTGCCCGCCTGCAACGTCGTGTCGAGAACCGACTTGCCGTTGTTCAGCGAGTTCGACACCGCGTCGAGCGAAGAGGCTTGCGCCTTCTCGGTCTGCGCGATGGCCCAGATGGCCCCGTTGTCCTTGGCGCTGGCGATCTTGAGACCGGTGTCGATCCGGTTCTGGACCACCCCCAATTGGTTCTGGGTCGCGCTGAGGTTTTGCAGCGCGATCATTGCGGCTGCATTGGTATTGATGGAATTCATAGCCATCGTTGACAGTCCTTCTTCTCAGACCGGACGTCTTTCTGACGCCGGGGAGCTCTTGCCCTCGCCGCGCGACGCAAGTCGCACGCCGCGGCGCGCCTGCTGTTTTGGTTGGGCTTTCCGAGGCGGGGCGGCCGGGCCGCGGCAGAAGTTGCGCGGACGCTAGGCAAGGCCTGCAGCGGGTCCGGCAATATCTACAGCACGCGGTCCGCAGCGCGGGCCGGCAACGCCCTGGCGAGGCGGCGCGCCATCGCGTAGAGCCGGTGGTCTCACCGTCCCCGTCCCGAGCGCCGCCCATGGATGCTTCCGCCCTCAATCAGTTCGTCGAGGAGATCTGGCGCGAGGAGATCACCCCGGCGCTGGTCGACTACATCCGCATCCCGGCCAAGTCGCCGCACTTCGACCCAGACTGGCAGGCCAACGGCCACATCGACGCGGCCGTCGCCCACATGACCGGCTGGGCCAAGGCCAAGCTCGCCGAGCTGCCCGGCGCGACGCTGGAGGTGGTGCGCCTCGAGGGCCGCACGCCGGTGATCCTGATCGAGGCGCCGGGCGAGATCGACGACACCGTCCTGCTCTACGGTCACCTGGACAAGCAGCCCGAGATGAGCGGCTGGTCCGAGGGCCTCGGGCCCTGGGAGCCGGTGATCCGGGGCGACAAGCTCTATGGCCGCGGCGGGGCCGACGACGGCTATGCGATCTACGCCTCGGTGACCGCCCTGCTGGCCCTGCAGCGCCAGGGCGTGCAGCGCGCCCGCTGCGTGGTGCTGATCGAGGCCTGCGAGGAGAGCGGCAGCTACGACCTGCCGTTCTACGTCGACCACCTGGCCGAGCGCATCGGCGCGCCGTCGCTGGTGATCTGCCTGGATTCAGGCTGCGGGAACTACGACCAGCTGTGGCTCACCACCTCGCTGCGCGGCCTGGCCGGCGGGCGGCTGACCGTCGAGGTGCTGACCGAGGGGGTGCACTCGGGCGACGCCTCCGGGATCGTGCCCGACAGCTTCCGCCTGGCCCGCGCCCTGCTCTCCCGCATCGAGGACGAGACCACCGGCGAGGTGAAGCTGCCGGAACTCACCGCCCAGATCCCCGCCGAGCGGATCGAGCAGGCCAAGGTCGCCGCCGCCGCGCTCGGCGACCAGGTCTGGGGCAAGTTCCCCTTCGCCGGCGACACCCATCCCAGCCTCGACGACGGTGTCCAGCTGGTGCTCAACCGCACCTGGCGGGCGCAGCTCGCCGTGGTGGGCGCCGACGGCCTGCCCGCGCCGGAGAACGCCGGCAACGTGCTGCGCCCCAGGACCGTCCTGAAGCTCAGCATGCGCCTGCCGCCGACCACCGACGGGACCAAGGCCGCCGAGGCGATGACGCGCGCGCTCACCGATGATCCGCCGCAGGGCGCCGGCGTCCGCTTCGAGGCCGAGCAGGCGGCCAGCGGCTGGAACGCCCCGCCGCTGGCGCCCTGGCTGGAGGCCGCCATCCAGAGCGCTTCGCAGGCGACCTTCGGGCGCCCCGCCGCGCTGATGGGCGAAGGCGGCTCGATCCCGTTCATCGGCATGCTGGGGGAGAAGTTCCCCAAGGCGCAGTTCCTGATCACCGGCGTGCTGGGCCCGCACTCCAACGCCCACGGCCCCAACGAATTCATCCACCTGCCCACCGGTCGCAACGTCACCGCCTGCGCGGCCCTGATCCTCGCCGAGCACGCCGGGCGGCCGCGCTAGCATGACGACGATCCGCAGCTCCTACGTCGCCTTCCCGACCGCGGCCGAGCCCGCGCTCACCGTGGCCGGCAAGCTCAACACCATGCTGTCGGACGCCAGCGGGGCGACGCCCGGCGTGGTGATCTGCCATGGCTCCGACGGGGTCGACGGCCGCGGCGAATTCCATGCCGCGGCGCTGAACGCGGCGGGCATCGCCACCCTGGAGATCGACATGTGGGCGGCGCGCGGGACCGCCCGCGGCGCGGCCGCCCGTCCGCGCAGCCCGGTCGAGACCCTGCCCGACGCCTTCGCCGCCAAGCGGTTCCTGGCCGCCCAGCCGGAGGTCGATGCGGCGCGGATCGGGATCATGGGCTTCTCCTGGGGCGGGGTCGTCACCCTGCTCGCCGCCACCGCGGCCGCGCAGGCGCTCAACGACCAGGCGCCGGCCTTCCGCGGCCATGTGGCGCTCTATCCGGTCTGCTGGGCCTATGAGGTCGTGCCCGGCCTGTCGCTCGCCGACCTCACCGGCGCGCCGGTGCTGATCCAGGCCGGCGACGCCGACAGCTATGACGATCCCGACGGCCTCGACCAGCTGCTCGCCCGCCTGCCGCCGCAGAGCCGCGCGCGGGTCCGCGGCGTGACCCATCCAGGCGCCGGCCACGGCTTCGATCGCGACCTGCCCGAACAGACCATCGTCGACCCCTTCGCCCACAAGGGCCGCGGCGGCCCGGTGCGCATGGCCTTCCACCCCGAGGCGGCCCGGGCGGCGCGCACGCTCGGCGTCGACTTCTTCCGCGAGGCTCTGGCGGGCTGATCGGTCGCAGCCGATCGACCCAGGATGGGCAGTTCGCGGGATGGCGGGCCGCCCGGGCCGGTCCTACCCCAGTGGCAGACCGACGCCACGCCCGAGCGACATGACCGACCTTCACCGCCCCACCAATTCTCTCCCCGATGGCCGCCGCGCGGTCGCCCTGCGGCCTGACTGGGCGCGCCTCGCCGGACTCAGCCTGGCGCTCAGCATCAGCGCGGGCTTCTGGTGGCGGGTGTTGCACTTCCTCGCCGCCTGAGCCGTTCTTGGCGTAACGCGGTTCACGCCGGTTGCCTCGCCCTCTGACCTGACCTCTTATGAAGGCTTCCTGGGGAAAAAGGGGCGTGCTCCGGCGCGTCTGCGAGTTATGGCCCGGCAGCGTATCGCGGTGCTCGGGGGCGGCCTGGGGGCGCTCTCGACGGTGTTCCACCTGACCGACCAGCCGGACTGGGTGGCGCGCTACGACATCACCCTCTACCAGCAGGGCTGGCGGCTCGGCGGCAAGTGCGCCAGCGGCCGCGACCTGCGCGACGGCTACGGCCACCGCATCCTGGAGCACGGGCTCCACCTGTTCGGCGGCTTCTACAACTACAGCTTCGCCATGCTGCGCCGCTGCTACGAGACGCTCGGCCGCCCGCAAGGCCATCCCAACCGCACGGTCTGGGACGCCTTCACCGGCCTCGACGCCATCGCCCTGATGGACCGCGACAAGAACGCCAACGGCGATACCGTCTTCGATCCCTGGTGGATCAATTTCGAGCCGGCGCCCGGCCTGCCCGGCGAGGGCTTCGAGCCGCCGACCGTCACGGCGATGATGCAGTCGCTGATCCGCATGGTGGGCGTGGCGACCGGCACGGTGGCCCACCACCAGCACCACGCCAAGCCCGACGACGGCGGCTTCCTGGAGCAGGCGCTGCAGATGGTCGAAGGCCTGGTCCTGCGCATCGCCGACGACATCGCCGACGACCTGATCCGCGACCTGATCGCCCACATCGAAGCCTATGCCACGAGCACGGCGGCCAAGGCCGGCGACGCCGTGCCAAGCAAGACCGTCGATCGCATGCTGATGACCGTCTATCTGGTCCAGACCGTGCTGTGGGGCATGGTCGAGGACGACGTGCTCGACAACGGCTTCGATCCCCTCGACCGCTATGAGCTGAAGGACTGGATCCGCCGCCACGGCCTGGAGGTCGCCAAGCACTACAAGCGCGACGTGCCGGATCCGAAGGCTGCGGCCGAGGCGCTGGCCAATTCGCCGATCGTGCGCTGCAGCTACGACTATGTGTTCGGCTACAAGGACGGCGATCCGGGCCAGCCGGGCCAGGGCGCCGGCACCGCGCTGCGCGGCTTCCTGCGGCTGGCGGCGGGGTTCCGCGGCCACGTGTTCTACACCATGCGCGGCGGCATGGGCGACGTGGTCATCGCGCCGCTCTACCAGGAGCTGGCGCGCCGCGGCGTGAAGTTCGAGTTCTTCTCGCGCGTCGAGCGGCTGCGGCCCGGCGAGGGCGACGTGATCGAAGCCATCGAGGTCGGTGTCCAGGCGCGGACCGCCTCGGGACCCTACCAGCCGCTGATCGACGTGCCGCTGGCCGGCTGGCCGGCCGACGCGCCCCTGCCCTGCTGGCCAGCCCAACCGCAGTGGGACCAGCTCGAGGACGGCCAGAAGCTGAAGGCCGAGGGGATCGATTTCGAGGCCCCCTGGAGCCCCGTCCTGGAGACCCGAACGCTTCTTGCAGGCCAGGACTTCGACCAGATCGTGCTCGGCATCCCGGTGGGCGAGCTGAAGCGGGTCTGCGCCGACCTGCCGCCGGTGAAGCCCAAGTGGCAGGCGATGTTCGACGCGCTGGGGCTGACCCGCACCATCGCCCTGCAGCTCTGGTTCCGGCGCACCAACGAGGACCTCGGCTGCGACTATCCGGGCCGCACCCTCACCGGCGCGGCCCAACCGCTGAGCTGCTGGGCCGACATGAGCCACCTGCTCTCCCGGGAAACCTGGAAGGCGCAGGAGCGGCCGCAGTCGATCGCCTATTTCTGCGGCCAGATGCGGGGCCCGGCCGCGCAGGACGCCGCGGAGGCGCAGGCCGCCACCGACCTGGCCGCCACCCTCTCCAGGTCCTGGCTGATGGCCGAGGCGGCGACGCTGTGGCGGGCGGCGGGCGCCGGCGACATCGGGATCGACCCGGCGGTGCTCTATGACCCCGAGGACCGCGCCCCGGATCGCCGCTTCGAGGCCCAGTACTGGCGCGCCAACACCACGCCCTCGGAGATGTACGTCCAGTACCTGCCCGGCAGCCTGAAAGCGCGGCTGCGGGCGCAGGAGTCCGGCTTCGGCAACCTGTTCCTCTGCGGCGACTGGACCCGCAACGGCCTGAACGCCGGCGCCGCGGAGTCGGCGGTGATGAGCGGCGTGATCTGTGCGCGGGCCATCTGGGGCGACCACAGTCCGATCGCCGCCGAAGTGGACGTCCTCGCGTGAGCGACGCCGGCCTGGCCGGCGTCATCGCAGGCGGCCTGACCGCCCGCCTTCCCGCGCCCGACGCTTCGGGCCTGCATCCGCCGCACAGGCGCTTCCGCGGCGCGGTGATGGTCGCCGACGCATCCGGCTTCACCGCCCTCACCGCCGCCCTGGAACGCGAGCACGGGGCCCGCGGCGCCGACCGGCTGGCCAGCGCCATCAACCGCCTGCTGGCGCGCGCCATCGACGCCGTGGTCGATCAGGGCGGCACGGTGGTCGAGATCGTCGGCGACGCCATCCAGGCGGTGTGGATCGACGATGGCCAGGGGCTGGCGGCCTGCCGCAGCCGCGCCCAGGCCGCGGCCGACGCCGTGACCGCCCTCTCCGCCGAGGGCACGGCGGCCATCCGCCTGCGGGCCGGCGTCGGGGTGGGCCGCTTCGAGGCCGCGGCGGTGGGCGGCTTCCAGGATCGCTGGGACACGGTCATCTGGGGGCCCGCCCTCACCGCGGCGCTCGACCCCAACGCCGCGCCGGCGGAC